>JAGOSC010000003.1 GCA_018062515.1 Candidatus Omnitrophota bacterium
GTAAAAATCCAATACTCCCTTTGGCGTTGCCCGCTTTTCGTTAAGAGATTTTTTATAATTTTCAAGCTCTGTGATGGTTTTCATTTGTTCAATATTTGCAGTGGTATATCGCTGCACGCTAATCAAGGCTATCTGGGCTGAATCTTTTGGTCCCAGAGACATTGTCTTATCTCGTCGGAGTTTATCCGCCATGATAAGCTCCAATTCTTTTATACCGTTTTCAGTCAGATGCGCGGCATTTGTTTTATTCTCAGAGCTGAGCCATGCTTTTATTTGATTGGGCTTCATGTTGACCCCATACGTTTTCCACCAAATATGCGCGGCGGCACGCTCGATCGTAGATTGTGCGTCTTTCTTTGTTGTCTCGTCGGTGGTGGTTGTTAATATATCGGAAACATCATTGATATGATCTAAAAGATCATCTATCGTCCGGAATTTATCCAAATCCATATCAAGGATTGAAATTTCGGCAGGCCCAAGCAATTTTAATGTTTCAACGCCAATGACGGCTTGATCTTTTACTTTAAGCTCTTTTTCCAAATAGCTGAAAAATAATTTATTCGAGGACGGAGAATCATTTTTACGATAAGACAATAATTTCTTCAGAAGATCTACATCGTATGTTTCTAAAATATCCTCGACGTTTTCGGGTGAATCGTTCATTCGTTCTAACAAATTCAAAAACAATATTCGATGTTCAACGGCGGTTAAAAATTCCTTTGATACTCTCAGCAATATAGAGTCTTCCGAGTAATCTTTCATTTTCTTAATTTCATTCTTAGCTTTTTCTTCCTGCTCTAGAAGCTCGTCTTTTTTAATTCCATCTAAATTTGAATTTTTGAGGAGAATATTGTGCCATTTCATAATCTCAAAACGATCGACATCTTCCCTTTTATTTTCAGCAGACATGGCTTGATCTGCAACTTTAAGGGCCATGGCCACATATGCGTAAAATAATTCTTCCACGACGGAATCAATCGTAGATTTCACAGACATTTCTCTCTCATCAAGCTTTTTGAAAGTGTTTTCTAGATCTGCCTCTACTTGGTCTTTTTTCTTTCCAAGCTCTTCCGGGCTTAATTCTGGATAAAGCGGTGAAGTTCTTTCACGATAGGAATATAATTGTTTTAAAAGTTCGGAGTCATATGTTTCTAATACATCTTTTAAGTTTTCGGTTGAATCTCCCGTGAGTCTTAACAGATTCAGAAACAATATCCGATTCTCGACAGCGTTTAAAAATCTTTTAGCAGTCTTCAGCGGAGCAAAATTTTCAGGATAACCATTCATTTTCTTGATTTCAGCGTCGGCAGCTTCTTTAAATTTCTGAAGTTCATCTTTACTGAATGCCTTTAATTTTGGATGCTTTATAAGAACCTGATGCCAAACCTTGATTTTATAATAGTTAACTTCTTTGGACTTATCTTGTCCCGCCATGGATTGATCAGGCCCTTCTAAAAATTCCAACCATTCGATTTCTTCTTGCGATTCCGATAACTCTTTCTTTGAATCTTGATAAAAATCTTTTTTCTCTAATTCTTTTTTACTAGATTGTTCTAATTCAGTTCGGCTTGACTTCGATAATTCCTTTTCCGCACCGGGCTCCTCTAAAAGCAAGGCCTCATCTTCTTCCTCAGCAAGTTTTATAGCGACGTTGACCAGCACATAAGAAGCTTTCAATTCCTCGATCATAAAAAATTTAGTTTGGTCGATGTCCCGTAATTCTTTTTCTATGTGTGATAACTTTGTTTTAAGAAGCTGAACATTATTATCTAAATCAAGTGAATCGATAAATGGAAAATCAGATCTATTGTTGTGAGCGTATTCCAATAATTGTTGACGGTCATCTACACTTAATTTATCTAATTCACGTTTAAAATTAGTCGGATACTTTGTTAAATCTAAAAGGGATTTAAACAATTCTTGTAATTGCGCGTCAGATAATAGGGCATAATCACGTTTGATTTTTTTAAACGTGGTGAAAGCCTTTTCACCGGATTCCCATTTAAATCCATTATTCTTCGCGGTAATCAGTTGATTCTTAACGTTTTGATTAATCAATACTTCATGCGTTTGAGTCGTTTTCTTATTTTTTGTTTCAGGCTTGGAAGATTCTTTAACCGCTATCTGCGCCTGGTCGATTTTCTCGTCGATGATGGATAACAATTCCGGCGTTGCTTGAAGTCCGTCAATAATGATCGTTTTTGGCGCGCTTACGGCAATTTTCTCGCCGGAAAAAATATCATCAGGAACAATTCCATGACCATTTCCCTCTGATAACCCAATTTTTTCTGATAATAACAAATACCTTAATTCTTTAAGCTGTTTCTTATCAAATTGATCAACGATCTGCGTAAATAATAAATTACTATCTTCTTCAGACAGTTCACTCTGTGCCACTATGGCTTGCTCAGCTGGAATTCTTTTCTCGACGGAGGAAATTATTTCTTTGACCATTAAGGATTTTTTAGGATTTAAATTCACAAAAGCGGTGTGCTCGGGTGTGAATACAATTTCATCTTTGAGCAATGTTTCCAAAGCCGTGAGTTTTTCACTTCCATTCATATACGTTGCTTTGGAGAAACCGTTTTTACCTGTATTTTTTACGTCATTAAGCACCGCTATTTCATTTGTTAACAATTCATTCAGCGATTTGCCTCGTTTAATTTGTTCTGCAACCCACATATACGCGTGAATAAGATTAAGTTTCTTTTGCAAATCCATAATTAAAAGAAAATTATCGAAATTTTCCTGAATGTCTTTGTCGGAATAGGCCGGCCAGTCAAACGTATAACCTATATTTTTAATTTCAGTCTGAAACCATTCACTTTGCTTCTCAAGCTCTTCAAAATTTTTACCTAACGGCATTTTCAATAATTCCGCTATCTGCGCCTGGTCAATTTTCTCGTCGATGATGGATAACCATCGCTTCGTCGGCTGATAAGGACCAAGTCTTACTGGATTGTCTTGAGGCTCTGTTCCGACTAAATTAGTGATCAAATCTCTTATTTGAACCAACTGTTTATATTTTCCAGGATCTTTTGGATCAAATCGAATGATGACATTCTTAAAAACTTCTTCGCTATCATTCTCGGACAAGGATATTGCCCTGGACAATACTTTCGTATCTTCTGAATAATTCTTTTTATTTAAGAGTTCATCAATATGATCAATGATTCTTTGCAGATCGAGTATGGAGTTAAATGATATGAGCTGCAAAAATATATCTTTGGCATTCTTAACTGGATGCGCACTTGCAAATTTCCGGGAAAATTCGCTCTCAATTTCTGTTTCGGCCCATAATTTTTTATCGCGAAGTTCTTTAATACTCAACGCGCTTAACGGCGTATTTAATGTTTCTGCTAATTGTTTCGCCAGGCCTGTTTCCCGTCGATTTTCAACACTTTCGGATATAACAGCCCTATCGGCGACTTGTTTATCGTCCTGCGCAAGTTCACCAGATTTCTTTATAATCGCATTAAATAATTTGATAGCTGCTCTGTCCGACCATTTTGATGTTTGACCATTAGAAGAAGACCTTTCCTTTGTATCCTCGAGAAACTGGTTCATCAGCTGTACCTGGTTTAAATGACGATAAGTCAACAGCCAAATACGCACATTTATATAATCAATAGAATCTTGCCATCGGATAGGTGATTGGTGGGTTTCATTCTTCCATATTGTTTTTGCTTCTTCTTCTGTTACCGAAGTCCAATCAAACCCTGATTTTAATTCTTTTTCAAATTCGGTTTGAAAAAGCGCTTTTATTCCTTCTAATTTTTCAATGTCCTTGGATTCATCGACATTATCATTGAGCGGTTCGCTTAATATCGCGTCAATTTCGTCGGACAATAATGCTTCATCTTTATCGGCCTGTTTTGCTGATTTTGCTTTAAGCTCTGATAGAGTTTGCTGATATGCGGCCCTTGTCTCTGGATTAATGTCTTTTTGACTAATTTCCCTTTCAAGAATTTGTTGAACAACTCCTGAAAAAGGCACATGATCCAAATCAAAAAATCCGGGATGGAATTCCTTTTTACCAAATTCTTCTTCCCCGGCGATAAGCGCTTGGTCAAGGCCTGAAAGTTCACGTCCTTTTTTGTAATAATTCTTAATAAATTGTTGATAATCACCAAGGGGCAATTGTCCTTTAAGAAATTTTGCATTTTGTGAAATGCGTAATTCCTGAAGAGCTTTCGCCGTATATTCAGGGTAAAAATCATAAACGAAATCCCGTTCTTCTAAGGCTGCTTCCAGTTGCGCTTTTTCTTCGCCTTTGGCTAGATTTTTCCTTACCACCGTTGCTGTTCGTGGAGAAAAAATCACATCCATAAGCGTTTGGCGTTTTTCTTCGTCGGTAATTCCGCGCAAAGCGATTAAAACTCTCGCTCCATAAGAAATATATTCATTACTTCCAAGCTGTCTCTCTAAAACTTCCATGCTGACTTCAGCCAAGCTACGGTCAAAATTCATGGGATTATCCGGATGTGATTCAAAATATTCAGCCACTTTTTGTCTGCGCTCATCCAAAAGTGATTTAATGATATCCCAGGTTATTTTTGTACCTTCTTGATATTGTGTTCCATACAAGGTTTTTCCGCTCTTTGTTAATTTAACCTCATTATCCAGAATTTGTTTAACCCAATGCCAGAATATTTCATATGTCGCGAAATCATTCATAATGGCCCCGCCGGTGCGGTAATCATCAATTTTCGCGGCATTATTTCCATTCAGAATTTGAAACTCATATTCACTCGCCATGAAAATAGCATACTCCAACTCTTCGATCGTGACATTTCCTTCAGGGATGCTATACATTTCATTGTAATCAGCTTCGGACCAAAGATTTTCTAAACGTTCCTTTGTCACTTCATACGGAGTGATTTTTCCATCTTCATTAATCAATCCCAAATTGTTTAAAATGAAGCGCTGATCGTCACTGAGTTCTTGTACCAAACCTTCTAATTCTTCAAATTTGGCTTGAAGAGGTCTCGCCCCTGCCTGGACATAATCGGCTTCCGGTGTTGCCACCCAACTTTGATGATAGGTATCATAAAGTTTTCCATTTAAAGCAAAGAGTCCCGTTAAACGCTCGCGTAACTTATCGAAAAATATTTGTGAAAGGGCCTTCTTATTCCATTCCGCATTTTTTGTTTTCATCCCGGCAAACATACCGCCGATCGGCGCACCTTTGGTCATTTCTCCATTTTCATCTAAAGCCACCAATAAAGTTAATAATGCGTTACGACGAGTATACGCATGCAGCTGCTTTGATGTCATACCAAATTCACTCGGATTCATAAAGCCTTGGCCGGTCTTAAGATTACCCAAATGTAATTCGAATAAACTATTGGTATCATCCCATCGTCCGACGTTGGGGCCTAATAGCCAAGGTGATAAAATCCACATGATGACTTCTTGATTTCGTGAAAAACCATGCCGTTCATTCAACATTTTAAATTTGAGTGTCCCGTGCTCAACACCAATCTCATTCTCTACAAACATATTCAATTTTGCTAAAAGCTGAGCATCTTGAGGTGACTCAATTTTAGGGAAATAAACAGCCATTCCTTCTTCTGTATTTGCGTTAGCAGCGTCAAAATTATTTAATATATGAATGAGGTATTTAGAAAATATTTCAGGGACTTTTTTCCCTTTGTAAGAAATCCTTCGATCCTTTAAAGCGAACCCAGGAATACGGGCAATAATCACCGGCATTAATTCTTCACCAATTTGAACTTCATATTCTTTTTTCTTTGTTGGATGGAAATATTTAACACCCTTTTTCCATTCACGTTTTAATAATTGATTAATGACTTTCACTTGTTGAAATTGTTGAGCCCCATATTCATCTGGTGTAGCATCTTCATAATCGATCATATAACTCTCAATGCCATTTATGGCCGCATTAAAAATACTGATCGCCATGCCCACATCGGCAGCAGGACCTGTTGCTTCTAGGCCCGATTCAAAATATTTTTGCGACGGGTGAACCTCATTATTTAATCTCCATGCATTATCCGTTTTCTTTCCCAACGCATTATCTCTCATTCCTTCTCGTATTTGGGCGGTTGTTTTTGTATATTCATACAGCGGATGAACCCATTTGTCATTGGGATTCGCCCAACCTAAAACGGGATCATTCCAAACCGGCTTGATTAATCCTATTTGCTGTTGCCAAATAATAAATGCGCGTTGGGCCAATAGTTGATCGCGTTCTTTTCCTAATAATTCAGCAGCTTTACCAATCGTTTTTTCAACATGCAACTCTCGTCCATTAACAGACTTGATTCCGAAAAGATCAGCATGTTCTTTCTGTAAAAGCGGATCGATCGTCGCTATCATCGCCGCGTCGGCTTCTGTCTTAATCTTTCCCGAAGAAATGGATTTCTTCAAGGCGTCGATCCGCCGGGTGACAATTTCCAATAATTTTTTCCAGTCGGCGCTGCGCCAAATCTTGTCACTGATCAAATAATAAAACCGTTGATTTCCCACCATTATTTTTAAATTTTCCAATTGTTGCGCCGTTAATTCACTAAACGGGTTTTCTAAATATTTCTCATTTGGATATATTTGAAGTAATTTTTTTGACAATTTCTCATTATAAAGTTTCAATATTTCACGGTCTTCTTTAGACAGCCTCATTCTTAGGCTGCCTGTTTCTCCCTTATTATTGGCCAGCAATGCATCGTCTGTCTTGTCAATTGCTTCCGTTTCAGACTCAAGGGCGCTGTTTGTCTTGATAACTGCGGTTTCCTTTTCTTTTGCAATTTTGGCATTGCGGATATTTTGTAAGGCTAAAAGATAATAAGCGTTGCGAATGCTGATGCCTGGATTTTCATTCATGATAATTTCAGTTTTTTCTAAGGCTATCTCCATAATCGCCTGGCGTTCTTGATCAACGTCGTCCATTGAATACATTCTTCCTGACTTGGCTTGTGCCGTCTCGATGGAAGAAACCGCGACTCCACCCGCGCTGGCTAGTCCGTCGAGGTAAACTCGTATACCTTTATTGGAAAGAATTTTTTCACCTGCGGAATCAATAGAACCATTAGCCCCTTCATAAATATTTTTTGCTTTGACTGCATTCGCATTTTCTCTCGTAATTGAATTTTCTAAAGCAAAAGTTACCAAAATATCTGATTCATACTCAAGCACCGCGGCAGCTAATTTCTTCTGATCTTGAGGATTATTTCGATCTCCCCTAATGGCTTCAACACCAGTACGATTGATTTTTCCTGTATTCCATAATTCACTCACCCGACGTCCGCTATCCACCATAAATTTGATTTCATCATGCGTCCATCCGCTTTTCTTGATCAAAACAATCTCACTATTGCTGATGACTTGAAGAACCGCTTTATTTTCTTGAGTCAATCTTAATGCTAAGAATTGCGCGCCATTACCAAATCCATGCACAGCGACGGTCTTTCCTTGTAGTTCATCTTTCAATGACCCTTTAATAATGTCATAAACACCAAAACCTGTGGCTTCATTGCGGCCTTCAACACCGCCTTTACCTAACGCTTTTCCGGCAAACGTGCCAAGTTCAGGAACAGGATTTCCTGTTTCTTCTTTATATTTAACTAAAGCATCGATATATGGTGTTTTGGTCGCTGAAACAGTATTTATAGATTGATCGTAAGCTTCCCATAAAATTTCTTCTAACTTCTCATCTGCATTATCAAAAGATGTGCCCGAATTACCTTGATTAAGAGCCTGTCCAACTTTAACTTGCAGCCAGCCTTCTAAATACCAAGTCAATACGTCTGAACCGGTATTCACATCACCGGCGGGTATATCTATCGTTATCCCGACTTGATTCGCTTTGGCTAATTCTTGTCCATGCCGTTTAGCAATTCTGGCGCGATTTTCTTTATTGTTCCAGTTATTATAATCCTTGATTGTCCATTCGCCTTTCTCTTGAACAATTTTTCCGACAAAAACAGTTCCTTTAGCTCCACCATAAGGGATATCAATACCGGCATTTTTATAAGTCATCCCTAAAGATAAGGCCTTAGCTTCATCTTCAATCCAGTGAGCGATAAAATTTTTAACCTGTTTTTCAGTGGGAATTGACTTCTTATCCGAAACAAATTTTTTAAATACCGCCTTAAAATGTTTATCCGCCAATAATTGACTGGCTGGAAGGGTGCGAATACCTCCGCGGCCAGGGCCTTTATCATTATTATTCACAATACGGATATGGAAAAATTCCGCGTCATATTCTTGTCCTTCTTTACCAATAAATTTCTCAGTGGCCCATTGACCAAACGTGCTGTGCGGTTTTTTTAGCTTCTCAACATCATTAACAGTAAATCCGTATTTAGTTAAATAAGGCTTTATTCCGTCGGTATTCAATTTCATATTTGTCCAGAACGGATTTTCATTTTGCGTATTCCCAATAAAACTATTAAAATCACCATTCGTTAAGGCTGAACCCGGTTTATTAGCAGGTATACCGTTATTTAACATCGCCCGGTCTGAACCATAAACCAATTTATAATTCTCCTTATCCAGAAATTTTTCTAATTGATCCTTGGTTTGAAATGGATAATCAACGCTATACTCCAGCAGTTCTTTTCTTTTTGCGTCAAGAGCCAGACTATATTCTCTATATTTTTCTGTCGCAATTTCAATATCTTCAGCTATTTGCCATTTTGTCTTTCTTGACACTTCTTGATCGATCGCTTCAAAGCTTAACAACGCCGCGTCTTTTTCCATTATTACTTCTTCAACAGCTTTAATCCTCATATTCCAGTTCTCGACAGAAAGACTGCCACGTTTCCGCCACATATCTTTTTTTACTTTATCTGTCCATCTTGGATCATAAGCCATCGGGTCATAACTGTGAAACCGATGGTCTTCTTTATCCCGCTTTTCGATGAGTATGTCCCTTAATTCAGAAAGTTCTTTAGGACTCAAACTACTCAATGGTTCACCTATATTGATGAAAGCGTACTTGAACGCTTCTTCTATACTACTTCGTATTTCTACTTTCCAGTCTTCGTTCGACAATAGAAGCCGATAGCTCATTTCTCTAAGGACAATTAAATGATGAAATTTGGTGGGAATCCAACGAACGTACGTAATTATTTTTTCCGTCTTTTTCTTTAAATCATCCTTGTCCCATAAATTCTCATACGCGATCGTATTCATGAGTTGATCATCAAGATCCCGCAATCTTTTTTCGACAAAATTCTGTCTATGTTTTTCAATCATTTCCGACAACATCGCCGCGTCATATACTTTTCCATAAAGGGCACCTAATAAATTTTTTAATTCTTCTTCCGTAAATTGTTTTTCATCTGAATATTTCCTCGATATTGTGCTTTTTATAGAAAAAAGATCGGTTACATATAACTGATTCAGATTACGATCAATTACTTTATCAAGATCTTCAACGACTTGCTTTTTGGTTTTAGTTTGAGAATCCGCTGCAGCGTCAGCCAACATGGAATAATCAGCTAGATAGCCTCCCCCTCCTCCTACAGGCTGAGAAAGTTTTTTGGTTCTAAGAATGATGGCTACAGTAATAAAGAATAACTTTTTATCTTTTTCCTCACTGTCATTTTCTGCTATTATTTTATTTTTTATATTGTATATATTTTCATCAAAGAGACTGTGAAAACCTAAATCCCTCGCACCTTTACTCCAACTTAATCCCCAAAGATCTTCAAGTTGTTCGATTTTTAAGTTATTTAACGTTACTTTTAATTCTGCCCCTTTTAATTTGATATAATCTTCATACAATTTTTCCGTCTTGATCTTCTGCCTTTCTTCCTTACTCTTAAAACCAAACATAGCCGCGTCTTTATTGTATTGCTTAACAGCTTTCGCGTTCTCGTCGTTTGATTCAATTAGATCGACGTTAAAGGCCTTCAATTCATTGTCTTTAGCTAAATCTTGCGCTCCGATCAACGCGTAATCCGGCGCGGTATTTAAATCGGTATATGTTTCCGACATAACCGCTTTGTCGATCGATTCAAAATCAGTTCCGCCTGAAAAATATTGTCGAGGAATGACCTTCTGTACCGTCGGATCGTATTCTTCTTTAATATAGTTATAAACACCCAATTTAAACGCTTTTAAATATTGATCATAAATCTTCTCTTTGATCGTCGGATCGTCGACATCTACACCAGCGGTTTTCTTTTGATCGACGTACACTTGACCGAGAAGACTTTCTTTTAGATTGTTCTTAAACCAAGCGGCTAAAATCATCGAATTAAACATTTGTCTTAAACTCGCGAATGTTTCTCCTTCATTCACTTCCTTTTCAATCTCAGGTATAAGAATCTCTTTGATCAATTGAGAAATCATTTCATTCTTGTCATTCTCGTCAGCAACTTTTTGATCCGGTCGTAAAGCCATATAATCTTGAGCTAACATCACTTTTAAGTGACTGTTTAAGACAAACGCGCTGCCATCATGTTCATAAACAGCCGCTCTCTCTGGCACAATCCAAATCTTATTGAATGTTTCAACCGGAATATCGCTTGTTCCGAATTTATCAAAAGCTTTCTTATGGACTTTTTCCCAGAACTTCTTTCCTAACTCATTCTCGGGATACATAAGTGATGCGGTTAATTGCTTTAGCACGTAATCTTGAGCCAATAAATCGCGGCCCATCTCAGTGACGCCAAATTCAGCCGGAATCATCTTATCTTTTTCATACGGAGATAAGTTGACCCACAGATCTCGGGACGGGGTAGTGAGTGTAGCAAGGAAGTACTTAATTAACTTGCTGGATTCTTCTTGTAATTGAGTATCGGTAATATTCTGATCACCTTTACTCACATAAAAGGTAAAATTAAGAGGATTTTCAGGATTGATCGTGATTCCTCTGATCAAAGCCGGCGTAAACCCTGATGTTTGAGCCACTAATGAACCGGGTATGGGTAGATTTAAGATGGTAGGAAGGCTTTGAGCAGCCACTTGCGGGGGTAAGATTGAGGTGAAAATAAACGAAAACGCCACAAAACTGCATATAACTTTGCGGCCGAGTATTCTTTTTTCCCTATTTTTTAAGCTCAGCATAACCAATTCCCCCATAAAATGAGTAAAAATCATATAAAAATACGGTTAAGTATCAAAAAATGATACACCGAGTTAAAGACATAACACTAAAGTTAATCTTGGATTTTTACTGCTTGATTGGGGAATTTGGATATTTATAGCTTTGTGTGAATTGAAAAAAGTATAACCCCAATTCGCATATTTGTCAAAATTTTTTTTAAAACATTCATAACCCTCTCATTCCTTCTCGACAAATGCAAAAATATACTTTCTTGCATTCCTAAAAAACGCATGATATACTACGACCTTCTTGAATAGGTAGTTTTACTTTCAGATAAACTTGTGTTCGGGGAGTGGCGCAGCTGGCTAGCGTACGTGCTTTGGGAGCATGGGGTCCAGGGTTCGAATCCCTGCTCCCCGACCATTTTATATTGGCAGGTTCTTCCTAATTTATTAGCGAAGGATCTGCCTTTTTTTGGTTCGACTCCCTTCGGTCGCTCACCATGGGGTAGGAGGCGAATCACCCTGAGCGAGCGAACGCAAGTGAGCGAGTCGAAGGGTCAGAGAGTATTGTTCCCTTTTAACAAATAAGCTTTTATAATTATCGGAATGATAAAAAAAATAATATTTATCCTATTGCTATTCATCATGTTAGGTGCGGTTATCTATTTTTATCTTAACCGCATTCTCCTTCCCGGCCATATCAAAACAGCTATTGAAACCGAAATATCCAAATCGATTCATCGGCCCGTCTTCATTCAGAAAGTTTCCTTTAAACTCATCAAGGGTTTTAGTCTGGAAAATATTCTGATTATGGAAAATGATAAACAAAGGGCTTTTCTTACCATCGATGAAGTTTATTTTAATATTTTGCTGATTCCTTTTATCAAAAATAAAATTTTTATTATTCCTTCCGTAACTTTACAAAAACCGATCATACAGATTATTCAAAACACCGATAACTCTTTTAATTTTTCAGATATGCTCGTTCAGGAAAAAAATAAGCCGGTAGATAATCGCAATAAAATTTTTATTGCACAATTAAAAGTCATCGAAGGCAAAGCTGATTTTCTTAAAAAGAATTTAGACCACGATTTTTCCGAACGTTTTAAAAGTATAGATGTCCATGTGACGGTTGGGCTCAAGCGTGACCTTTCTTATCAATTGAGCGCTTTTGTGCCCGGAAAAAATTCGTTTATACACGTGAAGGGAAATTATGCGCCGGGGACTTATCCTCTTCAGGCCAAGATATCCCTGGTTAATATCGATTTTAATCACTATTTAAAAGAGTTCTACGCCTCTCCCTTACCCCTATTAAACCCGGGGAAAATTTCCGGAGCGAATATAAATGTTTATCACAGTAATCAACATTGGGGAATGTTCGGCGATATAGATTTTTCAGGAACGAATATACAATTTAGTCCGGAAGTAAAAATCTCCGGCGACGCTCAATTTAAAAATGCATCCATCGTGCTTGATCAACAAACCATCACGGCTTCCGGTGAATTACAAATTCCCGAAGCTAAATATAATTTCGGCCAAGAAAATTCTTTTGAAGGGAATATCCGCGCGGTTGTTCCGTCCTTCAGTTACAACTTGACCGATCATAATTTTAATTTGGATATTGGGCTAAAAGCGGATCAAACCAAAATCCGACGGGGAAATGACTTTCAATTTACGGGAAATTTGACTTCGCATAATACGACACTGGTTTATCGGAATCCTAAATTATCTATTTTTGGCGATTTTGATATTGCCGACACCAACTTATATTTTTCGGAAGACAAACAATATGCCGGACACATGCTTCTTAAAAACTTCTCTCTTGAGTTGGTCGACGGGCATTTCATCGTCAAAAGTTTTATTGAAAGCGAAAACAGCAAAATCACTTTAGGAAAAACGAAATTACTTAACAGCCATATTTCGACGGATGATTTCTACATTGAGCACAGTCAAAACACGCTTAACATTCAAAGTCAATTAAGGCTACAAGATGCCGTCATGACTTTTCCCCATGGATATCAGTTTCAGGGATCGCCGACATTAGATTTCAAATACATGCGTAATATTCTCGACGCTAATGAGTCGGAACTGAGCGGCCGATTGAGATTAAACAGCGGACTAATTACTGGGTTACCCTATATTGATACCGCCAGTAATATCAATGGCGATCTTGTGATTTCCAATAACAAAATTAGTATAGAATCAACCAAATTTAATGCTGAGAACACGAATTTTAAAGTATCCGGAGAAATCACCGACTTTAAAAATATGATATTCAATATGGTTTTGTCGACGGAAAGTATTGATTTAAAACGGATCATGAAATATTTTCCTGATTTCTTCACAAAATATAAGATTGATCTATCCGGGCGTTCCGCCATCAAACTTTCATATCGGGGAAATTCTGATGATTCAGATAAACAAGAAATTAAAGTCGATGCCCGCCTTCAAGACGCTGTTTTGACATCTGAAAAATTACCGGCACCCATTGAACATTTAGACGGATTTATCCATTACTCAAAAGATTCGCTGAAGTGGTCGGATCTGCGAGGAGAATACAAAAACTTTCCATTCAAGCTTACCGGCGAGCTTAGAAATTTTTCCAAGCCGGTCATCAATACATCTCTGCGCAGTAAAAACCTAACGGCGAAGGCCAAAATTCGTTTGTATATGAACGCCATCCGTTTTCCTATACTCGAAGCAAAATATTTACAATCTCATTTTTCCGGTTCCGCCGACATATATTTTTCTGAACCCTTCGGCTCTGATATTCAATTCACCGGGCAAACATTCATTCAGATGAGCGATTTGGCGGATGTTCTGCCCGCGTATAAAGAAACCATTGAACGTTTAGGAATAGAAGGTACCGTCGACACCGATATTATATTTAGAGGAAATCCAAACGATTGGAAAAATTGGAATCTTTCTTTAGATGGAAAATCATCCAGCTTGACGATTAAAAACCATCCGCTAACTGATGTTAAGTTTACTTACCTTCAGCGGGATAAAAATATCAGCAAATTTAATGTCTTTGCCGATTTATATCAGGGAGAATTAAATGCTATTTCTTCTTTAAATCTTGAGCATGAAGAATATCCTTTCAAATTAGGCTTGGACCTATTTGACGCCAACTTGGCTGATCTGGCTAGCCGACAAAAATTAAAAAATAAATTGTCAGGAAAAGCCAATTTGAATCTTACCTCGGAAGGTTATTTGCTCGATTATTTAACGTGGCGCGGAAAAGGAAAATTTGATGTTAAAGACGGATATCTTTGGCAGTTGAATATTATTCAAGGGCTTTCCAATATTCTTTTAATTAAAGAATTTACTCACACCGTTTATACCGGCAACCATGCGGATTTTACGGTTCACGACGGGAAGATTTTTTCAGATAATTTGTATCTCGAAAGCCAAACGATGAAACTCAACGTTAAGGGATGGATGGATTTTAGCCAAAACATCAATTTTGATGTTTATCCGACGCTGAGTGAAATCGCTATGATCAAATCTGACTCGATAAAAAAAATCACGTCCTCCATCTTGGCACGGAATATTACTTCGCTTAAAGTTACGGGAACACTTCAAAAGCCGGCCATTGAACCAAAGACCTCACCTTTACGCATTTTAAAAAACACGGGCGGAGCCATTAAAGAAGGTGTGGGCGGAATTGTGGAAGGAATAATTAAACGCTAACGGTTTATATAATTCTTAAGCGTTTTTTTCAAGGCCTGAAGGGCCATCGCTCGATGGCTCATTTGGGATTTAATGGAAGGATCAAGCTCTCCAAACGTCTTGTTATATTTTGGGATTAGAAAATAGGGGTCGTATCCAAAGCCATTTGTTCCGCTCGGCTCCGTAGCAATAAATCCGGAACATTCACCCTCGACGACATCAATAATCTTTTCATCATCAACCAGCGCAATACAACAATGATACTTAGCGCTTCTTTTATTCGCCGGAACGCCTTTCAACTCAGAAATCAATTTTTGATTATTTTTCTCGTCGGTGGCATTTTCTCCGGAATAGCGGGCTGAATAAATTCCCGGCGCATTATTCAAGGCTTCTACCGAAAGCCCCGAATCTTCGCCCATGGTCAATTGATTGGTATAGGCCGCGATGATATTGGCTTTTATTAAAGCATTTTCGCGGAATGTCGTCCCATCCTCGACGATATCCGGGGCATTGGGATAATCCGCCAAAGAAGTAATTTTTAAATCGAACTCTCTTAATAATTCTTTGATTTCTCTTAATTTCCCCTTGTTTTTCGTAGCGACGACCAGTTCTTTCATCAAATCTTTCCGATACTCTTTTTCTGTATACTAATTAAATCTTCGATTCCCTTTTTCGCTAAATCAAGAAGTTGAGTCAATTGTTTTTGATCAAACGGGCTGCCCTCGGCGGTGCCTTGAACTTCAACGAATGAACCAGCTCCCACCATGACCACGTTCATATCCATTTGGGCTTTGGAATCTTCTTTATAATTCAAATCCAACATCAATTCATTCTCGAAAATTCCGACGCTGATCGCCGCGACAGAATCTTTTAAAGGAATTTCCTTAATCAATCCATTCTTTTTGATTTTTTTGAGCGCTAATGCCAAGGCAATATATCCCCCCGTGATCGCAGCGGTGCGCGTCCCGCCATCGGCCTGAATAACATCACAATCCACCATAATCGTTCGTTCGCCTAATAACTTCATATCGACGACGGCGCGTAAACTGCGTCCGATTAACCGTTGAATTTCTAATGTCCGTCCGGCTGTTAAAGATTTTTCCCGTCGCATTCTTGTATCCGTCGAGCGCGGAAGCATGCCATATTCAGCCGTGACCCAACCTGTTCCCTTACCTTTTAAGAATGGCGGAACCGTTTCCTCGACGCTGGCAGTACATATTACTTTAGTATCTCCAAACTCGATTAAACATGAACCTTCGGCGTGACAGGTATAATCTTTAGTCACCTTAATATTTCTTAACTGATTGTTTTTTCGTCCATCATTACGGGCCATGGAAAACTCCTCATTATTTCTTTTTTGATTTATATTCAGATTCAACCGTCGTGCCTATTCCTCCCCGAGGATTCATCACGATTTTAATCTTTAACCAGCGCGGCTGACAACTCTTTACAAAATCGTCCTGAATTTTATTCACCAAATGTTCATGAAAAATCCCGACATCACGATACGCGACTAAATAAAGTTTAAATGATTTCAATTCGACGCAACTCCGTCGGGGGCCATAAGAAATATAAATTACAGCAAAATCCGGTAATCCCGTTTTAGGACAAATGCAGGTGAATTCGGGAATTTCAAGATCTACTTTATAGTCCCGGTCGCTGTATTTATTTTCCCACACTTCAATCTCGGGTAATTTGAGCGTCCGTACATTCTCTTGTAACTCATCATATGAACTTTTTTTATTTGGCATATTTATCTTCTCCTAACGAACTTTAAGCATTTTGTGTATCTGAGGCAAAATGCGCACATTGTTTAATTTTTGAGAACACAAGGTTTCATATCTTTGACAAAGATTCATGATGCCCTGGCCTAAATCAAATGTATTCGGCTGCAGGATGAACAGTATATTCGGATCCACGCCAGCTACTAAATCAATGGATTGTTGAATATCTTGTTCATTCGTTTTTAAACTTATCACCGTTTTAATAAACACATCTTTCCGTCGAGCGATACTTAAAAATCTTCTATGTTCATCCCAGTAAGGCCGGCATTGTGTGGAACTGGGAAGTTTTAAATCCATGGAAACAACGTCTAACTGTTCAATCACTTCGCTAAGTTCATCCGGCAATATGCCATTGGTTTCCAAGTGAACCGGCATTTTTGCGTCATTCAGTTTCGGCAATAATTCTTTGATAAATTTATATTGTATTAATGGTTCACCGCCGGTCAATGAAACCGAATGACTTCCCGGCCAATATTTTTTAATTTCCATAAAGACTTCATCTAATGACATTTCTTTATAATTCCTGGTCGTGTCGCCGATGGAATGCGGCGTATCGCACCAGACACAATGCATATTACATTCAAAGAACCGGACAAAGACTTGTTTCACGCCGGAAAATTTTCCTTCTCCCTGAATAGACTGAAAAAATTCAATAAGTTTCGCGTTCATAATAGTATCAATTATTTCGGATGGCCGGATCTTCATATCCAGCATCGGAAAATCCTTTAGCCCTCAAGACGCAACTATCACACGTGCCGCATGGTTTCTTTAATCCTTGATAACACGACCACGTCAACCGATAGGGAACCTTCAAGGCCATGCCTTTACGTATAATGCCGGCCTTGGATAATGTGATTAAAGGAGCGTAAATCTTAATGGAATGCCCTTGCACTCCGGACTTCATCCCTTTCTGTACAGCCGATTGAAAGGCCTTCATAAAATCAGGACGGCAATCCGGATAGCCTGAATAGTCAATGGCATTGGCGCCAATAAAAACAGCTTGCGCGTGAATCGCTTCCGCGTAAGACATGGCCAAACTTAAAAAGATAATATTTCTGGCGGGCACGTAAGTCGACGGTATTTCTTTGGGATTGATTTTCTTTCTCGACGGGATTTTGATTTTTTTATCCAGCAGTGATGATCCTAACCACGGTAATTGAATGCGCACAACTTGATAGTCGCATTTGACTGATTGGGCAATTTTCTTCGCGTGATCGATTTCCCGTTTGTGCCGCTGACCATAATCAAAAATCAAACCGTAAGGCTGAAACTTTTTTTCTTTGGCCATGTAAAGAATCGTCGCTGAATCTAACCCGCCGGATAATAAAACAACTGCTTTTTTCATGTTTCGTAATAAGACGCGCTCGCCATGTCTGATTCCCACACCTGAACTTTAAAAACTTTGAGAGGAGATACGACCGGAGTAAATTGTTGATATATATATTTGGCGATGTTTTCCGCCGTCGGATTGACCGCTTTAAAATAATCCAAATCATTTAAACATTTATGATCTAACGTCTCCAGAAAATGTTTAAACTGTTTTTTTAAAATCGCAAAATCTTCAACCATGCCTATTTCATTTAGTTGTTCCGACTTTATAAAAACTTCCACTTTCCAGGTATGCCCGTGCAGGTCTTTGCATTTTCCTGGATAACCTCGCAAAAAATGCGCTGAGGCAATATCACCTTTTAATAATAATTCAAACATTTCTGATCCTTTAAATCTTGGTTGCCTTTATTTCTTTTCCCAAAAAATTTCTCGCAATCTTACCGAATTGTTGCGGTTTATCAGACACTAAAAAACTGTACTTAGGTATTCCGCTTGTTTTCGTCAGGTCATTTTCTCTTAATATGACCTTGACCTGCTCGGCAATCTCATGAGCTGAATCTACCAAAACAACATCATTCCCGACGGTCTTTTGAATCACTTTCCTTAATAATGGATAATGAGTGCAGCCTAAAATCAGAGTATCAATTTTAAATTTATTTAAACTGCTCAGGTATGTTTTCGCAATGAGCTTCGTTGCCTCATCATCGAACCAGCCTTCTTCGACTAAAGGAACAAATAAAGCGCATGGCTGTGAAATAATTTTCGCGCTGCGGTTAAACTTCAGAATATTTTTTGTGTACTGGCCGCTTTTGATGGTGGCTGATGTCGCGATAACACCGATACGGTTATTGCGTGTTAAGCGCGCAGCTTTTTCAGCTCCGGGTTTAATAACCCCGAGAATCGGAATCGTATAGTTTTTCTTTAGCAGCGGCATAGCGTAACTCGACGAGGAATTACAAGCTACCACCACCATCTTGACATTCTTTTTAATAAGAATGTCAGTGTTTTCTTTGGAAAAACTAATAATTGATTCTTTGGATTTTGTACCGTATGGAACCCGGGCGGTATCACCGAAGTAAACAATATCTTCATGGGGCAATTGTTTCATCAATTCTTTAACAACCGTCAGCCCGCCCAATCCGGAGTCAAATACGCCAATCGCAGAATTTCTATTCATAGAATGTTATTTACCTTGAGAATATTCCAATAAACTGTTCGCAATGCCCGCAGCAATCTTGTCTCTGTAGCTACTGGATTTTAAAAGTCTTTCTTCTTTCGGATTCGATAAAAAACCAACCTCGATCAATACCGCCGGAACAAATGTGTTACGTAAAACATAAAAACCGGCCGTCTTTGTCCCGCGATTGGTAGCCTTGGTGGTTCTGGATAAATTATCTCCAATGATCCGCGCCAACTTTATAGATTCGGACCCTTTATATTGCGTCAATAAATCCTCGACGATAAATGCCACATTTTTATCGTTGGAGTTTGTTGCCAAATTGGATAATAATAATTTTCGATTCAGCCTGCGGTTTTCATCATCTTTTTCTGCCTGGGTTAATTCCCTCAAGGAAAATATTTCAATACCGCTAACACTTTTTTTGGGTGATGAATTGGCATGAATACTGATAAAGGCATCGGCTTGAGTTTTACTCGCAATCTCGGTGCGGCCTTGTAACGTAACAAACTGATCATCCGGGCGTGTCATAAAAACTTTGATATTCTGTTTTTCAAGAAGCCTTTTTACTCGTTTAGAAATATCCAAAACGATTTCTTTTTCTTTTGAATTATTGTTCCCCATCGCCCCTGGGTCTTTCCCTCCATGTCCAGCGTCAATGACGACTTCTCTAATCTTTGTCAGCCTGTAAGAACCGCCCGTGCGTGCTTTTTTGTCAAAATGCTTATCGTCCGCCGCAACTTCGGCTTTTTCAAAAATAACCAATATTTTATCATGAAAATCTTTAGGGATGAGAATAGCGCCTTTTTTCACCCGTAATGGTTTAATCAATTCGATTTGCTTATTGCCATATAAAGCAAAATTACTGTCAATCAACATGGTTACCGTCACATCGCCTTTTCTTAAGGTGATAATTTGAGTAATCTGATCCCAATCCCAGGCGATATCAAGACGCTGGCAAGCATCTTTAAGGTAAATGTCCTGAATAGGTTTAATATTGGATTTTTTTTGTCCCGACGGGACGGTGGCACATCCGGAAAAAACAAGGCTGAGCAAAACAAAGAGAGTCAATTTGATTTTATGTTTCATAAGGCCGAATCGTCTATTTTTGCGTCAATCGTTTTTGCCGTCACAAACACGATGATTTCCGTCTTGCGCAACGTTTTATTTTGATTCCGGAACGCGAAACCCAAAAACGGAATTTCCTCGAAAGGTACGTCACGGATAAGCGGAATATCGCTGATCAAAGGAATCCGGCTTTCCGTGTTCACGGTCACATTCTTAAATAAACCGCCAATCACGATGGTTGATCCATTTTTTACCGCAATATTGATGGCTTTTTCATCCAGTGAAAAAACAACAGGCTTGATATTCACGTCGATGGTTTCTTTTGTGTCGCCTAATGTCTTTAAATAAAACCTTAAATCTTCTTTTTGATCTTTTGTTTCAAACTTGGTTCTTTGATCAGACATGTCAACCGCGTCCAAGCCGTTGATTGAAATGATCGCTGATTCTTCTCCCGACGCTGTAGAATTAAGTTCTCCTAACGTTGAAATATCCCCCACCGTTTCCAATGCCGCCAGCAGTACACTGTAATCTTCACCGCTAATCGTTCCGAGGCTGATCATTCCGTTTTTTCCTTCAATCGAATTTTTCATCCCCAGAAATTCGAGACTTTTATAGTCGGAAACAATGGCTTCCCAATCGACGCCGCGCGTGTGCTCATCATTAAGAATAATTTGAAGAATCTTTGTTTCAAATTTAACATTTTTGTCTACCTGATCATACTCTTCAATTCTCTTTTTAATGTCTATCAATTTAGTACGCATATCGGTAACCGTGAGCGACTTTTTTTCTTGATCGATCTCAATTTTTCCTTTAACAGACAATAAGCTCTTGACGGCTTCCGCTGTCTTTTCCGGATCTTTAAATTTAAGAACAATGGTCATATGATCAATGGGAACGTCCATTTTCTTAATATAAGCTTCCATCGCCGGTATTTTCTTCGGTAAGTCAATTAAGACAAATGTCTGTGTTTGATCATTAAAAATAATCCGGCCGGATTCACTTTTCATCTCGTTCAGAACTTCCATGATTTCATTAGCGTCAGCGTGAAGAATAGGGACCATTTTTGTCTGAACTTTCTGAGTAAAGGGATAACCATAACGCTCTTCAAAACCTTTCGCCGTCAGGACACGTATAATTCCAGTTTCCTCACTGTAAGCCAGGCCGTTGGTATCCAAAATAATCCGCAAAGCATCACGGGCAAAAACATCTTTTAAGAAAATGGTGATTTTCCCCTGAACATCCTGACCGGTGATAATATTCAGTCGTCCTTTTTGGGCTAATAACTCTAAGACTTCATAGATATCTTTGTTTTTTGCGTCGAGGACATCAATCTTAACGTCTTCTCCACCCATTTCCAGCTCATGCACAGCATTATCGACTTGATGGCTTATGCCGTTCTCTGCATAAACAAAGTCTTGGCATAATCCTAATACGCAAAAAACAATCGCATAATTAAGATAATTTCTGAAATTGAATACTTTCTTCATGCTCAAATTTTTCCTGGATCTGTTTTAATGTTAAATTCTTTTTTTGCAGCTGTTGAATTTTCTTTAATTGCTGGTGAGTCCCGTCATTAAAATACCGTATATTCGTTTCTTTCGAACGGCCAATCTCTTTTAAGAGTCCGATGCTCAAATAATATTTAAGTGTATGAGTCGGGCATCCGCTTAGTTTGGATAAATCTTTAAGTAAGTAAATTGTTTGCATATAATGGGGAAAATTGATTGAAACCAGGTAAATTTAAATAGAAATGGTACATAAAGTGTTACAGTTGTTATGTTTAACTCAAATTGAACTATCCGGATGGGTAGTTAAGCTTTTATTCTCATATATTTAATCTGCCCTGTCAAGGTATTTGTCCGCCCGAATCTTTTAGAAACGATATTTTTTGTGGACGGTTAAAATTTTATCTGTTATAAATAATAACAATGTATAACCGCAACCAGAGGTACATATGATTATTGCCTTATGGATCATTTTAAGAATATTATTTTTTGCCGCAGCTATCTTCCTCTTATATCAGTATTTTAAAAGCCTTATAAATGATGGTTCTTTTCATGTGATGAAGCACGGACTGAACAAGCCTTTTAAAAATAGCCAATTCGATACAAAAGCGAACCATAACCAATATACCCTTGAACTATATAAATGGTCGATTAATGAGGGTGAAAATGTGTGTGAGGAAGCGCTTGACCGAGCCGCATGGCCGGCGATGGATATCGCCGATTGGATGAAAGAAGGCTTACCTCGGTCTTCCGACGGCACTTCCCTCTGCGGACGAAATTGTCAATGTAAATTGACCCGTTATAAAGTTAAACCAACACGACAGCCAAAATCACTTTAACTTCTATGTGGAATATTTTAATAGCCGAAGATGATCCCGCCGACGCCGAAAAATTAATCAAAGGCTTATCTTCCATCGCCCAATGCACCGTAGCAAAAGACGGATCGGAAACAATTGCCGTCTACAAATCTGCTCAGGCCAAGAAAATAAATTTCGATTTCATATTGTTAGACGTACAAATTCCCCGGGTAAACGGCTTTGATATTTTAAAGACCATAAGAAAATTAGAAGAATCCAATCGAGCTGTTTCTTCTCATGAGTCCAAAATCATCATGATTACGACATACAAAGATTCCCTGATGGAAAATTACAATATGGGATGGGATGATTTTATGTCAAAGCCCGTCGATATCACTATCCTGATCAACCGCCTAAAAGAACTTCAATTAAAAAAAGAAACAATTTAACTTAGTTCGCGCTGATCAATTTCTTCAATTGTTCCATGCGTTCTTTTTGTGTTTTCTGAAGAGAACCATCAGCTGAAATTTCGCAGATTTTCTTTCGTATTTCAAGTGCTTCGCTATAATTCCCCAAGCGCTCAAGAATTTCCGCTTTTGTATCCAAATATATATCATTGTCCGGAGAAATTTTGAGAGCTTGTTCGACTAGTCTCAAGGCTTCATCCAACTTAATATTTTCTTCGGAATAAAGCCACGCCAAATCATTATACGCAAGCGACCATTCCGGCTGCTGCTGTATACTGTTCAGCAATAATTCTTCTTTTCCCGACGGCGTGAGAGAACTATATTTTGCCTGATATTCAAAATAATAAGGATGGGTAATGACCAAAACAAAAACAGGAACGATGACGACACCAATATTGTAAATGTAGTGAGTGATGAGGCCTGCCTGCGTTGTTCCGCTCCATGCCCGTAATAATGTTATGGCGAAGGCCAAAAGCGCGATAATCGAAATCGCCAACCAGTCTCCCCAATATTGTCCGACATGAAGAACCGCAAATGATAAAGCAATGGTGTAAATAGCAAAACGCTGGCCCTTTACTTTCTCAAAGATTTGAAATGAATATCCGCGAAATAAAATTTCTTCGAATAATGGCGCGACCAGCCAGGCCCACACGATGAATATAAAAATAATGACCGGCGAGTCGGCCGTCGCCAAAGCCTCGGTCATCGGCGTGGAAGGGTTATATTCTCCCCGTTGAATAATCACCGCCGAAGAAAGTCCGGCAAAAACTAAACCCACGAGAGCCGGGACAAAAATACTTTTCATTTTTGAAATATTCTTCTTAAAACCAACATTGACCCAAAATCCTTCAGCCGAAAAACGTATAGACGATTTGTAAATAAGTATCGTGCTGACAAAGGTTAAGAAAATCGTCGATAACATGAGCCGGCTGATTTCGCTGAGGTGAACCAAAAACCTTTCGGTCAAAATTTCAAATAAAATAGAAACATAAAAACTCAAAATCAACACATGAAACCATTCAAATATTAAATAAAATTTAGTCTTACGGTCGTCGGTGTTTAAATAATCCAAAGGTTTTTCTTTATCCGTATGTAAAAACCGATTTCGGTTTAATAAGTACGCTGGAACGATGCTAACTAAGAAAAAATAATTCAAAATTGTTTTCGGTTCTGGAGAAAAAACAGCCAACAATACGCTTGCGATGGTGAAAGACGCGGTAATTATTAACGACAGACGAAATATATCTTTAAAATGATCGCGGTTATAACGCTTAAGAAACTGGACGTCTAAAAATAACAGCACGAAAAATATAATCATCGTGATTTGACTCATATGGAATCCCGCCTTCTAAATTTAGCGATAAAAAAACCGCTCATAAAATCGTTTGGTAAGATTCGAAGACTATTGGAAACGTCCGGCGTGAATACCATTTCCCCCCAGGCTTCAATGGCCGGATACGTTTGAACACCGGTAAATTCCGACGGATCTATCTTCTCGATAAAAAACTGTTCTTTTTCTTTTCTTAAAAACCAATCAATCACTTGTTCATTTTCTTCCGGCGCAAATGTACACGTTGAGTAAATCAAAACACCGCCGGGCTTTAACCAGCGGGCCGCGTTAAGTAATATTCCCTTTTGTTTTTTACGCATTTCCCTTATCTTTCGCAAACTCCAATACGAAAATGATTTTTTGTTCGCTAAATCAAAGCGCCCCTCAGAACTACATGGAGCATCGACGAGAATCCGGTCAAATAGGACATCGGATTTAAATTTTCGCGCGTCCATACATATTGTTTTAATATTCACCGCATTGTGCAATTTAATGACAGATTTGAGTTTAAACAAACGCTCTTTCACGGCTTCAACCGCGATAATTTCTCCAGTATCCTTCATCATTTGGGACATTTGAGTCGTTTTGCTTCCCGGGGCGGCGCAGACATCGAGAATTTTTTCTTGCGGCTGCGGATTCAAAACGACCGGAACCAGTAAACTCGATAAACCTTGACGGTAAATGGCGCCGGATTCTTCCAATTCTCTAATTTCATCTATGTTTTCCCCGCTTTTGACAATGTATGCAGCATTAAACCACGGGATTTCTTCGACGCTTAATCCCGACGATAAAATTCTTTTTAGGACGGCATCCTTTGGATGATTGACATTGATGCGAAAGGTAATGGCCAAATCATTTTCAAAAGATTGAAGAACCTGTTCGTAATAGCCTGGCGGAACGATTTGTTTCAATCGTTCAACAAAATTAAAAGGCAAGCGTTGTTCTATGTCAGCTGAATTATGTTTGGGCATATTCTTTTACCACACCATTTGTTCAATAGATGGCGGAACATAAATGTTTTGTTTCTTTAATTCCAAAAGCTGTTTCTGCGCCGCGAGTTTATTATTCGTTCTCGCGTAATAAACCACCAAACTTTTACGGGCATCCACATTCCTCGGATTTAATTCTACAGCCTTTTCCCAGGCGTCCAGCGCCTGCGTGTATTTGTGTTGATCACGATAAAACAATCCTAAATTGTAATAAACATTGTCGTACGTCGGATTAATCTTAATTTCACGGAAAAAAGATTCTTGAGCCTTTTGTTTATCTCCCTTTAGTCCATAAATAAGCCCCAAATTATTATTCACCATATATTCATTTGGGTTTAACTGCAAAGCCCGTATAAACTCCTTCTCGGCCGCGTCATAACGCTGATCCAAAAAATACATGGCCCCCAAATTCCGGTGTGCCAAGGGCGAATGCGGTGACGTCTGTACAGCATTATTCCAAAAAGCGTATCTATCTTTATAATTCTGTGCGTTGGCCCACGTCAAAGAGGATAAAAAAATAATAATGACCACCGCTGGTATAAAACTCATTTTATTAAAGCGTTTGACCACCGCTTGGATCACATTACTCTCGAGAAGAACGATCATCACTCCGATCATTGGAATATACACGCGGTACTCATGAACAATAAAACTGCCGATAAATGACGGCATTAAAAATATCAAGAACCATAAAATCCCGAATAGGATTTTTTTCCAATTTTTTTTAATAGGCAGTAAACACCCAGCGGCTAAAATTCCTGCGGCGGCGAAGCCATACATAAGATTTATATCTTGTAAAAACGGAAGAACAGATAACCGCACCGGAAAAAGAATTTTTCCCAAATATACGAAAACCGCTGAAAAATTATCCCATAAACTTT
This sequence comes from Candidatus Omnitrophota bacterium, assembly GCA_018062515.1. Lineage (GTDB taxonomy): Bacteria > Omnitrophota > Gorgyraeia > Zapsychrales > Zapsychraceae > JAGOSC01. The sequence goes on from JAGOSC010000003.1 coordinate 26,019, forward strand.
TAATAACATAATCTAAGGACACATTTGATAAATCACCGAGAATTAATTTTCTCAGCAATAAATATCCGCCGAGGCTTAACAACCACAGCGTCGACAAACTTATAATTAATTTAATAGATATATTTTTTTGATTAAAAAGAAAAATATATAAAAAACACACAGACGGAAGGGCAACGGCTGTCTCTTTCGTTAGAAATGAAAAAATCATAAATATAAAATGCAATCCCAACTGCCACCATTTTCTTGTATCCAAATAATTTGAAAAACAGATAAAAGATAGCAGCACAAAGAAAGCTAATAGAGAATCCGTCCGTCCAGGAATCCAAACAATGGCCTGAGTCAAGACCGGATGAATGGCAAAACAAGACGATATCCAGACGGCGATCCATTTGTCATATTGGAACTTCCTTAACAAACAATATATCAAACAACAATTAACAGAATGCAGGACTAGGTTTGTGATCCGATAAACCATCCATGAGTCTTTATAAAACAAAGTATCAATGATAAAGGAAAAATAAATCAGCGGACGGTAAAATAATCCGGTTAATAAATCCGGCCTTAAAAACACCGTCCATAAATTGGATATATCTTTTAAATAACTGTGTGCGTCCAGAAACCAAACATTATCATCCAGGTAAGTCAGTTGAAATTTTAATGTATGGACATACATACCGACGCATAAAAGAAATAGCGCCAAACAAGCTATTACATCAAAAATGATCCTTTTCATCGCTCGTATTATAAGTCTTTTATGAAATTTTGGTTTAAAAAATCAAAAGAAGGGAATTTATTAAATCAATATGAAGTTTGGAGTGGATATGGTCGAAGACCCAAGAAAGATTAAAAATCGGCATATCCCATTCTTCGACATATCCCTCCACAAGGGGTACAGAATATGCGTCCGTCATCGAGCAGAACAATTTCATACTCTAAAGTGCCATTGACCATTTTCTGCATTTGGGCGAGAGCCACCGAACTTGAGCTTCCACAAGAAGCCTGGGCAGGAATAAGAGAAGAGCTAAAATTTTTTAGCGACGGTATTGTAATATCTAATTGAGAACCATCGCTAGCAAAAACGTCGTTTTCCATCTGATAATCTTTCTGAGCTATCCAGATGGCTCTAAGGACTTGTTCGGCTTCCTGATTTTCCGTACGCCTAAGGGCTAGGCTGTAATTAGGAATAATGAGTGAAATCAGAACACTCAATATGACGATAACAGCCATAATTTCATAAAGGCTAAAACCGGCGGAATTTCTAAAATTAAATGAAGAATTTATCATATTTTTCCTTTGTGAAACAAGTATAACACGGCCAAATACGCAAAAATAATTAAGATTAAAAATTGTTGGTTTAGTTTGAATCAACGCTGAAATTAAGGAAAGGATTATCTGGAAATTGTCATTCTGAAGAATCTTTTTCTAAAATAATATGGCCTTCATTGGCGAGCGAATTTAATAACTGTTCTCTTTCATTCATCAGATTAGAAATCTTTTGCTGCGTTTGTTCCAGTTCTTCTTCCAAACAGGCGAGCTGAATATCCCGTTGCTTGAGCTGGGCGGCCTTTTGGATCAACTGATTTTGCAAGTCATCTTGTTTGGTTTCTAAAAACCCCATATAATTATTTTCTTCAGATATATAAAAGGCATGGCCCTCGCCTTTCTTCAGAACCTCGTCATAAAGATCATTCAGCTGTTCCTTAGACTTTACTTGAACCGCCAAATCTTTTTGTGTCTGACTTAAATCAATTTGAGTATGAATTAAGTCATCCTTGGCGGATTGAAGTTCAATTTCTCTCTCATCTAAATAATCATCCAAAAGCTGAATCAGCTTATCTTGATAAACAAACTGATCATAATATTTACTTTCTAAATTGGGATTGATCCATTGGTGAAAATCAAGTTCATTGCGGGAACTGTCGTCGACCAAGGTTTGCAGGTCATGATATCCACCCTGATCAAAATGTCCATATTCATTTTTGGTATAAAGTGGCCGACTGGCCGGTAATGTTGGCGCTTGTCTTACATAGATGACTGTTTCAACCGGTTGTATCACATTATTCTGTTGATGATTATCCATATCCAAATAACTATAACGGTCTTGTTCGCGTTCATGTTGTACACGCTCCAAACGGAATAACATTTGATTAATTTCGGTGTTGAGCCGAGTGACTTTTTGCTGATATTCCTTCAATGATTGATTGGCTTGATCCGCCATCCGCAGTTTTCTCCGAGGGGAATCGGAAAGAGCATTCGGTGACGCTCCTAAATGACTTAAGTGAAGATGCGCTTCTTCATTATTAGGTTCCACCATAATCGCTTTTCTAAATTGGCAAATAGCGCCTTTTTCATTACCTTTATCTAATTCTCTAATACCCGATTTAATGAGATATTGGGCGGCTCTATTTTCAGCTAATGCCGGCCGACCGAAAACCATAGAACTAATCATAATGATCAGCGCGACTCTCACTATATAGGTATTTTTCATACTCTACGCCTCAACTGTTTGATCTGATAATTTCAGATTTTCATCTACGGAATAATAATCACAAGAAATTAATACCAAAAAATGATCCATCCACATGTTGACCTCCTAGCGACGGTTCATTCAACTGACCATCGCATTGCGTTGAAAGTATAACACGCCCTCTTTTGTTGACAAGATAGGCGCCTTCACTTTCTTTCGACGAGGATCACTTTCAGTAGTTTTCCACAGTTTGGTCATTTTTGAAATTGTCGTAACTCCTTAATTTTGTGTTTATCTTGACTCGAATAAAAATAAAAACCCGATTAATGAGCATGTGCTTATAAATAAAAAATATTTTTATCCCCTCCTTTTTTTCCTCTCTTTGAAGACAAAGTCAAACTATTGCGTGTTCCATTGATTTATGATATAAAACCTTTCTATGAATCAGTCATCCCCGACTCTTGATCAGACGATCCCTGCTTCTGTTTCAGAAACCCCGATGCTCAAACAGTATCACGCGCTTAAATCCAAACATCAAAACTGCATTTTATTTTTCCGTCTGGGTGATTTCTATGAAATGTTTTATGAAGACGCTCAAATTGCCTCGCGTGTTCTTGATTTGGTTCTTACTTCTCGAGGGAAGTCTCCGTCGCAAAAAGTGCCTATGTGCGGTATTCCCCATCACGCGGCCGAAAATTATATCGCTAAGTTAATTAAGGAAGGCCATAAGGTCGCTATCTGTGATCAGATGGAAGATCCGGCTATGGTCAAAGGCATTGTTAAACGCGATGTCACGCGAATTATCACCAAAGGAACATATTTAGACCAAAATGATCATCAAACACGTTATATTCTCGCGCTTAGTCCCCATCAAAAAATCGTTGGAGTATCATTTATTGATCCAACCAGCGGAACAATTCAAACCAATCAATTTTCTTATAATCCAAAAAGTCTAACTGAAATCATCGCGAATTTACCTATTTCCGAATGCATTTTTCCTGAATCGCTTTCCGATCAAATCAGATCACTCTTTGAACAACCTATTTTGAAATCAAAAAATATTGTCTTAAGCCCTTTTGACGATTGGTGTTTTAATCCTGATGTAACCAAGAAATCTTTGCTGGATCATTTTCATGTTCATAATCTCGTCGGATTCGGAATTGAAGATCGTCACTCTTCCGTGTCGAGCTGCGGCGCCTTATTGGAATATTTGAAACAAATGAACAAACAACCAATACGGCATATCGATAAAATTGCTTTATATACGAACGAAGATTTTGTCTTTATTTCGCCGGCCGCGCATCGCGGTTTGGAATTTGATACTTTGATCCGTACCATTGATTTCACTCAAACCGCTTTAGGCAAACGCAAATTTAAGGAATGGTATTATCATCCGCTTAAATCCAAAGATCAGATTGAACAGCGTCAACAAGCGGCGACATTGTTATTAAGTCATCCTGCAATCGGCCGAGAACTGAAACTTCTTCTTGGAAAAATTCCTGATCTTGAAAAAAATATATCTCGGCTGGGCTGCGGATACACGCATCCGCGGGACTTCATGGCTATTCGTAATACATTGGCGCTGTTGCCGGATATTAAAAAAATCATTCAGCCGCTCGTCGAAAAAAATGATTATTTTCAGCTGGCAGATATTAAGGAATTAAGAGAATTGCTGATTAACGCCGTCAAAGAACACATACCAATGGCGCATTATGAAGGACAAATTTTCAATAAAGGTTATCATACGGAATTGGATGAATTACGCGGCCTGCAGGAAAATGGACGGGCTTGGTTGAAAAAATATCAGGAAACAGAAATCCAGCGTTCCGGAATCAATTCGCTCAAAATCGGTTTCAATAAAGTGTTCGGATATTATATTGAAATCACGAAGACGAATATCAAACATGTGCCTCAAGAATTTATTAGAAAACAAACCTTAGCCAATGCTGAACGTTACATCACACCGGAACTTAAAGAGTATGAAGAAAAAATCCTGACTGCCCAAGACAAAATCGTTAAAATCGAACAGACATTGATGATGAATTTACAGCAGAAAATTTTGGAACAATCCTTGAGCTTACATCAGTTTTGTCAAACGATCGCGCAAATCGACTGCATTCAATCAATGGCGCTCTTGGCCGAATCTCCGAATTATATCTTGCCGGAAATTTCAATTGATTCAACAATTAAAATCACCGACGGACGGCATCCCGTTGTTGAGAATACGACAGCTGAGACATTCATTGCCAATGATACATTGTTGGATAGTCAAGATAATCAATTGATCATATTAACCGGTCCTAACATGGCCGGAAAATCCACGTATATTCGTCAAACAGCGCTGTTGGTGATCATGGCTCAAGTTGGCAGTTATATTCCCGCGCGCCAGGCACACATTGGGATCGTCGACAAAATCTTTACCCGCATCGGGGCTCACGATGATATTAGTAAAGGACAATCCACATTTATGGTGGAAATGAATGAAACCGCCGACATTCTCAACAATATGACCGAAAAAAGTCTGGTGATTCTCGACGAGATTGGCCGTGGAACATCGACATATGACGGCCTTTCATTAGCATGGTCATTAGCGGAATATTTACGGACCACAAATACGAGAACTCTGTTCGCGACACATTTTCATGAATTGACCGGGCTCGCGGATGAATATCCGTGTGTCAAAAACTACAATGTTGCCGTCAAAGAATGGAAAAACGAAATTATCTTTTTACATAAAATTATTCCCGGCAGCAGTGACGACAGTTATGGAATTTATGTCGCTAAATTAGCCGGTATTCCAGAAAATATTATCAGCCGCGCCCGTCAAATCTTAACGCAGCTTGAACTGAAAAAAGACTTAAAAGAAGATTTAAAGAAAAATTTCCGTCATGAAAATCAATTGAGCTTATTTTCGTCAAGTAAACATCCCGCTTTTGAAGAGTTTAAAGAAATGTTGGATCAAATCAATATTAACCGCTTAACACCGATAGAGGCTTTGACTCGTCTGGCGGAAATGAAACAAAAAATGGATAGTTATGAATAAGGTGCGCGTTTTACCTGAAGAAATCATTGCCAAAATCGCGGCGGGCGAAGTGATCGACCGTCCCGCCTCGGTGATTAAAGAATTGTTAGAAAATTCGATTGATTCCGGCGCGGACAGAATTGAACTCAACGTCAAAGAGGCTGGTAAAACATCGATCATCATTAAAGACAATGGCTGCGGCATCAGCCGTGAAGATTTAGAAACCATTTTTCAGCGTCACGCGACAAGTAAGATTAAAACCATCGACGATCTTTTTAATATTTTTTCTTTGGGTTTCCGTGGAGAAGCCTTATACAGCATTGCCGCCGTTTCCGATATTATCCTACAAAGCAAGACCAATGAACAAGATGAAGGTTGGCAAATTCACACCCGCGGCGGACAAAAACAAAATATCAAGCCGTGCGCTTTTAATGAGCATGGAACCCATATTGAAATCAAAGAACTCTTTTTTAATACCCCGGCGAGAAAAAAATTTCTAAAAACTGATACATCTGAATTTCATCAGATTCTGAGCACGTTTATTCCGTATACGCTGCTTCATCCGCACATCCGTTTTAAATTGTCTCATCAACAACGTGATATCCTTGATTTGGCTTCCATCAGAGATTTAAAAAGCCGTGTGGCTCACGTATTGAATTTAAAAGAAGAACATTTGCTGGACGTCACCAGAAATTTCCCGGAACAAAACATGGAAATGCGATTAATCATGGGCGATATTAATATCAAACGCGCCCGACGTGATTTGCAATATATTTTTGTAAACGGACGTCCTGTTTCTAATAAGAATATCGCGTATCATTTAAATCAAATCTACCGGCTCATTCTTCCACCGGAATCAGCTCCATTCTTTATTCTTTATCTCACTCTTCCGCCGTCAGACGTAGATGTGAATATACATCCGACGAAGCGTGAGGTAAAAATAAGACAAGAACGCGAAATCTGTTCACTTTTGCGTAAAATGGGCGAAGAAACATTGATGGGCTCTTCAGGATTTAAACAAGCCTCTTTCCCGAAAGAGAAAACAATATTTGAGGCTTCTCGTCCATATAATGATTCCTCGTCTTATGAAGCCAACTCACAAACATTATTTGAGAAAAATAGTTCGAATACCTACGAGGCCGTGAATAAAGATTATGCCTATCCACGGGCCAATGAACCGCAGGCCTTTTATCTTCCAACTGATCGTCCGTTGTTAGATGAAAATATTCTAAGCAAACTGGAAAGCGCGCGTTATATCGGCGCTTTTATGCATAAATTTTTATTATTTGAATCGAATAAGGATTTATTGGTTGTGGATCAACATGCGGCGGCCGAGCGCATCACTTATGAAAAATTGATACGTCATATGGACAAGGGCGACGTCGAGATTCAGCCCTTATTGAGCCCCGTTTTGGTGAGCGTATCTCCGCAAGAACTGATTATTTACGAAGAAATTCAAGATGAATTTAAAAAGGTTGGCTTAGAAAGTTCATTATTCGACGCACAAACCATCGCCGTTCATACTCAACCTTTGCTTTTGCGGGATGTCGAACAAACCGTGCGTTATCTGCTCGCTGGTGACAAAATCACCAACCGTGATCATGATCAAATCGCCCGTCGAGCTTGCCGTTCCTCCATTATGTCCGGCGACAAACTTAAACCTAATCAGGCTGAATTCTTGCGCGAAGAATTGTTACAATGTTTAGACCCTTTCACTTGCCCGCATGGAAGGCCCACCGTTATTGAATTGACCGAGAATTTTTTCGATCAACAGTTTCTAAGAACCTAATTTAAAAATTAATCTCGAATATCGAAGTCCGAAATACGAAACAATTTCTAATTTCCGAATAATTAAACAGGTCAAAAACGTTTTAAACATTAAAACATTCTGATTTGAGTTATTGTTTCAAATTTCGATATTCGGATTTCGAAATTTCTTTAACTATTTCCAAGCAATTTGCATATCGATCGACGGATAGTTTAATACCAGGATGGGTTCGCCATTTTCATCAATCAGAATTTCATTTTCACCTAAATGAATACGGTCATAATATAAATTCGGAATCGACATAAACTTGCGGTTGCCTTCATCTAAGATACTTTCCTGATAAGTTTTTTCTTCTTCCAAGAAAACGCCCGACGGAATTTTAACCGGCAGCGGTGTGATGGTGATGGGAACCATAAAAATATCCATCATTTTCAGTTGTTCGATGAGAAGGTCTTCCTGATCAAAAAATTCTAAAGGAACATGAATAGACTTTTCAATCGGAATAATATTGAACTCTATGTACGGCCGGCCGGGAACTTCCTCGACGGGTTCTGGAGGTAAATATTGAGATAAAAAGTTTAAGTATTTGATCGTATACATGTGATCTGGTATTGCTGTCAACGGAACTTCCAGGAATAAAGGATACGGAAGTTGTGTGGGTTTATAGTCCAACGTTATGACGATCGGCATGACCTTTGGAATGTAAACTGGCCTAATAATATACTTTTCTCCAAAAACAAAATTCGTTTTAAACGGGAGTGGATCCCAAATATATGGGACAAGGTCAAAGGTTTGAGATATCTGTACACTAATTGAATTCACAATGTATTGAAGATCCTGCACCTCATACTCACTTTGTGTATTATTTGAGGATAAAGAAATATTGCTTTGATTTGACCGGCCATATTCTTTCGTCATTTCGTCAGTAAATTCTGTTTTTCCTTCTTGGCTGTATAATTTTTCTTCTCCAGGTGAATTTTTACCTCTCGGGGTAATTTCGCCCATTCTTGTTAAAAATGCATCGATCATATGATCAGCTGGATGAGAAAGGCCAAATATACTCATCAAATAAGCTTTGTTCGCCCCTCTTTGATTATTATTTTTTATATACAAAAGTATAGGCCATGGAGCATTACCGCGATCATCAAAATATTCTTCGTAATTAACGACATATCGAAAATCCCAACGATTATCCGCCCGATATTTTTGCTGAGCTAATCGCCGATCATTCATTGGTCTTTCGTTTTCATTCACGACCAGAGCCCGATCGTTCATCAAGGCAAAAACATCAGCCCATTCAGGATTATTTAACCGGTCTTTCATATATTGTTGCCATGTTTCGCGCTTATCTAATTTAAACCGCTGGACGATTTGTTCAATGTAACGCATATCTTTTTCTCTGACTTTTTGATCATAAAAGTTTCTCCACGCAGCCGTTTTTTCAATATTACTTTCTTCCATTTCCGGCTCTCCGCGGGTTAAATCAAGTTTTAGAGCTAAAAAAGCTTGATCATCATTGCCGTCGACGCTGTCCCCGGTGTTAGTCGCTGCATAGAAAACAGCGCTTTTACGTCCATATCCCTTACCTCTTTCAGATTCACGGACAGCTTGAACCACAATATTCTGATTCTGACGGACATCCTTCATACGCTGCAGGACAATGACAACGTTGGCCCGTATAGAAGCGGCCAATTTATTCATGTACTCGATAAGGAAATCATATACCAACTCAATATAATTAATGATCCTGAAAAGAATATCAAAAATACTATTCAAGAATTGTTTACCTTTTGCATGTGAAATAACCAGCGGCACATCAGCGAATTCTTTATTTACATCGATAAAATCATTGATTCGGTAAATTTCTTTTTCTATTGAACGATGAGCAATCATCGATTCCACATTCCATTCCGGCATGCCCAACGGTGTGTATTTTTTTATGTCAATCGACGGGCTATTTTGTTCCACATATAAAAACAGATAGCTTAACCGCTTCGTATTTTCTTTTTTATTGGCGCCGGATTGATTGTTCATCAAGACAAAAACGACAGCCCATTCAGGATTATTTAACCGGTCTTTCATATATTGCTGCCATGTTTCGCGCTTATCTAATTTAAACCGCTGGACGATTTGTTCAATGTAGCGCATATCTTTTTCTCTGACTTTTTGATCATAAAAATTTCTCCACGCGGAAATCTTTTCAGAATTACTGTCATTCATTTCCGGCTCACCGCGGGTTAAATCAAGTTTTAGAGCTAAGAAAGCTTGATCATCATTACCATCGACGCTGTCCCCGGTGTTCGTTGCTGCATAGAACACAGCGCTGTATTCTTTTGGATTATTGTTCTGATCCGATGATTCCTCTCTAATTGAAACTGGCAAAGCGATTTGATTCGGATAATTATTTCCGATGGTACGGAACGGTTTCAAACCGTTCCCTACTGTTCCCGTGACATTAAAAAACAAATCTTCAATTAATCGGGTTAAATATTCAATCCAAAAATCTAATAACGTTTTTCTCTTAACTTTTGATTCAGGGATGGCATATTCCGTCAGTGATGGTGAATGTTTAGCAGGTATTACATTGGCAATATTGATTGTAATAATATTAAGAGGCACTTCATGGAATTCGCCGCTTGCCTGAATTTCTTTTTCAATCGCCGGTTGTCCGCTTATTTTTAAACTGTCTTTAACAATCATCGGTTTATCCGCATACATCGGCACAGTGATTTCTTCTATATTAGATTCCAACAATTTATTCGCCTCATTTAACAATTCATTCATTTGTCGATTATCATTCAACATATCATTAACCAATGATTTTAATTCCTTAACTTTATTTGGATCTTTCGACGGTGTTTGTTCTTTCAGTAAGTTGAAAACAATCGCCCAAGCCGGATTATTTAATCGGTCCTTCTTATATTGCTGCCATGTTTCGCGTTGATCTAATTTAAATCGTTGGGCAATTTGCTCAATATAACGCATATCCTTCTCGGCGATTTTCTTATCGTAGAAATTTCTCCACGCGGCCGCTTTGTCTGGTGTTGTTTCAAACATTTCCGGCTCACCACGGGTTAAATCAAGCATCTTGGCTAATTGCGCTTGATCATCACTGCCGCTCATACTGTCACCGGTATTGGTTGAAACAACGAAGACCGATCCAACTGGGCTTGTTTTGTTTTGTACGTCTTGTTTAAATGTTGGTTCGGCATTTTGATGAGAATCACTTCTATACTCGACAGGCTCTTGAGTTTTTCTCGTCGGATGCATGGCCGAGAATTCACCCAAGAATAATTGTTTTAAATAATTAACCATCATGTCAAACCAAGAGAATAATTGATCAATACGAATTGTGATGACGGTTTCTTCTTCAGTAGCGATCGACGGCAAGAAGAATGGAACTTGTTTCGGTGATCCGATGCGCGCTATACGAGAAGATAAGTCTTCCGGTGGTAAAATCATGGATTTAACTGCGTCTGCTAAGAGATTAAGTTTGATTTGTTTAATGTCGCGTTCAGCGATCATGGCTTGATCGTCGCCTTTTGCCTTTTCGGAAGTCAAATCATGACCTTCAATCTTCGCTTGTGATGGATCAACTAAATGCGCGATCATTTCTTGCGGTATGACGGCGGTGAACTGTTTATTATCCATTTTATAAAGTTCTAATTCTTTAAACTTAATATTCATCATTTCTGTTAGTTTCTGTAACTGTGCTTTGGTGCCTACTGCTATATGAGTATACGCTCCAATCTTTTCACCGATCTGCTCGTCGAGAATGACTTTATTCCTATCCCATAGAGAGAATATTGTCTTGACCAACTTGACATCACCTAACATAAGATGATCTTGGTCAACTTCAACAAAACCATTTTCCGTAAATGAATGGAAAATACCTTGATGAATAACACCGCCGGAAGTCGGCTGCACATAATAAGGATTGTCGCTGGCTTCAATTTGCGGATCATGATATCCGGCATTCTCGTCGACTAAACCAAGCATTTTAAGCATCTTGCGTTGTATAACCATATTTTGCGCGTCATTCCTTCTTGATTTTTGAACAGGATTATTTGGACCACCGACGACGTGAAGACCAATCAACTCATGCAGCATAGCTTCTGCTCGTCGTTGATCGGTATATTGTTCGCCGGACATTTCTTTCGGATTTAAACCGATATCTTTCAGGAATCCATCATTTAGATCAGAAGCCTTGGTCACAATAACGTTATTGTTATCTTCGTCGGCAAAACCGGCCGGGAATGAACTTTTCATGATGTGTTCAAATGTAATTCTTTGGGCCGGGCTCATACCTTTAAGAATATTCAAATCACCTAAACTCTTGAAATCAAGATCAAATTCATTTCCGACGAGGATATCGTTAATATCTGCGATCATTTCTGAGGTGTAATCCTTAAATTCCAATTTCTCAATTTCTTCAATAGCGTTTTCCGCGAAGTGAGGAGTCAATTTAGTGATTATCTGGTCATAAATTTTTTGATCAAATAATCGTTGTTGTTCATCCTTGAACTGGTTCATCATGTTAATGGTTTCCTGAGCACCCAGATTGATCAAGGCTAATACATCAATTGATGAATCATTTGGATCAAGCGCGCGCTTCATCATTTCTCTTAGGTCTTTCACCAATGCATGGAAGTTGGCCGTCATTTTCTCTGGTTGAGCGAGCACATCATCCAATCGTTTCACGATAATTTGAGCAGAGCGGTAATAAGGCGATTGTTCCGGATCTGTTGGATTAATTTCGCTGATCTTGACGGCCGCGCCCATCAATTTCTGCATATATAGATTCCAGACTTGGAAATATCCGACAAAATTATTATCGTTGGCGCGTTTGTCGTCGATCTCAAAGGCGCGTTCAAATCCAGCTTTTGTTACCCGCTTGGTTAGAACAGGCGATTTTTTATTCTTTGTTTCAATTTTCGTATGGATCACTTCATCATTATTGAAATGAACAAACGCATGCGCTTTTTCCGTTCCCTTAATATCGACTTGTACGACATTAGGAACGCCGTTCTCATTAATTTCATAAACGGCCCGGCTGACTTTAAGTTGACTGTCAAATGAGTCTTTCACATCTAATTCAAATTGATGATTCTTGTCTGTTCGGTTCACACGATTATCAAATATGACCAGATCCCGTCCGATTAATGTGAAACTATGCATTAATTTTCTGTATTCTTTCTCAGTTTGATCAAAGAACTTGGCATCCAAACCTTTTTCATAGCGTTTTGCGTCGATGGTCACACTTTGCGCTAAAATTTGTTTTTCTAAAATTAAATCTCCAGAGTCTTCCACTGTTTTGGTAATCCATAAAGGTAAGTAAGTACGTTTATTTGTTCCATTTTCTTGGTACTTATATACAAATTGTTTTTGATAAGCAATTCGTCCATTTTGTATCGGTACAATTTTACGATTATATTGATCGCTGCCTTCATTGTGCTCAACAAATGTAACAGCGAGGGCATTTTGTGTTAAAGAATTCAGGATCAAATTATTTTCATAAACCAATGTTTGACCATTCGGCAAATAGCCTCCGAAGTTTAGTTTGATCGGCTTATATTGATTATTTGCCGACATACTAACAGCATTCGCAGCGACGACGACTTGCTGTCCCTCTTCGTTTGTATCGAAGGCCGTGGCTTCGTAAGTTTCAAAACCTGTGCCGGCATCAATGGAAACATTCATAGACGTTGTACTTGATCGGTTCAAATGCGTGATGATTCTTTGTTCGGTGCTTTCGGTAATCAATTGATTGATTTTCTGATTAACTTCCTTCTCGGTGATGCGTCCAGATTGGCTCTTGGCGGCGGAAACCACACTATGGATTTGTGATCTGACTTCAAGCGTTTTAAGAATGGTTTCACCTAAAAATCTTAATCGTTTAATATCACCGTCGGCCAATGCTTGTTTAATATCTCGCCGTAACGTTAAGTTGATGTCAGGATCGTTATGAATACTCATGATGATTTTGGCTTTATTATTATCCAAACGTCCGATACCTGAGTCTTTCACTAAGTTTGAACGATAAATAAACTGAAGGAATTCAGCTAATGCCGTCGATCCGACAAATATTGTATTAGCTTTTGTTGGCGCATCTCCTCGTATCTTGGCTAAAATATTGGTTCCACCGGAAAGACCTAACTCGACGATGACTAATTCCATGTCTGGGTTATTTTGTGCTTCACGGACTAATTCAATCGCCTTTCTTTCCTGAAGAACATCCGGCTCGCCACGTAATTTCGCGTCTTCGCCGACGAGAACAATTAATTTTTCTTTATCAAATTTCACTTTTTCACCGTTCATCAATTCAATTTCTTTGACTCTAAAGACATGATCTGTGCCTTCGACCAAATGACCTGATTTCTTTAATCGTTCAGTTAATTTCTTGAAGCCTAAAGCGTTCCACAGAGAAACTAACGTAACTCTGGTATCTTTTGTGTTCATTTCTGGATGAGTTATGGCTTTTGATATGACATCAACAATCGGATCTCCCGGTCTATCGTGGCTCGCCGGCGTTAAATCAAATTCTATTTTCGCTGATTCCGGAAGACCAGGTTCTTTACCTAAACGGAAAATCCTCATTCCTTGCATTTCCGCCGATAAACGCATGGATTCCGCCGTCGCTGTCATACCTATACCACCAGCGACCAAACGATGGACATCTGCCGGTTTGACAGCATTTTCGACTTTTGACAATGCCGCAGTCAAGTAATGATCCATGCTGAGTTTTTCCATAATAACTATGGCGCGGGCTGTATGAGCATCGCCTGGAATCGTTCCCGGTTGAGAGAATTTATTAGCGGTCAACATGTAAATACCAAGATCACTATCCGGATCTAGGCCATGAATCGGATTGTCACGGGCAAATATCATTTCGATAAACGCATTCACCTGTTTGATAATTTCTTCACGAGTTTCCTCAAAAACTTCTTTTCCGTTTTCTTTCAATTTATTTAATTCTTCTTTATATTCTTTAGAGAATTTCGCCAATGGACTTAATTTTTCGCCATCCTTCACGAAGGAACGAAGAACCGGGCGTCCATATTGGTCTGTATCGAAAATTAATTCTTTTTGGCCTTTAACTTCAGCCAGCATTTTCATGATGATTTTTTCTTTGATTTCATCCAGCGGCTTCATCAATTCAAGTTCATGTAGTTTTTCTTTTGCCTCTTTATCGCCGAGCTTAACTTTCGCTTGTAATTCTTGACGTTCTCTATTTCCCTTAATTAAGTCAGCGGAACGTTCGTTAGCATCTGTTTCGTCGCTGATTTCAAAAACGCGTTTTCCGATAACCTTATTTAATATTTTGCGTGAAACTAATTCTTTAGAATCTTTGAAATCTCCGACGTTAATACCGTCCTTAAAGATAAAGTTATCTTTTTGCTTAATACGGCGTATACCGTTCTTTTCGCGTATTTCTTTCAGCAATGGATGATTCATAAATCGGTCCACTAATTTTTCCGGAATATTTACCAAAATAATTATCTTGCCATTTGTTTTTCTATATAACCAGCGGGCAAAAGCGGCCGATAAGTCAGATTTACCAATACCGGCATCGGCGGCGTTAATGTCAAATCGGCCTTTTCCGTTTAAAAACGCGCGGGCAGATTCCAAAAATACCTTGGCCGCGTGAATCTGAGCCAAGCGGTTTTTGGACAGATCATAGAGTTCAATTCCGCCTTCGCTGACTGGCGTGGATTCCATATCACGTTTAACTTCGACGAGAATTTCGTATAATTCCAAAGTTTCCTTATCCAATTGACTCAAATCTTTCTTCAGTTTAAGTTCTTTAACTTTATTTTCATCGTTAAACAGACGTTCCACTTCTTTAGATACTTCAATATAGTGTTCATTGATTTTTTCCGTTGATTTTGTTTCCGTCGGAGTTTTACGAATAGATGATTCAGCCGCGCCGCGTTTGTTTTCCTTGATGAGCCTTGGATCAAATCGATTAATGAAATTTTTCATTAATGATTTTTTCGATTTCTTGGCGATCATACTTCTATCTTTAGTCGACGTCGTTTCTTTTGCTTCCACCTTGGAACTGAACATTTCCTTTAGAATTCTTAACATCTTTTCATACCATGATTCTTTCGGTGGAGTCGGTGAACCATTCGATGAACCTGAACCTAAAGTACCATTAGATGATGAAGGATTATTACCGCCGTTATTACCTGAAGATAAACCGCCACGACCACCTGTTCCGAAGAAACCGCCCATAGCCATTGCGGTCATTATGGATACATGTTCGCCGGAATTCATCCAAGTCGTTAAAACGTAACCGGCGACCGCTGAAATAATTACCGGTCCGACGGAGTTTCTGTCCAACACTCGTTTGATCTTATAGAATAATTGTTGAGCTGAATCTTTTGTTACACGTTTAGCTTTGCGATGTGTGACGACGGACGCGATCAAACTGCCTAAAGTTAATAAGATAAATAATACGGAGACAGCCGCCTGATTCTTTTGTCCCGATTCCCCAATCGTAACTCCAGTTTTAGCGAAATAGGCGCTTTCTCCATAGTTTTGTCGACGAGATGATGTAATAACAGGGGCAAGACCATGAACTTTAGTTTTCGATTCCCCAATCGTATCCTTAGTTTCACTATGGTCATTGCCCCTGTTGAAATAAAGGACAGCGTCATTCAGTTTCGATTCCCCAATCTTAACTTTAGTTACACTCAATGAATGTGTGACGCTGCCTTTAATATTTGTTTCTGAAATTAAGTTGTCTAAATGAATTGATTGTCCTTTAGCCACATTCATCGACGAGATATAGAGCATGAAACCGATCATAAACGGCGTAAAATACTTCAAAACACGTTTGATCAAGCTTGTTTGTTTCGTCGATGTTTGTTCTAATTCTTTATCAAGACCAGCCTCAATCACAGCTGGAGCATATTCAATCGGTGTGCCGTCACGTCTGGCTATAAAATAATTCTTGATATGACCAGGGTGATCACGGTCAAAAGCGACAATGGCTTCAACAATATCAGACACATATTGGCTTCGATTTTCACTGCTCTTAGGTACAATAAACATCTTTCCTTTAACGAGGCCTAAAGCAATAGCGACGAGACTCAGAGCTGCCGTTCCTTCCACCTTAATACCAAACTTTTGATATAGAGCCATGCCGTAATAAGAGTCAATATTTGTCATACGGAAAGCGCCATCCGCATATTCACGTAGGCGATTCATAGCGCCGGGTTCCGGTGTCGCCGCGTTACCGTCGGAGGCTATCCCTTCATGCATCTCCCCAGTCGTTTCTGTAATCATTTGGATAGGTTCGCCAACTGGAACATTCTTGTTAGCTTCGAGTGTCATGTAACTCAAATCCGCAGGCGCTGTCGTAAATACGTACAAATGCGCTTGATTAATCATCGTCTTCACTTGAAGCCCGGCGCCGGCCGCCCAGCCACCTGAACCCATCGGCATAAGCACAACCAATTCACCATCTTTAAACCCTTTTATGGTAAACGATTTACCTTCTTTAAGCGCTGTCCTGCCAGCTGAATCTCCTTTATCTTTATCAAAATTATTTGGATCATATACTTCACCCGTTTCGGAATTTGTGACTTCATAACCACTCATGATTAAATCTTCCAACAATTGACGTACAATTTCCAAACCGCATGCCGAGTAACCTGAAAGGACCCATTCATATTTGGTTTTGTCAGCATGGCCGATTTGTAAATTCTCTTCCGGATTTTCGGCCACTAATTTCTCGACCTCTTCCAAAGCATGCTTATAACTCTTAAATTTGTCGATCAAAGTTCCAATTCCACCGGCACGCTCAATGTTATCTGCTTTGTGTTTCATAATCGGACCTGAGAAAACCAGGCCTTTCAGCTTCTTAATTGCTGCTTCGAATTTTGCTTCACTTAAACCACCTAATGGTTCTCCGCTCAATATTTCTTTAAATACATCTCTGGCGGCAAGTTCCTTATAGGTATTAACAAACCACTGATAGCCTTTCTTCTCATAAATTTCTATAACCGCACGTACAGCCGTAACCGTGGCCAATCCATGATTACCAGTCGAAACGGCAATAACTTGTTTCGGAATTCTTCCTAAAAGAATGCGGATAAAAACTTCTACTGGCGCGCGATTTTTGAATGATCCGGTACGGTATAGCCATTCAAATAATTCGACAACAAAACCACTTGTTTCGTCTTTAAATTTCACTTCGACAGGTCGGCCAACAATGTCGGATAGAAAATCGTTCATGCCTTTTATTGTGTAAAAATGTGTTACGACTTTAGAAACCATGCCGAATATACGCTGAAGTATTAAGGAAAGTCTAACTTTCGCAAGTGTGATACCGCCTTCTTCTCTTCTAGCCTTAGCTTCAGCATGCGATAACGGAGTTAATTCAACATAATCAATTCCTTCTGGTAATTTTGTCTTTGCTCGACGAATGATATGACGGATGAATAATCCGGCGATAAGCGCTGTTCCAATAATAACAATACCAATAATAATTGTTTCGAAGCTGATCGTAGTTTTGGCAATCACATCAGAAAGGCTTTGAGCTTGAATACCGACGGCAGCTGAGAGTGATGCCGTCATTGTCGTGAAGAATATAACGAGAGAAATTAATTTAGATCCACTATCATTTGATTCGCTATCGGTGGAGGCGTTGAGATCGGCTTCATTTTTGATTGAATCTTCAATAGGTGTTTGCTCAACTTTGCGTGTGCCTTTGAACACCATCATGCCCAATGGAGGCAATGTCATCGAAATGGAATTTTCACGATCATTGTATGGGATTTTTTCGGAATGTTGTCCTAACTTATTACCTATGTCACTGCCGCCGTATTTGGCAGAATCACTGTCTAAAATTGGTTCGAATTGACCAGCAAACGGTACACCGACGCGGTAATCGTTATGTACCGTCGGAGTTAAATTCGCGACAAACACAATCACTTCATCCGGATTATCACCTTTACGGCCAAAACTAATTACACTATGGTCATTATCATTAGCGATAAACTCATATCCGGCGTAATTCGAATCATATTGGTGAAGGGCTTGCTCATTCTTATATGCACGATTTAGATCGCTGAACCATTGTTGAACGCCGGCATGCAATGGATATTGCGTTAAGTTGAAATCGATACCTTGGTTATGATTCCATTCGGAATATTGGCCGAATTCTCCGCCCATAAATATTAATTTCTTACCCAACATGGCAAACATTAAACCAAATAAAAGTCTTAAGTTCGCAAACCGCTGCCATTCGTCGCCGGGCATTTTGCTGAGTAGTGAAGCTTTCATGTGAACCACTTCATCATGCGACAAGGCCAGCACATATTTTTCGCCGGTCATGTAGGTAAAGTAGAAGGTCAGATCATTGATGTGATATTTGCGATATATCGAATCACGTTTGAAGAATTTAAGAATATCATTCATCCATCCCATGGCCCATTTCAGGTCAAAGCCCAAAGCTTTACTATTATTTGACGCAGTGGATTCAGTAACGCCTGGCCAAGACGTTGATTCTTCGGCGATCATTAAGACACCCGGGAATTCTTTGTGAACCGTATCATTCAATAGTCTTAAGAAGCGGACAGCCTCGAGATTTTCATTTCCGCCATAAATATTCGGTTCCCATTCTCCAGCGTTTCGGCCATAATCCAGATGAATCATTGAGGAAACAGCATCGATGCGCATACCGTCGATGTGATAATATTCCAACCAGAAATGGACATTGCTTAATAAGAAACTCATCACTTCATGACGTCCATAATTGAAGATCAATGTGCCCCAATCCGGATGTTCACCCTTCGATTTAGAATCATGACTATAAAGTTCAGTACCATCGAAGCGGGCTAATCCATGAGCATCTTTCGGGAAATGCGCCGGAACCCAATCAATAATGACGCCAATGCCGGCTTGATGAAGTTGATCAACCAAATATTTGAAATCATCCGGCGTTCCGTAACGTGATGTCGGAGCGAAATAATTGCTGACTTGATATCCCCATGACGGATAATAATTGTGTTCGAATACAGGCATCATCTCGACATGGGTAAAGCCCATGGCTTTTACATATGCAACCAGTTCAGCGGCCAATTCACGGTACGTTAAGAATCCTGTTTCTCCATTTTCTAGTATTTTCTTTCTGAAAGAACCCAAGTGTATTTCGTAAATTGAAATCGGATGATTGATCGATGTTTCAACTCTATTCTTCATCCATTCCCCATCATTCCATGTGTACTTCTTAACATTCACGACTTCAGAGGCTGTGCTATATTCTTTTCCTTCGGTTGGATGTTCGTTGTACTGCGCGTATGGATCCGCTTTAGTTTGAACTTGACCATCTTTACCGACGACGTGGAATTTATAACGACTTCCTTCTTTCACGCCAGCGATATAAATCGACCATACGCCGCTATCTGTATCCAATGTCATTTGATTTGATTCATGTTGGCCATTGTTAAAATCACCGATGACTGAAACGGCCTGAGCATTTGGCGCCCAGACGGCGAAATAAGTACCATATACTTTTTGTTCAGTTTCGATTAGATGAGCGCCGAGCTTTTCATAAACGCGGCTATGAGTACCTTCGTGATTGAATAAAAGTTTATCGAATCCGCCGAATTGTAAGCTATTGATTTTTTCTTGAACTAGACGAGCTTCTTCATCCAATTCGGTTTGATAGGTAAAGAATTGATCTTCACGTTGGCTGTTGAGTTTATGGGAAAGGTTGAATTCAGCGACGGCGCCGATTTCGTGGACCAAGCTGGCGGCGGCTTGAACGTCGGTTAAATATCCGCGTGTTACGTATTCAGGATGATTAGATAGGAGTATATATTCTTCATTGTTATATTCATAAACGGTAGCTAAAAATCCTTTGAATGGACCGGCGCGGACATAACCGGCGCTAACCATCGCACTCAATCGTTCAGCCATGGCTTTGTAACCGTGACTATATAAATAATCAAGCGCAATCGTAACGGCTGCATCATTGATCATTATCGTGGCCAAACGATTAATATCATTCTTTCTCGTTCTTTCTCTTATTTCTCTGAGAATAGAAATAACTTTTAGCGTTAAGCCTTCTGCTTTTAATCTCCAATCCCAATTGTTCACCGTTGTGTTAGGCTTATTCATTCTGGCTTCTCCGCCCAAACCAAGCACATCTTGCATTTGAACAATCGCTGTATTGGCTTTTGATGACATCGCAATCTGAATTAAAGCCAAATGAATATTTTTCTCGTTAATTTCTTTATTCAAGAATTCTTCAATCTCAATTTTTTCTTTAGCCGTGGCATCCGCAATATACCAACCGACTGTCGTGTTATTATCATGAGTTCCGGGATAAACCACTGTATTTGAATCAACATCACCCAATCCGAACTGAAGAACTTTCATGCCAGGCAAGTTAAATTGTTTTAACAAGGCTGTTACTTTTGGCGTAATTTTATCTTCCGCGCCTAAATCCTCGGCGATAAACGGCATATCTGGGAAATCTTTTTTCAATTGATTAAACAAGTCGGCTTGTGGACCGTCGAGCCATTTTCCATTTTTGGCTGTCTCTTCACCAGCTGGAATGGCCCAGTAAGCCACAAACCCGCGGAAATGATCCAATCGAATAATGTCGAAGAAATTAAGTTGATGGCGTAAACGGGCAACCCACCAGGCATAATTATTGTTCTTAAGCACATCCCAACGATAAAGCGGATTACCCCAAATTTGTCCAGTTTTACTAAACGCATCAGGCGGAACTCCAGCTTTAAACTTGAGCTGATTGTTTTCAGCCAGATCAAAATACTCACGGTTAACCCAAACATCGGCGCTGTCATGGCTGACAAACATTGGGACATCTCCGATAAGACGGACATTATTTTTAGAAGCATAGCTCTTCAATTCCTTCATTTGTTTGTACAACATGAATTGTACAAACATGACTTCTTGAATATTGTCTTTATGCTTTCGCTGATATTTCTTGATCGCCGTTTTATTTCTATTTCTTACATCTTCTTTCCAATCCCACCATGGTTTTAATTCATTATTTTCTTTGAGAGTTCTGAATAAAGCGTAATCTTGCAACCAATCATCATTATTGGCGATAAATGTTTTAAATTCTTTTTTGTTAGCCGTTGATTTGAAGCGTTGATAGGCAATTTTTAATAAACGCTTTTTGAATTGGACAACAGCTTCATAGTCGACGAAGTTTTCATCGCCGGATTTAAAATCAGATATTTCTTCTTCCGTCAAGAATCCGTATTCAACCAATTTTTCTAAACTGATCAATAACGGATTTAAGGCAAAGGCTGAATCGCTCAAATACGGTGAATGTTTGGTATAACCATCCGTCGGTGATAATGGAAGCATTTGCCAAATATGTTGTTTGGCTTTGGCTAAAAGATCAATAAATAGATACGCAGCCGGTCCAAAATCTCCAATACCATGACGTGATGGCAATGATGTCATGGACAACAATACGCCGCTTTCTTTCGCTTCCGTCACGCGCTTGACTTCTTTACGGACCGTCACTCGGGTCGGCATTTTCTCGCCGGGAACTGGACGGGCTGCATCTTTTCTGACTGGTTTTAACTCCAATTCCAAGACTAAGTAACCCTGCGGATTTAAGATCACTGTTGAGTTCTCAGTGAATGGATATTGTTCTTCACTACTTTCAAGACTGGTCCACAGGCCATTATTCTTCTCAGAAATATTCCATTCAGCTGGATTTAAGTTGAGCGTGAATGTTTGTGTTTCTTCTGAACGATTCACAATAACTAATCCCTGTTTCTGTCCGAGTTTTCGCTGGAAGACAAGTATGCCGTCTGGCAACCGACCGGTTACAATTTTATTAATTTCACCATTGCTCCATAAATCTGTACGGGTTTTGGGCAACCAATAATCATAAAATCTTCTTACATCAGGATTATTGGTTTCATTTTCAGGATGTCGTGTTACATACGTAGCGGTTGGTTTTTCCTTTGATCGTCCGTCGCGTTGACCAGAATTGATCATCACCATACCAGGTATCGTCATCATGATGATCGCAGCAGCCATTTGCTGTTCTGTCGTCAAGAAGCTGGCTATACGTCGAGAAGGATCGTCATGATTTTCTAAGAAATGAACCGTGCGAGATAAATAATCTAAAGTCGTTCTATCACGATTGGTTAAATAATCCCACAATTCGTGTGTCGATTGTTGTCCGTCGACGAGAATGTCAAACACATGTTTGTCATAGGTATAATCAGATCCCAATTCTTGTAAATATTTCTGCAAGAAATATGATTCAGAAACGAAAATAGCATTCTTATAACCTTTCTTTAGTTCATTTAATAATTCCGCAAAAACTTCCGTAGAAACCAATTTTTTGCCGCCATTCGTATGCAAAAATCCGTTAAGTTTTTCTTTTAACAATAATTCGGCCATATCGATTCGGAATCCGCCGCCATTAGTTAAGCCAAGAATATGTTTCAAGACCTTAATCATGTGTTCTCTTAATTCCGGATTGGTCCAATCTAACTCAACGGTATCTATCCACGGCGCGCTGTTTGGCCCTTCTTGTCCATGGAGAAACGCTCTTGGACCATGGATCGTATCAGCGATGAAATATCGATTGTTATATTTCATGGCATCTTTACGATTCTTCATATAATCCCCGAGTCTAAGTGCCGTCAACCCTAACGCTTTTAATTTTTCCAAGCTGATAGAAACGAACCACTCTGGATTGGAGTAGATCCATGATGAATCGGCAGCCATATGATTTGGAACAAAGTCGACGATGACTTTCAAGCCAGCGGCATTGGCACGTTTCACTAATTTACGGAATGATTGTTCCGTTCCTAATTCTTCATTGATCGTGTAATCCTTAATGCTATAAGCTGAACCGATTCGTTTTTCATCCCACATTTTATTGAACTTGACCGTAAAGTCGCCGGTTTGCCAAATACCCATCATCCAAACGATGTTAAAGCCTTCTTTGCGTAAATTCTTCAACATCTTCGTCGAGACTTGATCGAAACGAAGGCCTTTTTCACGGGCATTCCATAAATACATATTGGCGCCTTGGGTTTTGATTTCTTCATCAACATTGATTTTAGATTTCAAGATCGTTGCCAACGCTTCGTCATTCAGATTGACTGAATGGTCACCCTTCTTAATCGCTTCAACCTTGGCAAAAATTTTGCGATTATGTTCAGCGTGGATTTCAGCGGCGGCCATGATGGCTTCTTGTTTGGCCAATTCAACTAATTCTGAATTATCCATTTCCGGTGATTCCTTACGTACTCTTTCATAGGCCTTCCAGAATGTTTCTGCGAAAACCTCGTCAGTTTTGCGGGCTAATGCAAGAAGTTTTTTCATTTGACCGATTGTCGGCAGGACACGTTTATTTTGAATAGGATCGTAAATTCCAGATTTAAGATGGTCGTAAACGAATAGATACTCTGATTTACGATCAAAGTTGGTGGAAATTAGACTGAATTTGCTAATTCTGTTTGACTCTTCAATATATGGACCAAATTCAGGCGTGGTTGCGTAGATTTTAATAATTTCTTCTTCTGTATAATTCTTATTCGGGTTCTTTTCTTTAAGAATATTTCTAATGAATTGCATCCATCTATGATCGAAAATCATCGCCGGCGGAGCGTTGGATGAACCATTATTTCTATTCTTATTTTCTTTAACCTGTTTACGATTTTCCGTCGCTGAGTGAAGTGCGGTGTACATCTTTTTACCCATCCAAACAAACGGGCCGGCAAAACCGACAAAAATTAAGTACCATTTATTCTTTCTTAATTGTTCATTCTTGATGAAGAAGTCTGGTTTGTTAACGGCTGACGTATAGAAAACACTGAAATATTGTGTTGAAATACCGTCGATGGCGACGGCAAATGAAGCTAAGACTGGATGCTGAACGATGAAGCTGCGTACGATTGAATGTATACGTGTCATCCAATAGGCTTCAAATTGTTTAGCACCGACTTTTCCAGCTTCTTCTTTCAATCTTTCGATGTTTCCACGGACAAATCTAACCATATTGGTATAACCAAATGTTCGTAATCGAACCATGGTCATGATACCAGCAATTCTTAAGGCGGTTGTCACCGCTTCTTCTATACCTGTTGATTGACCGCCAAATAAACTTGGAGCTAGATGACTTACCATCCATACTATGGCCGCAATTCCCGTCGTGGCGACGACTGCAAATTTAACATCCTTGATAAACTCCTCTTTATCAAATGCTTTGGATAATTTAATTGTTCGGGCTTTATCCATCATTCCCATAAGATCCACTGCAACCATAAATGCGCTGACTGACAGAATTAAATATGTTAAATCTAAATCTTTCGGCGCGATGACGGTGAAGTAAACCCAGCTGAACGCTCCCATGATCAAACCTAATGGGAAGGCCGCCACGATTTGTTTCTTGATAATGTCCTGACCGCCGATCCATTGACCAGAAAAGTCCGTGGCTGCCATGAACATACCGAAGATGATAATGTTAGCGACCGGTAAAGCGACGACGAGCGTCAATAATCCGAAGAGATAACCGTAGGTTAACAAGGCTAAAGCTGAAATAGCAGAAACACTGACCAGGGCTTTGAATAATACATTCTTGGTCCGTTTGTTTTTCTGAACAGAATTATTCTTTTGATCGTCGACTCCATTGCTCGCGGCATTGTCCGTCAATAGTTTGGATTGTTCCGCTTTAGCCAACGCGTTATTTTTGTTTATTTGTTCTATTTCTTGAGCCGTAAACAATGGTTCAATGAACGGCTGGAATCGAGCAGGAACTGCCTTTGAACCATTCTTTAGAGAGCCAAACAAACTTCCCAAATATGTTTCAACATTAAAGACATCCATGGTTTGTTTTAATTTAATTCCTGATTGGCGAGAAAGAAGTTCCGCGCGGTCCTTTAATTGTTTCAGACTATCGTCAGTAACGATAAACATGCGGTGACGTCGGCCGCTCAAGATATTTTTGTTCAACTGATCCGCGCCATATACCTTGAATCTCTTTTTATCTTTATCATCTTTCTTCTTGGTCATCATCATGAAAGCGATATAAAGCGAATGCTTCCACAAAATTTCTTTAACCATCTTGTCAAAACCTCTTTTCTCAGCGCGTTTCTGCAATTTACTGCTGTTGACCGAATACCCGTTAGAGATTCCTTTGTTTATTTCATGTTCTATCTTTGTTTTGTCTAATTCACTAAAGTTAAAATTCTCAATAATTTTCTCGATATACTTGTTCAGCACTCTCAGTTTTTCTAAGTTAATAACATTATCTTCTTTAACCAAACTTAAAATCTGCATAATAATAGCCAAATGTCCGCCTACTTCTGGAAAAGTATTATAATAATAGGCCTTTAATGACATCGGAAGATTATGGCGGTATTGAAAATACAACATAATCGGCACACGAATAAGCAGCGCCACAGCCAGCGAGACAATTAAATATGAAATAATTGGCGCTAATAAAGTTAGCAGAACACGTTCCCCTACTAAATTATTTACCGTAAGATACGTTCCAATCGACATACCGAAAACCTTTAAAAAGGTAGTGAATACCTTCAACCCTGTGAAAATTTTAAAGATTTTCCAATACTGACCAATTTGCTTACGTGACAATTCTTTTTTCTTAAGAGCCAAAACAATAACAAGACTAAGAAGTTTCCTTATAGAATTAATCTTCTTTATTGTGACCCGTGTGGTGCCTTTTAATATTGAGAATGAGCCAACCAAAACCAGCGCTAAGACTGCGGTCAACAGCAAGCCAGGTATAAATTCAGAGGTGATGCCGTCACCTTCAGTTTTTTCCGATTCCCCAATCGTTTCAACTTTAGTAATTGTTGATGACTCGGCATCACCTCTTCCTTCAGATTTCTTGGAGACAGCGTCGTTTTCTATTGTTTCCGATTCCCCAATCGTCACTTTAGTTTTTGCAAAAGAACGATCGCTGTCTCCAATATGGCGCGTATCTGAAATATTTTTCTGAGAGTCTACAGAGGTGATGCCGATAACTTTAGTTTTTCCGATTCCCCAACCGTTAATAACTTTAGTTTTATCTAAATCGACATCACCTCTGTAAATGAATGTGAAGACAGCATCAAGCTTTTCAGTTTTTTCCGATTCCCCAATCGTATTAACTTTAGTTTCTGTAAACGAACGGCTGACACTGCCTTCAATAGATTGTGTTGCTTGAGAATTTACAGGGATGATGCCGCCAATGTTTCCGATTCCCCAATCGTTAACTTTAGTTTTGTCTAATGAACGGGCATCATCCCTAGAGTTTGTGGAGACAGTGTCAGCGTTTTCAGTTTTTTCCGATTCCCCAATCGTATTAACTTTAGTTTCTGTAAATGAACCGCCGACGCTGTCTCCAATATTTATTGTGACGAAAAGCACAAATGTAATTAAAGTGGCTGCTGTAAAGCGTGCAGCTTTCTTAAATATTGCGCGGACAACGCCCATAACTGTTGTATTTCCGATTCCCCAATCGTTAATAACTTTAGTTTTTAAAGAACGATGGGCGTTGTCTGCGATATGTTTTATGTTTGAAATGTTTGTTGGTAGATATTGAGTGGATGTTTCGATCGTGCGGATGGTGAAGGCGTAAAACTTGAATACAACACCATTTCGATCAACTAAAACGTTCAACCGGGCTAACCAGCTTAACAATTGGATCAGAACACCTTTACCCGCAATTTCTTTTTCTTTCAAATCATTTGAATTTTCAGCGGCGTAAACAGGTGTCGCGGCAAATGGATTCAATTTGCTTAATAATGTAAAAATGGTCGGCATCACTGGCAACACTGGTGTAGGCGCAGCTGGTAATGTCGTCGGAACGTTTACAGGAATCGTCGAATCTAAATGAGCCGGAATGTTTGTTTTGATCTTCTTAATTTCTTGTGCTTTATCTAAAATCTTATTTTCTTTAGTTTTATTAATTTGTTTTCGAAGTTTTACAACAGCAGCGATTGAAACAGCGACAATGATGAACGCTTTGATCACAATCGGGCTGAGGAAGAATGTCGCGACGGCCAGCAATATGATTGGACCGCGGTCATGTATTCCCAGCTCATCTTTAAAATAAACATCCCTGATCTCAACTATTTCAACTTCATCAATTTTCTCTAATGCCTTTCTTAAACCATTTTCCGCGTCTTCTATTGAAGTAGTTATCGGCATTTCCAGTCTCAATTCCAACAAGACTTCGTCATTATTATCTTCTCGAGCAATAACTGTATTATCGATATTGATTTTCAACTCACTTATGGTCGCTGATATTTTATTCATCAGTCCTTTGGCATCCGTTACCGTAATATAAATATCCCGTTTAATTGTTTGATCAGGCCGTATGGGAATATTTCTATCTTCTCTCAAATCTTGTTTTAACCGATTTATGCGTTTATCGAGATCGAGATCAGTAATCTCATTAGATATGATAATTTCAATTATTTTCTTTCCTTGTCTTTTTGACTTTTTAGTAGAAACATTATATATAAAGATATCGCCAAAAATACCCGTCGCTAACTTTTGCATACCAGGCCGGTCTAACAAATCTATCTTGATAATTATTTTATGTTTCCCGGATTTGTTAACAGTAACGTCAATCTCATCCCAGGACTTCAATTTTTCTGTAACGACCGCTGGCTTCAATTCACCGAGTGCGACGGCCTGGAACACGCCATCAGCGGTAAATTTAATACCCTTAATTTTTAATTCAGATAATAAGTCTTGAGCTGAATAGTTCAGACGGTCGGTTATCACTTGATTATTTAAATCGATGCCCTCTTGAATTAATGCTTGTCTTCCGGTTTCATTGAGAATTTTAATAATCGTTTCCCGGATTATATTTCCGTTACCGTTACTGTTAAACGCGGCCAGTCCAACGATAACTTCTTTAATTTCATTGAGCTTCAAAGATTCTTTGACCTGTTCCAAAACTTGATTAGTTACGCTTGTTCCAAGACCTAATTTTTGCAATAATCCCAATTGCGGTAAGCCAATATTTTTAAGTTCTTGCATACCAAGCGCGTAATAATTTGATTTTGGATGAGCAATCTCCATAACCCTAATCTTTGTACGCCATGATTTTGCCGAATTCAATATAGCTCTTTGCATGGCCGGATTATTACCCAGCTTAATTTTTGTTGAATTTGATCCTTGTCGAACCATATCTCCAGGTTGAAGTTCTGAATTTTCCCGGGCTTGGGCTGGATCCTGTGAGGCATCATATGAATCTGATTTATCAACCCAAGAATTTGTTCTTGGTCTGTACGTTTGCACACCGATATAATCTTCCGTCAACCCTTTTTCGAATTGAGCGGAACTTTGTTTGAAATTTAGCATAACAAAATCAGCCCCAGTTGCGTCTCTCGGTAGTTCGACGATATCAACAAACTTTTCACCGTCGATTTTTACCCATGTCTGAACGTGCATAATTCCTAAAGTTTTAAGTTTCTGATAAACAATATTAACCGACTCGTCTGCATCTTCACTTAAGTAAACTGATTCCTCCGGAGAAACTTTTTGCCCGGTTTTTCGCTGAATTGTATACAACCAATGAGAAAGTTTTCCGGCTTCATTCTTGACGCCAAAGCGCTGAGCATCAAATCTTTCTTTTGACTGAAGCATTATTTCATAAACTAATCCGTCTTTATAATTTCTAACCAAAATATGGACGTTATCATCTTCTTTGCGATCAGGGTTTGGATTATCTTTTGTTGAAGGCAATAGCTGCCCAAAGTTTTCCTCGATCTTACCGACTATATTCCAAATAGCTGCAGCCGCAGCCCGTCCTGTTTTATTCTTAACGATAAGAGTAATACCCAATAAGTCATTAAGTTCTGATACCTTTTTATATTTTGAACTGTCTTTTCCTTTTCGCACTTCATTAACTTTTTCATAAGCGCTGTGAGCTGTCTTAACTCGTTGATAGCTCTCAATAGAATTATCAAATACATCGTTTAAAACGCCTGTCAGTTCATTAGTAATTTCCTTCAAATAATTCTTCAATGCTTCGTAGGTGAATTTACTATTTTTATATTGTCTAGGTGTCTGCGCTGTAACAATTTCTTCAATTGTTTCATGATATTTAACCGGATCTTTCAGAATAAAGATGCGTTCATGTAATACTCTCACTAAATTGGTACGATAAAATAGAGAAGCTAAAGTTACATAAATATCTTCAACTTCCCGAATGAAAGATTTTTCGGAATCCGTTAATTCATGTTTTTGTGTTCCTTGTTGTTTGATCATTTCTTCGAGAAAAACAATATTCTCAGCAAACACCAAACGAAGAATATCCGCTTCAGCCACATCGTTTTTATCGTCAATGCCGCCAGTCATTTCTACTATCATATCGACATAATCTTGAATTAAACTGTCTGTTATTCTTTGATCAACA
This sequence comes from Candidatus Omnitrophota bacterium, assembly GCA_018062515.1. Lineage (GTDB taxonomy): Bacteria > Omnitrophota > Gorgyraeia > Zapsychrales > Zapsychraceae > JAGOSC01. The sequence goes on from JAGOSC010000003.1 coordinate 55,672, forward strand.
TCTTTTCGTTTTCTAATAACTTTATCGGGATGATATTGGAGATTAAGGATGCGTTTGAAATTATAGACCATCTTCAAAGCCCACTCGACTGAACCATTCTTGATGCGCTTGCTGTTGCGTAAAATATATTTGTTTAAATCTTTGTCACGATGATCGGCTTCAAAGAACAAGGCCGCGATAACTCCCTTAAACTTAGCTTCTTGACGGATAACAGCATCAACCAACTTAAAGGCATATTGCATTTGTTCTTCGTTATATTTCGTCGAGATAATATCATAAGCTTCTTTAATAGCATCGGTGTGTTGTTTGAGGGTTTCTTCATCAACAGGATGTCGACGATATTGATTACGTTTACTATAAGCTTTCATTAATTCATCCATCTTTTCATCAAAGTTGTTATTATTTCTATTATTATCACCGCCGTTTATTAACACCGCCAATCCAGCGAATATCAAACCAGCTCCAAGAATATTATCGATCACATAAGCGACCGCCGCTGCCACAATCACGACTAGAAAGTCCCAAATCTTAGAGGTGCTGATATGGTTTATGAGTCCTTTTAACTTATTGTTTTTTGAAGGGCCGATTTTCATCAAGAATTGTCGGCTAAATTCATTGTTTTGGCTTTCAACCAGACGGATAATCCATTCTTTTTCATCATCGTATTTAAGTTTATTAAATATTTTAATAAGCGTATCTGTGTTATTTGTTGGGTTGCTCGCTTCTCTTATAACATCAATTCCAAAATATCTATCTTTTCCAAAGAGACGAGAAATATCCGCCCGAACTTGCGCATCTGCTCTTAACCACAATAAAAGCATGGCGCTCATCATCGTTCGTTTATGAGGAACTTTATGAATTATGTTCTTGTAATGATCAGATATGGTTAAAACCCAATCAATACTGGAATGATCACTCAATTCAACTGCTTTGGCGTAAACCTCCCAAATGCTATTCATTAATTCGCTAGCTTGTTCAAAAATACTTCTAATCGCTTCTTCTTTAATTTCCTCTTGAGTCGGATTTTTATTTTTTCTCAAAAGTCTATCTTTTGCATTTTTAAGGAGGTCTTTGTCAGACGCTAATTCAAAAGCGTCTTCTATAATTATTTCTACCGCGTCTCTGGCGTTTTTCAAAGTTTTGATTTCTTTCGGCAATCGATAAAAATTATCCTTGTCGGCGATGGCGTTCAATAAGATTCTCTTAAATTCAAATCGGATATGTTTATATTCATTAGGAAGGCTGTCAATAAATGATTTGCCCGTGCTTGGCATTTTGGCGATGAAAAATTGGTATAATGTTCCGTCTTTAACATCCTTAATAGCTTGGCCTTCCATTATTCGTCCGAACGTATATCGTCCGACGAGTTCTTCATTGCTTGAATTTTTATCACTCATCAAATTATGAGCGCGGTCAGCCAACTTAACCGTCATTGCTATATAACCCGCGCGGATAATTCGGTCATAATAGCGAATGGTTAAACGTTTTTGATTCCAGTCCGCTAACTTCTTCGCCAATTCAACCAACACGGCCGGAGCGCCCAATTTTTTCAATACTGAATATATTTTCAACGGAATTAAGTTTTCGTTTTTATTTCTGGTCAATACCTTGACCAATTTGATGACCTCATCAATATCAAGATTTCTCGCTGGGTCGTTTTCATCTAATTTCTCGACCAATTCCTCTAATTGTTGACGAAGTCTCTTTTCGACTAAGGCCATCATTTTCTTGGTCACGTGAATTTTTCGTCCGTCATTCAACCGGCGAATTTTCGCTGGCATTAATTTATTTTTGTCATTCGTGTAATAATCAATACTGTTTTCAATAACATCATGGAGAATGTCTACGGCCACAGCGACAGGGTTTGATATCAGGAACCAGTTAACTGACATACTAGCAACACTGTGAAGATGTGAAGTATAATCCGTTCCGACTACATCTTTTCTGACATCGCCTTCGTGATGGTCTTTAACAATTTCGTTTAAACCTTCAACATATTTTCTAGTTAAACCGGTATTGAGCTGTCCTAGGCCAATAAAATTATCTGGATCAAACACGTGTACTCCATAAATCTTCTTAAAGATTTCTGAAAAAATATCTTCAGCGGAGCCGGCCTTAAATTGTTTATAGAATTGTCTTTCTACGGCCGGTTGTTGTGATGCGTCTTTAATATTTTCAACAACACTTGATTTAATCATAGGCTCATTACGTTTTGATAAAATTTTCCAAATGGCAAAACCAGCCGCGCCAACAGCCAACGCGCTAACAGCCACCCAGCCCCAAACTGGCATTGAAACCAATATAACTGGAGTGAAAGCGATCAACGCGTCGACGACGATAATACTTGATCCAGCTTCATAAACATTTTTAATCGTTTTATTAAATACCGCGACAATGCCCTTACGACCAATGTTTTCGATTCCCCAATCGTTAACTTTAGTTACAAAAGAACGAAGGGCATTGTCGGCGGTAATATTTGAGATGTTGGATTGAAGATACTTTGAAGATTTGATCCTGGCAAATGTAAGAACAGCGACGATGAATATCATCTTTATGACAATCGGGCTGATTATAAATACAACACCGGCTGTTAAAATTATTGCTCCTAAATCATTGGATTTAGTACCGCGCTCTTCAATTCTATTGAACAATATATTTTCTAAGAATGTTTTAGCTTTACCCGTTACGCTGGCAACTAATCGTGCCTTAGTGACTTTAGTTGTATTGACATTTTGTATAAATCGATTAGCTAATATGTTTTGTTCTTTTTTGCTTAAACGGTTAAATAAACGATTTACCGCAGCCCAATGAGCGGCTGGTATAGCATTTATTCCTTGTTTTCCGTCGTGAACTGGCTGTATGTCGCCTTTAACGGTATATAAAGCTAAGCCGAACATTTCGCTGATTAAGGTTTCACTTAATTGTTTTGACGTTAAATCAGCCTTCATTGTATGGCTGATGGCTTTAATGTTTCCGGTGTTGATGGACGTTTCAAAGATTTGTTGAACAGTAGCTTTCGTGCGGAATTGTTGTAATGGAGTAGTGATAAAGACAAACGTATGGGCGTTTAGTTTTCTTTCAGCGGATAATATTTTGCGGTAATTTTCGAAATTTTGTTTTGTATTGGTTGATTCATTCTCGAGGATAACATTTTTACCTTCGGTTAAAGTGATATTTTTGAATTCAACTTCAGTAGCGATCATTTGATTCATCACTTGCAAGATGATTTGCGCTTCGCTGATCTTCACTTTTCCTGCGCTTAAAGCTGAACTTAATTCAGCCAAATCAGCCGCTGAACTGATAATCTTTCCGGCGACTTCGACCGTGTAACCAGCTTCAAGGGCTTTGATGATCAACGGCATGGTTAATCGTCCATATCCGCCGAGAATAACAATACGTTTGGCGTTTGCTGCTTCATAAACTCTCAAGGTGTGTCGAATCATATCGATATCATCATTTCCAGCGAAAACAACATCGTCGACGGATTCTTGACTTAATTGTTCCATGGTCATATCAGATTGGCTGAGGCCTTCAGCCAATTGTTCTTTAGCTTCAGCGGCCAATTTGGCTTGACGTTGGAAGTACAAGCGGGCAGCTAACCAAGCGGCCAGTGATAAGGCAACGATACCGGCGATGACAGTCGCATAAGCGCTGAACAATACAACAGCGACTATCCCCGGAGCCAAATCATTCATTTTCTTGGTATTCTTGGTATCTTTAACATTCTTATGATTGGATACAGTCAATTTATTATTAAACAATCGTTTGGCTTCATTGAATAAATAATACAAGGATCCTAATATCCAGGTGATGAAAAAGACGCCAGTAATGGTAACCGGTAAGAAATAAATCAAAGCTGTTGCGGATTCTGTGACGGCCAACCCAATACCGAACCCTAACATAAGTAATTCATAGAATATAAGCGCTAAACCTTTAAAATATAATCCTCCCTTATTCTTTCTCAAATCTTTCTTAATGGCTTTTGTTAATTCTTGTTTTTCAGAATATATCGTGTTCTTATCAGCTTTAGCTATTTTAAAGAGTTGTTTGGTGATTGCACCTGGAACCCAGATAACATCTAACCAAGATCGGATAATTCCCGTTTTGGTCCATTGTGTATATCCTTTGAATCCTTTATAACCAGTTGTTCCGGGGAATATGCCCGGCATAGTCAGAATCGGCGCGAAGGCCCATAAGAAAATAGCGGCAATATAGAAGAATGACCAAAGAATTGGTAAGGCTTGCCACAAGAAAACACCTAATGAAGATATGAAAATAAAGATAAGTGAGAAGTTTATCTGGAATTGGAATGAATCGGTCGCCTTAAGTTTATTACCAGCATTATCCATGAATCTATAAATGCGTTCGATGAACTCAAATCTAGCTATGTCCCATCCCTTCTCTGACTGATTAAACTTAGCCTTTCCGTGCAAACCTTTGAAAATACCAAGCGAATAATTGATGATGTAAGTGATGTAAACCATCATCAAGGCTGGGAACAATCCAAATAAACTTGAAATACTGCCTTGAATACCTTTGCGATTGAAATTCACATAATGTTTCACTAATGTGATGGCAAGCACGACTGCCGTGGCCAACCCAGTGAAAGGCATAAACGCCATACCCAAAAAGGCCGTTAATCCTAAGAAATGCGCGATAAGTGAGGCCAAAATGGTCGTCGGAATAATACCTAAATAATTTACTAATCCGCGCATAATACCTTTTTCCTGTTGTGATTGAGCTATACCGCTCATGGTCACCATTTGTGAGAACCATACGCCGACGAAAGCCAAAAATACCGCGAATGGGAAGCCGGCAAAACCGCTGACACCCAAATAAAGGACGGTGAATATATATGACGGAACCGCTAACATAATGAACGGTTTCTTGGTAAAGAAGCTGATCGTGAAGAAGAGCATCATTTTTTGATACCAATTAAATTCTTTACTCTTCATTAAGCGGGTTAATTGACGTCCAAGACCTAATTCCGCCCCGCCAGCCGCAAATTTTTGGAACGGAACAGAACCGCCCGCGACGCTGACCTCGCGACCTTTACCTACCTGTAAATATTCACGGTGAGCGATGTAGTAACCTTTTCTCTTCAACCAAACTTGAATCGCTAACATAATGTCTTCGGATACATAATCCGGAGGAAGCGTTCCGAATTCTTTTAATAATTCAGTTCTGAAAAATGCGCCGTGACCATAGAAACCTAATGCCGCAGACATGGCATTTACACGCATGACAAATGTTGTCCATGTGCGGTCACCGAAACCATGAACCTTACCAATCCAGTTGAACTTATCGGTGATGATATATTCAGCGACGTTAACCGCCATCAATTGCGGATCATCGTTGAATTCGGCCAAAAGGTTCGGGAATTTCAAGGCGTCTTCGAAGCGAATATCGTTATTAGCATCCAAGAACAAGTTGATGTCGCCGGTTGAATAGTTCATCATATTGTTTTGATTCATCGGTTTATAGTTTGGATAAATATTCCACTTTGCCGGTGATCCAAATTCTTTAAACGTTCCTTCTCTTGGATTAAATTTGTACATACTGTGTTCTTCGTCCGTCAAGAAAGCGACTTGAAGCATTGGATATTTACGTAATAAGAATTTAAGGTCTTCAATCTTACGGCGCTCTTCTTCCTTGTCATGTTTTTCTAATTTTTTGAAACTTTGATATGCCCAAACGATCTGTAATTTTTCAGCGACTTTAAGATCGACAGCGGCTTCACTATGAGCAATTTCCGGGAATAATTGTTTAACGATAAAGCGGTAGGCTTCCCAGGCAGTAATGAGGCCCATAATGGTTCGGTAAAACGGATGGAAACGCATATTGACGAAGTCTTCCACCATTTCCGTAATCTCTTGGACGATTTCGCTATTCATATTTGTTGGGAACATAAACTCTTCTGTACCTTCCAAAGCGCGCCATTCTGAAATGGTTGATTCGTCAATATTTTTGCCATATGTAGTAACTAAACGGCTCACAAAATTCTGCCATTCATCCGGCATTTCCTTAATAATGTGCGTTAACTTGGTTTTACCGACACCGCCCTCTTCTTTATTCAGGTCGGAGAAGTGAACCATAACAACTTCATCATTACCAACGGCGTTGATCGTCAATTTCGGTAATCTTGTCCATGCCGGCATGGTTGGCATTCTCATCTTGACGACGCTAGTCATATAGAATTGTAAACGCTCTCTGACTTCTTCATTTTTAAAGGTTCTGCTGAAATCATTAATAGCTACGCGTTCTTTTTCTTCTTGATCAATTAAATTCTTTTCGTATAAGTGTTTAGCAATTTCACTGCCTGTTTTCTTAGCGCCAAAATTTTTATCTAATTTGCTTACAAACGCGTCGGCATTTCTTCTTAACCCGCGGGCTGACGTAATAAAGCCTAATCCATCCATCCATCCCTTTATTGAACCAGTGATCCATTGTGTAAAGTTAATAAAGGTAAATGTATCAAGAAAGTAGAACATGATGAATGTTGACCAAATAGCAATCGCTAGTCCCCAACCGGCAACCATACTTAAAGTATGATCTCCAAAAATATTAGACGTTATAATCTTTAAACTACTAAAGACGAAATCATTCCAAACATACTTAAATCCAAACGTAACGGCCCAGAAGAATGTACTAAAGGACAACTCTTTAAGAGAGCGTCTAACATAATTCTTTCTCAAATAACTGCTACTTATTCCTTTATCTATTCTGCTTGCCGTATTTACTATATTTCGGATGTTTTGAATCAAATTCTTAACAACCAAAAAGGCTATAAAAGCAATGGCCGCCCATGTCACAAATACCGGAATCACCGCATAAATCGGTCCTAAGATAATGATCAATGTCGCCGGAATGGACAAAACAAATGGCCAGTTATTTTTACTATATTGAACAGCACCTCTAAATCCGGCAAAGTAAGCTGATGCCGCAATGATTATGCTTACCAGCATGATCGCAACTGAGGTAATAAGCATATTATCCGCCAAACCGTAAAACGCGATAACTCCATTTAGGATTAAACCAATTACAACGCCGATGATAATATAAGTTTTGCGTGAGGCATAATTTCCGGATTTATCTTTGTATGTCTTGAATTTCTGAATTTTCTCTGCAATATTTTTAAAACTTGTACTATCTTTGTGTTTATACAACAATGTACCTAAACGGCCTAATCGTTTGAGTCCTTCCTCAAGTGGTAGTTGATTTCCTTCATTATCTCTTAGTTGCTTACTCAATAAATCTTTAACAAATTCTCGATTATTCAATTGATCAATCAAATCTTCCCAGGTAATTCTAGATTCTTTTTCCATATCACCGACCGCTCCGCGATCATAGAATCTAGTTAAATTGAAGTACCATAGATCAATTTCCTTACCGAAGCGTTCTCCAACTCCTGCAGCCCATTTTTCTTTATCGTGGATATTACTGTCGATCAACTCTCGCAACATAATGGTATATCTTAATCGCGGCAGAATGGCGCGGATATGTGAACCGCGGGTAAACATAAGCACAAATAATACATACATTTCAAAATTGAATTTAATATTTTCGGGCAACTTTTGTCCGATTTGTATCATCCAATCATTGAATTCACTGAAATTATCGTCGAGGAATTTATCAGCGGATCGGTTGGTTCCATATAACATGTCAATGATTTTGTATAAGGCGATATCAACGGTTGGTTTATCAAAACCAAATTTTTCAGCGACCGGCTTGATTTTATTTTCGATGGCGATATAAAAATCTTTCATGGCTTTATCAATCTTATTATTGGATTCAGAAATCTTATCCTTTGAACCGCTTTCCCCTTTCACCAGCTCTTCTTCTATTTTCGCAAGTTCTTCGGTCTTTATTGTCTCCAAAACTTCTTTCGCTTTCGCAAGATCTTCCTTAGACATGATCTTTTCTCGAGTAACCATTACTTCCAGCGTATTAATTTCTTCTCCTGACTCATCACGTCGATCACCGATAACATATTTGGTGAAGTCATTGCCATTTTTCTTTCTGCGTTTGGCTAATAAATTGCCTACTCCATAAGATAGTGGACGGCCAACATAACTCCACAAGAAGAGGATTAATGCGGCGATGCTGATCCATTGCATAATCTTGAACGAATCACCGTTGAAAATTCGGTCAATAAAGGACGTTTGATCAACATCAAATACTACATCAACGGTTTGATTTTCTTGATCAACCACAGTATGGAAAGGAATATCGAAACTTTGATTATTCTTAAGTTCCCATTGCTCGTCAAAGGTACGGTCCAATTCGGTTAATTCATCCAATCGTTTCGTGTCGGCAATTTTACCGTCTTCATAAATATAACGTCTTACATAAACATTGCCTGAAGCTTGATCTTTTTCGGTGACGATGATCACTTCACGCACAATTTTCTTACCATCAACATCTTTGATAAAGGTATGAGAACTATTAAAGATAACGCTTAATTTCCAATTTCCATCTCCATTATGTGTCGTATAAGCTCTGACGGGTTTTTCATTCTCGTCGTAGATAACATATTCAACGCCGGATGTTATAATCGGCGCACCGGCATAACCTTGCGCCACCGGATAGAGAAGTTTATGAAATCCTTTAGCCAATAATTTTCCGCCCGGAGAACGAATTTGTGTGATTTTGAATTGTGAGTCAAGTACAAGAGATTCATAACCTTCAAGTGTCTTAATCACCTTGCCGGCTTCATCATAATATTCAAACTGTACTTTATGCGTAGCATCGCGAGAGATTTTTGCGAACACAGCTCCATATTCACCTGGCCCACGGGTGACTGTAAAGTTTTCAAATTTTTGACGGCTATACTCAACGTCTGGTGAACGGAAAACTTCAACTTCGGTTAATTGATGATCTTTTCCGACGACAATAGCGCCAGGCTGGACACCGCTGAACATGCGTGTTAATGTCGTCAACTCGCCGCCATTGTAGCGGACTTGTAAATCGTAAACTCCTTCAAAGTTCCATAAATTAATTCCTAAATCACCATTGGCGAACAATACGGCGATTTTGCGTCCGCGAGCATCATTCGGGATCAGGAATTCATGTGTGGTCGTTGTTTCAACTTCTACCGGCTTTCCATCGACGAATGTTTTCGGTGTGACGAGAACTTCCGGTAATTTGGTATCCGGATAAATGCGCAACGATTCCATAATCTTCCAGAAGCCGCCTTGTTGCTGAACGCGTTCATATTCAGCCGGGAAACGTTTAGCTAAAGCTTCCATGTAGGTATTGATGACTTGCGGAGTAAAGAGACGTTTGGCAACCACTGTTCTGTCTTCATGAGGAATTTGCATACTGCGTCGGTAAATATCATAACGGGCTATTGAGAATGTTTCATTCGTCGCGTCATAGACTTTCAGTGAAAGCTCGCCGAATAATGTTCCGTCAGCTAATTTTTTAACTTCAAATTTTTCGAATTCTGAATGAGTATAAACAACATTTTCTACAGTACCATTCGGATGTCTGACATCCATACTCATAATACCACCCGTCGCTAAATAAGGATTTTCTTTGCCGTAGATATATTTGGATCTAATAGCTATGATCATATCCCGATTTTCTCTATCCGGAGTGGCGTCGTTTGCGTCAATTTCTTCTAACAATATGCCTTCAGCAGAGAAGATTTCGATAATATTTCGATAAATTCCGTCACTTAGTACAAGGGTTTTTGTTCTGGTTAATTCGCTAGTCTTATCATTATGAGAATATTGGCCATACTTATATTTAAGAATCCAGCGTTTTGACGTTGTATCGTATTCGTAACCGCGTCCGCCGATTTCTTGACCTTGGGCGTTATAGATCGGATAAAATCTTTGATCTTTTCCGTCTTGGGTATGGGTCGTTCGGTAAATAAGCTTTCCGTTGACTGTTTGAATGGTGGTTGATTTTTCTAAGTATTCTTTCTTGTCATAATCGTACCATTTTGTTTCTTTAAGGATGACGGTTTCGTTGTACGGATTGAACATTCCGACGATGCTCTTAATTACTTTTCCGTTAACCTTGATATCAACTTCTTTAGCTGATTGTTGAGCGCCTCGGCCATATCCGCCTTCGGATTGCGCGCCGGCTTTATTTATTTCATAACCTAAAGCGTTGAAGGTCATTTTCTTGGATTTTCCGGTTCGATAGTCGGTATAGACGATCGTGACTTTAGCGTCGGTTGGTTCAGCGTCGATGTTGTAATAAATGGTGCGTGTTCCGGCGATCTTGACTTGATGTGCGGCGAAATATTCAATCACTTCTTCGGTATAAGCTTCCATATCTTCGTAATTGTTGTAACTTCCGGTAAATTTAATTCCGTTCTTATAGATTTCCGTTGATATTTCGATACCGGTTTTTGGATCGTATGTCGGGATGGTGATAAATTTATCGTTAGCTGCGAAAAAGCGTTTTCCGTTGCGATAAATTTCAACGCCTTCATTTGTTTTCCATTCCGGATTGATTTTCTGAATAATCAAACTCTTATTGATCGGGAATGTTACCGTCGCTAATACTGTTTCTTCTTGGCCATCTCCGTCGACATCGATGTCAATTTGGAAGTTGGTGAAATTGCCGTTAACAATATTGAGGCGTTCAATTTCGGATAATGTTTTGATCTTATCCATGACCTTGTTGAGCATGACCAAATCGTATACCTTATATCCTTGTTCGTGAACATAAGCGTCGCCGAGTTCGATTTCGCCGGATGCTGTTTCTACAATCTTGTTGAATGTAATTCCGCCGCGTCTATAGTTGAACTTATTGCCGTTGACATCGGTATAAATGCCGCCGTTCTTAAGCACATTGAAGCGTCGGGTATTTTCCAAGTTTTGTTTTTCACGTTTAACATCTTCTTCCATTTGTTTAAGCCCGGCGATGATAACAATTCTTTCTAAACGTCCATCCTTATGCGCGATGAGGAATTCCATTTCATTCTTGGAACTGGTGAATTCAATATCCATGCGAAGGGCTTTTAGCTCACGTAAGCGGATCTTTTCATCTTTTGTTAAAGTACGTTCTTTTTTCGTTTGCTCTAATTGAACCTTTTCCTTCAAATCGTCTTTTAAATTCATATAGTATTCATAGTTTTCTTCGCCGGGCTTCACTTCAGTCTTTTGCACTTCTTCGAGAGTTAACTTTTTCGCCTTTGAGTTATATTTGGCAAATTCATTAGAAATAATCTTAACTTCTTTACCGATTTCATGAGCGATGCGATTTAAATCAGCCTTCATTAATATAGTTAAAGCTGTTTCATCCGTACCTTTCTCCTCGTCGGATAATTGATCATAAAGTTGCGCAAACATATTCGTTGGGTCAATGATATTTCCGTTAACCTTGACTCTAAAATCAATACCTGCATTGCCGCTGTTTCCAATAATTTCACCAACTTTAATTCGATCGCCGATCATGACATCAGCACCAGATAAATCTCCGTACACGATGCTGATTTTATTTCCTTCATAATCGATGGCGGTCTCAACTTCAATTTCAAACTTGCCGTTCTCTTTATCTTGTCCGACATGGATGACTTCGCCGGTCATATTTGACGGGATTTCTGTATCGTCGGCGACAGCGATGGTGATTCGGTCATTATCTAATGTGAAACGTCCGTCTTTATACGGGCTATTATGGATAAGTTTAGATCGTAATAAAGCCATTCGAAGCGCTGCGAATTTCTTCACATCAGCTATGACAGTTGGTTTTGTAATTTGATTATTTTCAATTTTCGTTGTTAAGAAATTATCGCCGGCCACGACGCTGATGAAATATTGAGCGGTTGAGCCTAAGGCTTGATTGCCCACGGCAGTTTTAGATCCAATACCGGTTTCAACGCCTTTAAGGGTGGCTTGCGGGAAGCTGCCGTCTTCATTCATCATTAATTCAAGTTGAGGTCGGTATAGTTTGACCCGTTCAATTTGCACATTAGCCTCGTCGAGTAAACCATATTGTCTGAAATATGGAATGAACATTTTGAATACGCCGATCGCTTGGGCGGTTTCTTTAGTAAATCCTATTCTTCGTTTACTTTCATCCGTGACGTCATTACGCTTGGTCATGGCGGTCTTCAAGTCAACTAAATCAAACAAGCTGACTTCTTTTCCTTTATACATAACGTTAACGCCGAATGTCTCGACGATTTTGTTGAGAAGTTTGGCGAATTCCCGGGCGGCTTGCTCATTGGTCATGCCTTTTGTCTTGATAAAGGTGTCAGCATATTTTTGTGGGCCCATGGCTTCTATCAATTGCATTTGAACATCCGACGTGAATCCTTCAGCATCTTTTTGATTTTTAAATAATCCGGTTTCTTTATCTCTCAAGGTTTTAATAAAGCTTAAGCTTCTGCGGCTAGCTTCCCGGGAGTCGTCATCATCATTTTGCTCAGCATAATTATTGAAGAAGGCATATACAATCAAATTGGTTCTTAAGTCTTCAGCATTAGGAGTAATTCCTCTTTCTGAAAGCGGCAAGATATATTCCGGAAGGACTTTACCAAGTTTCAAATCAGTGTCTCCGAACCGTTTAACTGTCAGTGTTGTTTTTTGGTCTTGTACATCCAGCATCAAATCTTTAATATCTTCCAACATACGATGATAGCGGTAATCATGCGTGGACTTCTCATAAGTCATAATTGCCAAACCAATCGCCGCGGTGGTAGGTACATGCGGATTTCCATGAGGTTCACCGGTATTGACGTCGATATCGCGCGCGAATCCGCTGAAGGAAACGCCACGGCCTTCGACTTGTTTCTTATAGCTAATATTATAATAATAATTAAGTGTGCGTTTGATGCTCTTGATATCGTTACTGATTAAATTCTTGATAATATCCTCCGCGTGATCCATACCAGTTCCGATTGAATATGAACCAGGCATTTCTTCGTCATAAGATTTAGGCGTTCCCGTCGGTGTGTTATACGCGCCAAAATCACTACCCATGTTCGTAGAAACTCCACTTTCTTTCAGCGCGAGCTTCATATTTTCCAAAGTTTCCATTTCTTGATGGATCTTCTTCAACTGACTCTTAATTCCGTTGCGGGTAAATATAATCACTCTCTTATGTTCTGTGCCGTCGGCGTCAATGGTTGTTGCCAGTGTGACCGGAACTTGTATGGTACGGCCTTTGCCGTCGTCGATCTCTACGGATTGCACTGTTTTAAATAGGGCATTATATTGTTCTTGGGTATATGTAACGGCTTTATCATTGAATATGTTTGAGCGAATATCATAGGCTACAATGTTTTTATTATCTTCAATGCGATTCAAATGCTTGAGAAGATCCTTTTCCCAACCTAAAGTAAATGAATAGAACGGTACACCGATACTAAATCTGAGCCCGGTCGGCGCTTCTTTAAATGGATAGCTCAATTTGTTATCACCGAATAGATCGGAAGCCCAATTAATCACGGATCGGCCATCTAATCCAATGTTGACCACGTTCAAAATCTTATCGAGATAGGTAGCTTTCTGGGTCAATAAATCGTCGAATCTCTGATAATGAATTTGATGGCCAAGGAATATGGATGATAAGGCCTCACCAATATTGACGCTGCCATTATATTTGATAATGCGCTGGCTTAAAATATTGACCAAGGTTGGATTTTTAGGTATGTCATACACTGGTATAATTTCTGTCCAATATTTTGGATCTATTTTTGGCGTCGATGGATCAACACCATTCAATCCAAACGATGATGGGTTGGTATTAGGATCTTGGAATTCTTTAGGTTGAGCGGATTTAATATTTTTCTCGGTGTTCAAACTTTCGGCTGCTCCGAGGAAAGAGGCGGCGTTCGACAATAGCCCCATGATAAAGCCGATGTTTCTTTCGGCTGGAAGGCTCTTTAGATAACTAAACATACGCTCAGCATCTTCCGGTGTGAAATCACTTTCTAGTCTTTTCTCGGCTCTTCGTTTGTATTCATCCTTGGCGCTCTGTGGAAGGGCGTTCCAACGTTTTGTGAATTCCCGGTCAAATTTATTTTGACTGAGCGTCTTTAAAGTCGGATCATTTTTCAATAATTCTTCATTGAATAGGTATTTCTTATAGAACCGTATTTGCTCATTCTTCGTCGGGGCTTTAGGTGCTTTTTCCGGTTGAGTCATCATATCAAATACTATTCCAGTCCCTGCCGTTAACAGCTTGAGCGGCGGGAAGAATCCTGTAAAGATATCGGCAAAGCCCGTGAAGAGATTAAAGACGCTTCTTTTCTCTAAAGTCTTTAACTGCTCTTTCTGTGCTTCTACTCTATTTTCTGCTTGCATCAAGCCCATAATGGCCTCGACTTCCTCGGCCTTATGCGTGTTCATGCCGTAAATAATCCAGCTTTGATTGCCTTCTTTATCTTTTTCATCTTCGAATACTGAAATTCTTGGCAAAGGAGTTTGGCTGTATAACTTATTCACTGTTTTACGCCATTGCCCGTTGACATCCTTAACTTTCGTCACGATGACCGGATGTCCGGCTGATTTGTCTTCAAACTCTCTGGTATCGTCGTCGACCAAGAATTTCACGGCTTCACTAATCATGCCGTCTTTGGTATTTACGATGACCGCTGAATATGGGTCTTTGCTTGGCGGCAACATGGCCTTTGAAAATTCAGGCGTTTCGCTGATTAATTCATCGCGTTCTTCAAGATCTTGGGTCTCTAATATATCTAATAATCGTATCAATACTTGTCGGTCACGAAGAACCGTTTCAGCCTTTTGAAGTTTAAGCTGCTGAGCTTTTTCACCGGAGCGTAGAATACCGCTGATCGGATTTCCTTGAAGGTCAAAACCTTGAACAACAGCAATCATGTCTTTTCCGAATTCTTCAGCTTCTCTGATTTGTTCATCGGTTAATTTAACGTAATATGGTGAAGTCGTAATATCTTCAAACGGATGTTTTCCTGCCTCAAGCTTGGCTTTATAAATCGTAATGGATGCGTTTTCTTTGAATTTGTCAAATGATGGCTGATCATAGAGTGGCATGACGATCTCGTTGTAAGTATCCGGATTCATTGATATGACAAGATACATTGGGCTGTCAGCACCGTTTTGTGTCATCAATTCATCAGCCGCTATTCCGTTGATCGACGCTGTGACGGTTCGTTCCAAAGTCTTTTGATCACCATCAATGTGAAGATTTTTCAATATTTCTTGGCGTTCTTCATCGCTTTGAGCACCGACGATATCTTTAGAAATTTTATTAAACTCTTTGTATAAATCGATCGTTTCATCGTCTTGTTGTTTATCTTGATCGAGAGAAATTACCGGTTTGTATGGCTGGACCTTGATGTCTTTAGCTTCGTCGATCAATGTGCTCAACTCAGGCAATGTTCTGGCATTTTTCAATTTAATTTGAGCAGATTGTTTGGTGACATCAAAATCGTATCGTTCGGTTAATTTGATTCTTGTATCAATCAATGATTTTGTTTCGTAATGATTGATTGTTAATGATGTTGGGGCTTTCCCTAATTCTTTAAATTTGGTCGGCATTGGCGGAAGATAATTGTTTACTTCTTCTTTCTCGACGTTAGCTGGCACTGAAGTAATCGCCTTGAATTCACTCATGTCAGATGAAATTGTTTCATCGGTATCACCAAATTCAGTTTTTGTGGTGCTTTCTTCACTTGATGTACCTTCTTCAACGTTCGTATCATTGCTAACAAAACTATGTCGTTGGCCGCCTCGGTGTTGTTTCTTCATAGCCATAAGCTTTTGATCCAATTCGCTCTTTTCGTAAATGCTCATGACATCAGACACATATTTACGTGTATCTTTGATTTCCGGAATTGAACCAGCAGCATTGTTAACCGCGTCTTCTCCGGCGTGATATGAGGCTAAAGCAAATTCTTTGCTATCAAATGACTTGAATTGTTTAGCGAATTGATATGAGCCAGCCAAAACGTTGATCGCTGGATCAAAAATGTCTGATTCTTTCCAATCCATCTTCAATTCTTGTGCAATTTTCATAAATTGTTCCGGAGTAATTTGCATTAATCCTCGGGCATTATTTTCAGTAGAGATTTTGTTTGGATCAAAACCGCTTTCCTTAATAATGATCGCTTGAATCATTTGTCTGAAACTATCGCCATTTTTGAATTGCTTATTGAGGTTAAGGTCATCCATGTCAAAGACCTTGTTAATGGAGCTTGAAATCTCAGCGTTTAAGCTCATTAAATCTGAAGACATAACCGTGTATTTAGCTAACATTTCAGTCACTACGTTTCTGTCGAAGTTTTCAGCTGGATTTGGTCCGACACCGTCTTTATGGAATTTTTCCATAGTAGACTTGGCCCAAGAAGGCATAACATTTGGCTGATCAGCATTAAACCATTGACGTGAACCCATATCCAAGTGAAGTTGAGTCTTATAGAATCCAACCCCTTTAAATCCAGCTTGTAAGCCCATTTCCAAGAACAAGGCTTTTTCTTGATCAGTTAAGGATTGTGTTTGGAAGTCAAATGCTCGGCCGGTATGATGTTCTTTTCCATCAACGCCTTCTGTATCTGTAGTTAATCTTGTTCCACTGCGATGTTCATCTTTGCCGTCTGGACCTTCATGATTAATTTGAACGAACTTGCCGCTCACCGTTGTAAACGCTCGGCCTAATTCATCGGCGGTCAAGGCAGCATGCGCATCAACGTCTGTTCCCGGCGCCGTCATGTCGGAAAGATCATAATGTTCAAGGTCATTATTTGAAGCCGTCCATTTACCTTCAACTGAATGCTGAAGCATGTTATTAAATAAACCTACCTGGGTGGTGTATCCAGTCTTTGGTGATGGATTTTGAGGAATTGTATCGCTGCCGACGAAAAGGCTTAATGATCCAAATACAATCGGAAGAAGATAAACAGGTAGAAGAAGTTTTTTCAGAGGCTTTTCAATGGATCTTAGCGCTGTCATGATCTTTTTGAAGCTAAATTTCTCAAAGAATTTAATCGCTATTATTACGGCAAAAACAATACTAGCGACCATATATAGAGAAATTACAGCCCACTGTAATGGTCCGATATTATTCGCAGCCGTATCTTGAGCCATGGCCATTCCTGGTAACATGGTTACGGCGGCCAATACAGCTGCGAATTTCAATGTTTTCTTAAATAATGCGGAGACAGCGTCAGTTGTAGTTATTACGATTCCCCAACCGTTGTTAACTTTAGTTTCTAAAGAACGACTGTCGCTGTCTCCGATATTATTAGTTGAGATTTCGGTAGATACTCTTGGTTGAATACTGAGGAACTTCACCGCTTTCCAAAGCATGCTGGACAAGCCGGCGAACACTTTTTTGACCAACGAGGTCAAGTTCATTCCAAGTGTCGGTAAGGCCATTTTTACTGTAGATATGGTCCATTGTGTTGGTAATGAGATATAACCTGATTTTGTTGGTTGTGGTTTCACGGCAGCTGGCAATGAAACATTGACTTTGAGGGATTTGAACAAAATGCGTAATCTTAATGCTGGGTTTAGTGTTAAGAACGACCATTTCGCACCTCCGGAAATAGTAAAGGCTTGTTTGAAAATACGTACAAAAGTACGTAATCCAAACAAGCCTTTATTTTGGTTGATGATCTTAGATTGAGTTTTTACTTGAGATGACGGTCCTCGGATTTGGCCATATTTGACTGACAATAAGGCTATGAGAACCAAAGATACAGCAATAGCGATAAGCCCGATGATAACTGGGCTTACGGATGTGGTACCGGCAAAAGCAATAATACTACCGGCATAGCGTAGGTTGGATGATCTACCAATAGACAAAGTCTCAGATTCGCGTACCGTATCAGTTTTATCTTCTACCGGCACACCTGAGGCTTTTCGATTTCTCTTATTAAGTAGATTTTCTGAGCGCGCAATTCTTGAATCTTGCTCAGTATATAAGCGAACAAAGCTTACATCATTAACGTTCTTTCTGCCTTTGGCGGCGTACTCAGAGCTAATGACTTTGCTTTGACTTATTTCTTCTTTAATTGTAGATACTGTTTCGTTCACAGTACCAGAACTGAATCCGCTCTTGTCGTTTCGAGCAGGATTTGTAAAACGAGTATTCTTGATTTGCTCTATAGCCTTAGCTACTCGCACCCCAAGAATTTCACTCTCCCCATTTACATTGCTGTAAGCGGATCGAATGGCTTCAACCAATCTTCCGATTAGGTTGATGTTTTTTCCAATAATGTCTGCAGCATCTTTCGATCCTACAGTGTTGCCAGTAACAGCTTTCACTGCTACAAGAACTAATCCAAAGCCCAATGCTTCAGATGAAACTACTGTGTAACCTACTTCTTCTTTACTACCATCTTCTCTATTTACATAGAGACGCACTCCAACAACTTTGTCCTTTCCAACTTCATTACTGAAGAGGGATTGAACTGCTTCTTCAGCCAATCTTCCGATTAAGCTGACAACTACTTCTACAATAATGTCTGTATCGGCTTTCGCTTCTACAGTGTTTCCAGTAATAGCTTTCACTATTACAAGAACTAATCCGAAGCCCAATGCTCCAGATAAAACTTTTTCGGTCGTTAAACCAGCTTTAGTTTCTTCAGCTTTATTTCCTACAACTGTGTAACCATTTACTTCTTTATTACCATCTTGTGTAAGACGTACTACAACAACTTTGCTCTCTCTAACTTCATTACTGAAGTCGGATTGAACCGCTTCTTCAGCCAATCTTCCGATTAAGCTGATAACTACTTCTACAATAATGTCTGTATTGGCTTTCGCTTCTACAGTCGTGCTAGCAATAGATTGCTCTATCGCATGAGCTGATCCGGAAACTAATTTTCCAGATAAAGTTTCTTCAGCCTTACGGCTAGCTGTAACTTCATTAGCTTTTCCGGATTCTTCAACAACCTCATCCGATTCGGTTTTTGCTTCACTTGCTTGTCCGTGCGCTTTCGCACCAGAACCACTACTTCTACTATAATTGGTACCATTTTCAGCTAAGACTAACTGAACTAGTACTTCATACTGTTCTTGAATCTTTCGAACATTCATCAAGAATTCTTGAACAGGTCCTGCTTTGACTTTTCGAACTTCTACAACATTTACTACGATTGCTGTATTTTCTTTCTTTTCAGTGTTGCCACTGGTTTTGCCTTCTTTAGTTGTACCTACAGCAGATACGACTTTAGAACCTTCGGCTTGTTCATTTACTACTTTGTTACTTGCTTCTTTACTTCTATCTCCTTCACTTACGTGAACAAGATATACTACTTCAACTTCATTCTTTCTGTCTGCGTTTCCGTAAACGAATCGAACTGCTTCAGCCAATCTTTCGATTAAGCTGATTACTTCTTGTTTTACGTTGTTTCTAACTCGAGCAACTGATAAAACTGCTGCTAGAACTAATCCGAAACCTAATGTTTCAGATGAAGTTTTTTCAGCCTTGCGGCCAGCTTTAACTTCGTCAGCTTTATTACCTACTTCTTTGTTACTTACTTCAACTTCTTCTACAGTATTTAAAACATTTACAACTTTAATAATTACTTCGTTTGTCCGCGCTACTAGCATTTGCACTGCCTGGCCTATTGCGGAATAGGCGGCAGCTAAGAATGCTGTCGGGCTAAGGCCAGAAGTAAGGCCCCGGGTCCTTGATTCTATTGATATTGCAACTAACCATGATTTACTTGCTTTTAATTCTTCTGAAATCTGTGGACCTACCTTAATATAGGCCTTGGATGGTCCAAACTCGTTTTGATATTTGACCATAGCAATCTTGGTCTTATTTCCACCATTCGAACCTGTTCCGCCAGCACCACCTGAAGGCGATGGTTCGGCGGTAGGCAATTCTGCTGGGGTCGAAGGAACAACCGGTAAGACTGCATTTTGTTGTCGGCCGCGACCAGGTATGGCTGATTGATTTTGATCTGGATAATCGGAGGTATCTGCTTTGGCAAAACTATAGCCCATTTCAAAGAGATAATCTTGGGCGGTTTCTAAAATCTTAGGAGCCTGGCTTAACAACATACTTGGTATGTTGATAGTTGTCAGCGGAATATTAGGAATGACCGGTGTGGCCGGCATAATAACGTTTGGAACTGGGCTAGGCGCCACTGGTTGATTTGGAGTAGCTCGATCTAACCCTTCTTGACCATCAATTTCGGCATCTTGGGAATGCAATCTTGCTTTAAATTTATTCTTATCTTCTGTAAGTTCATTATTCTCAGATATTTCTGAACCTTCAGGCGGTCCACGATCGGTAAGTTGTTTTGCTTCCTCAGCCGGCGTTAATTGATCAGATTCTAACTTGATGTTGCCTTGGAGCTGATCATTCATCAAATTCATAATTCCACTCGGCGGAATATTTCCAGGCTGATACATAGCCGGAATATTGAGCTTATCTTGAGTTACAGTAGCATCGATGTATTCTTTAGCTGAGGTTTGATTAGCTATAGCGGAGATAGTAATAGCGCCCGCAATAAATAACTTACCGGCCCAGCTGCGTAATCGGGCAAACTTTGTTTTTTCACTGACTTTTTCTTTATTTACGGTTGAAGTTTTAGGCGTATCAAGCTGCGCTATTTCAAACATTTTACTATTAAACTGTTTCATAGCCGCCTTAATCGGTGCTTCGCGCTGATCAGATGAGAGATTTTCAACCATTCCATTGGCTTTTAACTGCATTTCAGAAACAATGGCAAAGGCTAACTCAGAGGTTTCAAACCGAATACCCTTGTTTAAATTCTCACTATTAAGATCTTCAGCCAATTTATCCATCAAATTGGATAATAATTTAAATTTATTTTGATCAATCGATTTTGTCTTATATTTCCCTGCTTCGTCTTTTTCTAGTAGAAATGTGAAAACTGAGAATAGAACTTGGGCTGTTTCCAGGGAGAATTTATTGCTTTCATCCTCAAATGTACGGGCAAAATAATCTAAGACAAAGTTCATAACATTCTTGTCTTCAAAGACGGATGAATTAATAGTCAGTGTTTTTCCATCTTCACTCTTCACTGGAAGAAGCGGGCTGTCACGTTCAATGCTGATAGTCTTGAAAGCCGCTAAAGCCTTGGCTAACTTTTCACTATATGTAACAGCTTGTTGCAATTTAACAACCGTTTTGATCCTTGTTTCCGCATCCGTACTTTCATTTTCCACGACCACCGGCACATTCCCATCCGGCCCTTGATGAATGAGGATTTCGGACTTCTGCAATATTTCGTCTTTGTGATCATTCACCACTTTTTCAAATTCTTCTTTACTTAACGCGTGAACAAGTGATTTTAACCACGTGTTTCCTAACACTTTCCATATCCTGGCCGACTCCATGGTGGCCTGCCGCATATTATTGGCAATAAATTCCTCTGAGCTTTGAGAATCATCCGGTAAAGCTTTCCAATAGTCGGCTAATACCAACAATTCATCCGCATTATCGATCGCATCCGAAAGGGTCAATTCGATACCTGAATTCTTCCATATCTTCATAATATCCGTCATTCGAGGTAGCGCTGAACGGACGGTGGCAAGTCTCGTGTTAAATTCTTCCTGCGTAAAATCAATGCGTCCGGAAATTAGCCTTAATGAATCATTTAAGACTTGATCAACCTTTTGCTGTGAGGCATTGTCTTCAAGTAAAGCCAGAAGATTTTCTTCCTCTTGAGTTCTCTTTTTCTTGTTTTGCAAATCTGTCTTGACCGGCTCCAGCATTTCAGCTGAACTTATATTAATAAGGGAAGGCAGGTCCTTTTCCAATTGAGGCCGTAAATGAACATCCACAAAATCGGCACCCAAACTCTTCTTCAATTCTTGATACTCAAAGTTTTCTTTATCAGAGGCTAAAAGATTATTAATCGTTTTTAACTGTTTCTTATAAAGCGCTTCTTCTTTCTTGAGTTTTTTCTCTGCTAATTCAGTCAGCTCAAAACCACTGACAAAGGCATGTTTCATTAATTCTGCGGTCAGCGTGAGGGTTAATTTTTCACGGTCTTCCATATCGGCCGACGGATCAGCTGCCAGACGATTTGCCCTTATGATCGGCGATTCAATCATGGCAATAAAAATATTAACCGGCAATTTGGCTAATACCTCAGTGTTCATATTAGCTTCAATAAATTTATTGATCTTGACCGCCAATTCCATTTGGTTCAAGTCGGCTGATAATTTGAATATTTCCAGCGCTTTAACCATTTCAATCGGGGTTAAGCGACTTTCGACTTCATTCTTATTAAGGGTAGTGATCAGCGTTTGAATATCCGCAACCGTCAGTTCTTTGGTTTTCTTTAAGATTTGTTGAACCAATGAATCCTGTGATTTTTGTAATTTTCTCACAGCTTTATTCAATGATTTTATTGAAGCATCCGTCATGAAACCTAAACGAATGACATCTTTAATCATATAACTATATTTTTTCCATTGCGCGGGGATCTTTTTACCATAAGGCATTTTGGCGATGTCTTCATCTTTCAAAGATTCACGCCGTTCATGTTCCAATTCAAGCGCTAAGAATTTCGTTCTCTTGGCTTCATCCGCCTCAGATAATAGCCGATCTCTGATTCGTAAGATTTCATTTTGCTTTCCTTGTATCGCTTCCGTAGTATCATTAAGCGTATGAATCAAGGTCACTAATTCCTCAATATTCACATGTCCTTTAAAGGCACCCTCAGCTACATCGCTAACCAAATAATCAAAGAACGGCAATATGGTCGGTTGGGATTCAATCTTTTTAACGAGCGTTTTAAGAGATTCTATGTTTTTGTCAAAGCCCAATCCAATTAAGACCCGAATATATCCAATATTTCGCTGATTCAAATTGTTCTTATTAAGGAAGGCCGTTAATTCATATAAATCCTTAGCCGTTAACTCGCCGGGAATGTTGAACAACGCCTGCCCGACTTGCTGTTGACCATCTTTAGAAAGCCCGGACAAATGATTAAAGGTCGCAACAA
Source organism: Candidatus Omnitrophota bacterium (assembly GCA_018062515.1). GTDB lineage: Bacteria > Omnitrophota > Gorgyraeia > Zapsychrales > Zapsychraceae > JAGOSC01. The sequence goes on from JAGOSC010000003.1 coordinate 78,548, forward strand.
ATTTCAGACCGGCCGAGGTGATCATGCCATTTAAGTCGACGAAATTGATATTATCGCTGAACAAATGCTCCATCTCTTCGCGAGCACTTTCGGAAATATTCTTAAGTTGATGGCGATACGGATCATATTTTTGAGTGACTTGATTCGTAATCATATCCGAGATCTTTTTCTTGGAAGCTTCGGTCATTTGAGTCGATACAACCCGCTGAGCGTACCCGACCGACCTTTTCGAAATAAATCCTTGAAGCTGCATGGCCGAAGCTAAAATCAAATTGACTTTTTGTTCCATATTTGATTTCTTAAGTATATCGCGTCGGTCATAGGTCAAATTACTATCATTATCCTCATCAATGATCCAGTTCCATGTATCCAGCTTTTCTGGTCCGGTAGCAACACGCCCCTCACTTCCAGACCGTTTTGAATTCTGCGTGCCCTTCGTTAAATCAAACAAATTAACCAAATACGTTGAACCAGATTTAAGGGCAACATTCTCGCCTTCTTTGAAATTCTCTTCCATAAAGGCATTTCCACCGGTTGGATCACCCACAAAAAGAGCAATGATTTTTGTCTTAGGATTCTTTCCAGCTTCCTGCATAAGTTCGACAACACGTTTTGTTTCTGCGTCATTTTTCTTTAGATCATAACCAGAAACAAATTCAACTACTACATTATCGAACCATTTACTTTTCAATCGACCGCGCGCTCTATATATTTTTTCCATAACATCTTCATACCCAAAAACCGCTGTACCTTGAGCAGTATCTTCTATTAAGGCTTCAATAATAGCATTGATGTGTTTCTGGCCGTCCACGCCGCCGGCAACACCCGTCACATTCCATCGGCCGGCTAAATAATCCGGATGGTCTAAGAAACTTTCTTTAGATACGGTAAGCATATCCGTTTCGAAAAGATCATATGTTGGTTCAGCTATGTCACCGGTACCAGTGGTTGAGTCGATGCGTTGTGGCCCCATGTTAGACATGGTCATGAGAATATTCATTGGTTCAAAACGTTCCTGAGCTAAAGCAACCATAATCGCGCGAATACGTTTTTCCTTATCGATGGAAGCTCCCCGCGATTGAAGCATTCGTATGGCTCTGGACGTCAATAAAGCGGAAACGGATTTCTCACCAAAAATTGTGCTGGCACGGCGCTTTCCATCATCACCGAGAATAGAATACGGTAATTGGCCTTTAGCTAAATTAAACTCGCCCTTAGGTGTTAGCGCTGAATAGTTTTCTTCAATTAATTTTCTTTTTAGCTTTTGATTATCTAAACGTCTCATTAAAATGTCGAAGTCTTCAGGAAGCTTAGCCATTAATTCATACAGCTTTCTTTCTTTTTCCGTTTCTTCCTTCGACAATAGCAGATTGAGCCTTGTTATCGGGTCATCGCCTTCGGGAACTTGAACGCCGCTTTCTTCCAACGCCAATATTAAATCTTCCGGATTCATACCATTATTCTTAAATTCATCTTCTGACAACTCGGCATCACCGTCTTCAATATAAAAATGACGTTTTTCAATCAAGGCATCGGCTTGAGCAAAGGCCTCCACTAGTTTCTTAAATTCTTCAAAATTGCCATATGGATGATTTTTATTAGAGCCTATTAATTCCCTATATACACGTTTAATTGTGGCTTCATATTGCTGCTTATAAGTAACTTGCAGCGGATTCTTCTCTTTCTCTTGCTGATCAGACACGTTATCACGGAAAATCTCCGGATTTTGTTCTTTCAATTTCAAAAATCTTTCATCAGCAGCATAAATAAATTCCGCTTTTTCTTTAAAATTGACATAATCTTTTGGTTTATTAGCCTCTAAATAATCGATGAGACCGCCAGATGATTTAATGCGTTCGGCCTCGGAAATAAATCCTTGTATTTCATCAATCAAAACACGAGTTATCCGTTCACCATGAAATTCTCGTGTTCCGCCATGATATTCGACCTTACTTTCCCGTTTCAAGATTTCTTCGGCGGCGGCAAATCGAAACTCTAATTTATGCTCAGGATTATTAGGAGCGAACTCCGTTTTGGCAAATTGTAAGGCTTCCACAGCAACTTTATCCGGATCTTTATCATCTTCAACGGACTTAATCACAGTTAAATTAGCTATTTCTGATATTTTCTGTAATATTATGGTCGCCGATGTATCCTTTTCAATACCGTAAATTAAGCTATTATTTAACAGCCACGTTTCAACCGTAGCGTCAATATCATTCTTTTTAAAGATTTCAAAGGCTACGTAAACGGCGACTATTTCAGCTAACGTTTTACCAGCCCCCAACCGTTCCATAATAGCCACCGGCGTGACTTTTGAATTTTCCTGGAACATCCCTTCGCGGCGGATGATATTAGACGCGGCTAATAAAGAATGGATGATTTGATCTGGTTTTGGCTTGCGGCCACCACCCTGTCCGCCGCTCTGTCCATTTAACTCTTGATATATGTTCGCCATTATTTGAATGAAATCTTCGCGAACATCTTTCTTTAAACCTAAAAGCATATTGGATTTTCGGGCGGGGTCTTCGGATATGATAATAGTTCGATACAAGGCTTGGATAAATTCATCATTATATGAGCTGGCGTCGATTTCAAACTTGGAAGAAATAAATTTTAATGCTTCGTTTCGATTATACGGGAATTTGGATTCAGTCGCTGCTTTAGCTTTTTGTTCCGCTAATCGATAGGCTTCGCGCGCTTTCTTTAGTTCTGCTGTGTGTTCAAGAATTAATGCATTATATTCATTGTCTAATTTCGCTATCTTATCGTCATTAGAAGGTGCGGCGCCCGCTATTTCTAATTTTTGTAAATCTTCTCTATTTTTCTGAATTCGCTCAGCTAATTTGTTAACCTCTTCAAAGCCTACAACCGCTGGTCTAAACGCACCGGATTTGGAAAATGGGTTATCTGAAGAAGCTAATAT
>JAGOSC010000093.1 GCA_018062515.1 Candidatus Omnitrophota bacterium
TGATTGGGGAATATCAGTTGTCCATTACCATAAAAGCTAAGTCCTTCTACACTTAAATCATATGTATAGGTTTCAAATATCTTGGTGGAATAGTCTATTTGTACTCTAACTCGAACCCGGGTCTTCAGTCGTCTAACCTTGCGCTTTTCTAACTGCTGAACCTGACTTTGATATCCTGATTCTAGAACCGATGAATTCATATTTACCTTTCTATTCCTCTTAAGTAGGGTTTTACCGACTTAACTATTTTTCATCTATTAAAAATATATCTGGAAAGTGCAAAGTTAGGTAGGACCTAATTCTCCTTAAAAGGGACACTTTTCTACTTTTATTGGGAAAAAAAGGTAAATTTAGGTAAGTTCTTGAATGGTTTGAAGCAATAATTCAGGGGGTAATGGCTTACTAAGCACTCGATCCGCAAGCTTCAATATCTCTAATTCTTCAGCTTGCCAATCGTCTAAATGTGGCAAACTCCCCGTCGGCGGGCGTCCAGAGACGATCATTACTTTCAATTGGCTATACGTATCTTTAATATCTTTAAGAATATCAAAACCGCTTTCCAGCGGTAATTTCAAATCAAGAATAATTAAATCGTACTGAGCTTGCCTTAAGTACTCTCTGGCCTGAATTCCGTTATGCGTCGCGTTAACCTGATATCCACATTCCCTTAAGAAATCCGTTAGTTCTTCGCATAACTCCTCATCATCGTCAATGAGTAATATTTTTTTTGATATGTTCATGACTTACGCTTGGGAAGAGTGATTGTCACCGTCGTGCCAAAACCAACTTTACTATCAACGTCAATTCTCCCATTATGAAGTTCAATAAGTTCATTACAGATAGCCAGCCCCAATCCCGTACCCTTAGATTTTCTGGTAAAAAAAGGTTGGAATATTTTCGTTAAATCCTCTGGGTCAATCCCGCATCCGCTGTCCGTTATGCTGATTTTAATGAAGTCCCCCGTCGGGATAACTTGAATAACAAGGCTTCCTTCATTTTCCTTCATGGACTGAACAGCATTAACCATTACATTATTAAAAACTTCCCGGATCTGAAACGTATCAACTTCCATATGACAAACCTGGTTGGGCGGATATCTTTTTTGCAGGAAAATTTTGTTTCCTAAAAATCTGGCGCTGACCGTTTGCATACATTCATCCAAAATTTCACATATATTGACCAATGTATGTTGTGGAGGCTTGATGGATGAATAATTCAATAAATTATTAATGATTTGATTGCTTTCGAAAATTTTCTTCTCGATGTTTTGTAAATGCCGGCTATCGGCCAACTCCTTATGTTTCATCTTAAGGTTATAGCTGGCCATTTGAATAACACCCAGAGGATTACGTAATTCATGGGCGACGGTCGCGGCTAAAGTTCCAATGCCAGCCAGGCGGGAGCTATGTTTTAATTTTTGTTCCGTTTTAGTAAGTTCTTTCAGGCCTTCATCGACGAGATCCGTTAAAGCCTCTTTATCTCGTTGTAAAATTTCCTCCGCCTTTTTAAGATCAGTAATATCTACGCAAGAACCGATATAACCGATAAATGTTCCGTTGTAATTATGCAAAGGAACCCCACTATTCAAAATCCAACGATATTCATTATCAGCCCGTCTCACACGGTAATCCATAGTGAAGTCTACTCGACGGTTAAAAGCTGATGTATACTGCTCCAAACATCTATTCACGTCGTCAGGATATACACTTTCCACCCAACCATTCCCGGATTCCTGCTCGATCGAGCGGCCGGTAAATGTCAACCAAGGCTTGTTAAAAAAATGAAATTTTGTGTCCGCCCCCGCCATCCAAATCATGACCGGCGCATGATCGGCCATAGTCCTGAAATAAGCTTCACGTTCCTTTAAAATAAGTTCCGAATGTTTCCGAACCGTAATGTCCGTAATCAAAGCCAATATATGCTTTTTCCCGCTGATATCTAAGTTGGTTAAATCGAGCTCAATCGGAATGGGTTCACCCTTTTTTCCTACGCCGTAAATGTCCTTTTCTAATCTTACCGGACGATTAGAACTCGACGACAAGACGTCAGCACGTTTGATATTTTTTCGTGAGTGAATGCGATCCGGCAATAGAAGATCATAATCCATTGTAAGCGCCTCCTCGCGTGAGTAACCAAAAAGACGTTCCGCTTGACGATTAAACATTTCAATCTTTCCGGAAGCATTGATGATCATTTTCGCGATCGGAGAAAATTCAAAAATCTGCTCAAACCTTACCTTATTACCCTCGAGCTCCCTTAAGAAATGATTACGTTCCTGCATGGCAGCCGTTAATGCCATTCCGGTTAAAGAAACCATACTCACCAACATTTGTACTAAAATTAATGCCTCATTCTTGGGTAAATGCCCAAAGGAACCAAACCCTTGCAGAGTTCCCCACACGGCATATACGGAGGTAATCAATGTCATTATCCCCAACCCCAACCTAAGAAAACGGCAACTCCCCCATACCATCACCGGAAAAACAATGTACGCTAATGGCCAATGATCTAAACTTACTGATGTTTTGCCGCCAAAGACAATGAAATTACTTAAAACAGCACAAATAAGAAATAATAAAAACTCCGAAACATCTGTTCTTTTTTTGAAATTGCTTCGGAGGCTTTGAGAAAACATCCATAAAATAGGTATTACAGTCAATATGCCTGTCACGTCGCCGCTCCACCAGGTCACAAACACGCGTGAAAATAAATCCAACGGAACTTGTCCCGCTAAACTCAACCAAATCAAGCCATTATAAGCGCCCACCAAACACATCACTAAAGTAATAGCAAAGAAAATAAAAACATCTTTGGTATGAAGTAATGGGTGGCTGCCAAAAATCAGTTTTCTAAATAAATTTACACCTAAAACAGCTTCCAAAGTGTTGCCAATAGCGATTAAAAAAGAAAGAATATAAACCTGAAACAAGGGGGTCATGGAATGGTTTAAGAAGTTAAGACTATTCGCGAGAAAAGCGCCGATGAGAATTCCCGGCCAGATCCGCCTACCAAAGACTAACATAGCCGCAAAGGCCAAACCCGACGGCGGCCAGACGGGTGAAACATTCGTTTCCTGAAAAGCAAGTAATAAACTAAGCCGTGCTGTTAAGAAATAGGCAAAAGCAATCAGACATATTTGTACGCGGACATCTGATAAAAATATTTTTAAACCGTTCTTTGTTCGTCCTTCCATATTTTTATCCAACATTTTTTTTGGTTTTTTTAAATTGTCTTTTATAAGAACCCGGGGTACCCCCACTGTATTTTTTAAATAATCTCGTCAAGGGTTTTATATTTTCATAACCCAGCAGGCGGGCTACTTCGTTAGTATTCAGATGATTTTGGGTAAGAAGTTTTTTTGCCTCTTCATATTTTAATTTCAAGCGATATTCATTGAATCCCTGCCCTGTTCTTTCCATAAATGTCCGGCTGAAATATTTAGGGCTGAGACATAATTCTTTCGCAACATCATTCAGTGAAATTTTTTTATTCAGATTATTTTTAGCAAAACGTTTGGCTAATTCAATCTTTCCGTTGATATCTCGCGGATGGGTCGACATTGCCTCACGGCTTTTACCTTTTTTTTGACTCTTTAGGATTCTTTGAATTGTCTCGGTCAAAAGTTCACCGCTAAAAGGCTTTTCTAAATAATCGTCCGCGCTGCCCCGTAAAGCATCGATCAACACTTCCTTGTTACCCTGGCCCGTAGAAATAATAATACCCACGCCCGGAGTTTTTTTCTTCATCTCTTTTAAAATTTCAGTACCTGCCATATCGGGTAAGTTTACATCAAGAATGACGAGGTCAATCAGGTGAGGTTTGTGGAATATTTGCAGAGCTTCCCGGCCGGATTTAGCACACACAATCGTATATTCTTCCAGCAGCTCTTTGACTTCTTCTAAAAAATCTTCATCATCGTCAACGATGAGAATTTTATATAACATATGGTATTTTCCGGGTCAATTTTAATCTGTGGAAGATCAAAGATTTATTTACCGTAAATGGTCGAAAAATATGTTTAATAAAACGGACAGAATCGTTTAGCTCAAAAAGTATTCTTTACATATAAATGTTTAATGAGCTGTCAGCAAATGCTAATTGAAATTTATTTTATTCTGAGTCGTTGAAAAAATCAATAAAAATGGATCACGACTAATTAATAATTTGATGTTCCCTTTTTATAATAAACCATAGCTTCGGGAAGTTGACTTTTTATCTCTCTTATTCTGTTTTCATCTGACGGATGCGAGCTTAAGAATTCAGGAATACTCTTTCCTTTCTTAAGTTCAGACATTCGTTCCCAAAAACTGACCGCATGAGAAGGATCAAATCCGGCCATCGCCATAAAAATAAGACCTAAGCGGTCCGCTTCCGTTTCATGAACGCGGCTGAACGGCAAAAGAATTCCATATTGCGCGCCAGCGCCAAACACGCCCATCCATAAAGCCCGCGTATCGTCGGGGCTATTTTGCAAAGCGCTCGATAAAGCCGCATTACCAAATTCAGCCAGCAATCCTTGGCTCATGCGTTCATCCCCATGTTTGGCGATCGCATGGGCAATTTCATGACCCATGACCGTGGCCAAGCCATTTTCATCTTTTGTTATTGGAAGTATTCCGGTGTAAACAACAACCTTGCCGCCGGGCATGCACCAGGCATTAGCTTCATCATTCTCGACGAGATTGAATTCCCATTGATAATTTTGCAGACGATCGGACAATCCATTCTCGGCCATATATTTTTCAACGGCTTTTTGAATCTTTTCTCCGACGGACTTTACCATTTTAGTTTTCGTTTGATCAGCGCTTAATTTATTGGTTTTCAAAAATTCATCATATTGCTGGAAGCTGAGCGAAAGCATAGAATCCGCCGGAATCATATCCAACTGCATCCGTCCCGTCAATGGAACAGTCGAACATGATGTTAAAAAAATACTTAAAAAAACGACAGAGATATTAAAATGAGATTTATTCATGCGTCCTTATCCCCCTATTATTTTATTGACTATTCTTCGTGATCTTTTTTTTGCAATAAAAGATTTCATATTTTCTAATTTACCAAAACATAAGAGTGTGTCATTTTCTAAGATTTCCCGGGTCAGTTTTGGATTTGAAATGGTAGTTTTTTCCCGTTTGATGCTCATAATGATGATATCTTTTTCCCTGAAACCAGCTTCTTGAATGGATTTCTTAATGAGCGCGGAGTTTTTCATGATATGTATTTCCAAAACCCCGTAACCTTTGTCCAGCGTTAAGCGCTGCCGTAAATCAATCTCCGGAAATTTACTTTGTTCTTCAAGAAACTCAACCATGATAGAGGCAATATCCATCTTAGTGGCCATTTCGATTCCTTCCAAACCAGGTGAAGAATTGACTTCCATGACTTGCGGGCCATGCTGACCTTCGAGCATATCAACCCCGGCGATTTGTAATCCCATAATTTGCGTGGCCCGAACCGCTGTACGCCGAATTTTTTCATCTAATTCGACCTTTTCAACTAATCCTCCTCGGTGGAAATTGCTGCGGAATTCATCGCCTTGAGCAATACGCCGCATCGCCGCGACAACTTTGTCCCCGACGACAATCGCCCGAATATCACGACCGCGGCTTTCTTTAACAAACTTTTGGATTAATACATTCTGATTCGTACTATGCAAAGTTTCAATAATCGCTTCAGCAACTTTTCTTGTCTCGGCGAGAATAACGCCGATGCCTTGACTTCCTTCTAGTAATTTGATAACAACGGGCGCTCCTCCTAACTCATCAATCGCCGGTAAAACATCATTTTTTTGTTTAACAAATATTGTTTGCGGAAAGCCTATATTATGCCGGGCTAAAAGTTGAATGGCGCGGAATTTATCGCGGGCGGTTACAATTCCCAGAGAAGAATTAAGACAAAACATACCCATTTCTTCAAATTGACGAAGAACAGCTGAACCGAATAATGTAATAGACGCACCGATGCGCGGAATCACGGCGTCGTAGCGCGGTAATATTTTATTTTTATAATATAATTTTGGATTTGCTTGTTTTACATTGATGGAAAAATGGAGCGGATCGAGCACGCGGACATCATGCCCTCTTAATTTGCAGGCCTCACGTAATCTCTTCGTACTGTAAAGGTACGGATCTCTGGAAAGAATAGCTATTTTCATAAGTTACCCATGGAACAGTTTAAAAATCTAACGTGAATTAAAGTATAAACACTTGATGGGGAAAAATAAAGCAGAAAGAATGATCAGACCCGATAAAAATATAAAGAAAAACGGACACATTTTTTGTGTCCGTCTCTCTTTTTTATGACATTAAATCGACGTTATTGTGCCCGTGTGTATTCAATACGCATGGCTTTAAATTCATTTC
>JAGOSC010000094.1 GCA_018062515.1 Candidatus Omnitrophota bacterium
GACTTTGGGGATTATGTGCGGGCGTATGTATCGCCACCGACGTGGAATTATGGAAGAAAAAATCATTCTCTTTACTGAGCATGGTGGATAAAACAAAAGGTCAGGTGGTTGGTTATATTCATCTTTATGAAGCTGAGGAAAATGGACAAAAGGTATTAACGATTCCTGGAATAGAACCTTCAGCAGAATTATTAGGAGAAGTTAAAGCCAGAGATTTATATCCGGATATGATTGCAGCCATTCAAGCTGTTGCTAAGCAAGGTGGATATCAAGAAATTTATTTACCGGTGAGTGAGACTATTTTAAGTAATAGAAGTGATATTCAAAAACTAGCCAAGAAAGCTGGTTATGAAAAGAAAATCTTAGATATAGAAGTGGAGTGGAATACTAAACCAAGTGCCTATCCATTTAAGGAAGTTTATGTGATTCCGATGGAACAAAAGACTGATTCGGCTATATTCTCCTCGGAGAAAACAGTAAATACCAAACTCGAAACGTCATCCGACGTCGGCGGTATCGACATGAATCCGAACAAATTGAATATCGAGACGAAGGGCGCAGGTGTTGATTTAAATATTCCGCTTGATCCAAAAAATTTAAAATCCATGCAAATTGAGGGTTTCACGCCGGTCATCATACAAATCATTCCTACCAATTTACCTCTCCTCTTGGGTGTGGCTGACACCGACAAAGAAGAACAGCTCAGTCTTATTCAGTAACTCTCGACTATATTTCATTTGCCGTGTTGAATATTTGAACTTTCAAATAAAAATGTTATGATGGTACTTAATGAAATTTGCCAAAGTTTTTATCATAATATTTGTTTTAATCAGCTATTATCCTTCCATAGGTTCGGCACAAGTTAATCACGTCGTATTGGTAAGTCTCGACGGATTTAAGCCCGACGCCATTAGTCAATTTGAAAAAGAATTACCGCATTTTCATCGTCTCATGACTGAAGGTAGTTATACGCTGAATGCGCGCACCGACGTGAATTATACCGTTACCATTCCCAATCATACATGTATGTTGACGGGCCGGCGTGTCGCGGGGGAAAACGGTCATCGTGTGACGGTTAACGGCCAAACAAATAAAACCGTGCATCAACTGAATGGCCAATATGTTTCCAGTATTTTTGACGTGTTGAGTCAACACGGATTATCGTCGACGATGGCCGCCTCAAAGTTGAAATTTGATATCTTTTCGAAATCCTATCCCATTACTAAAACTCACATAACTGATCAAGATGATGGCCAAACATTGCAGTATGTGCTTGAGCAGCTGAAGACTGATCCGCCCGCTTTTTTCTTTGTTCATTTTTCGAATTTGGATGCTACCGGACACGCGGAAGGTTGGAGCGTCGACGGATCGTCCAGCTATATGAAGGCTGTTTTCAAAATAGATGAATATTTAGGCCAGTTGATGGACGAGATAGAATTGCTTAATGCTAAAGAGGAATCAACAGTTTTAATTATTACGACTGATCACGGCGGAATAAATAAAAGTCATGAGAATGCGCTGAATAAAAAAAATTACACCATTCCTTTTTTTCTATGGGGAAAAAATGTTCCGTGGGGAAAGGATTTATACGAACTGAATCAGGATGCGCGCATGAATCCCGGCGAAAAACAAATTCAGTATGAAAATTCAAAACAACCGATCCGAAACGGCGATGCAGGTAATCTTGCCTTACATCTCTTAGGTCTGGAATGCATTCCTCAGTCGACGATCAATTGTTCATCACCATTGGTGGTGGAAGAGCCGGTAAAGTAAAATTATGGTTGAGAATTTTAAAGGACGATATTGGAAGAAAATGGAAAATAACCGCATTCTTTGCGAGTTATGCCCGCGGGCCTGTGCATTAGCAGAAGGTCAACGCGGGTTTTGTTTTGTCCGTCAGAATATCGGCGGAGAAATGATTTTGACCACCTATGGCCGCAGTAGTGGATTTTGTATTGATCCTATCGAGAAAAAACCGCTTAATCATTTTTATCCCGGAACAAGTGTTCTGTCTTTTGGAACAGCCGGCTGCAATTTAGGTTGTAAGTTTTGTCAAAATTGGGATATCAGTAAATCCAGAGAGTGGGACCGGTTGAACGACCAAGCCTCCCCGGAAACCATTGCGCGGGCCGCTCGACGATTACAATGCCGCAGTGTAGCCTTCACCTATAATGATCCGGTTATTTTTGCAGAATACGCCATTGACATCGCTAAGGAATGTCATAAGCTGAATATTAAAACCGTCGCCGTAACGGCTGGTTATATTATGCCGGAGGCCCGAAAAGAATTTTATGAGCATATGGACGCTGCTAATGTCGATCTGAAAGGATTCACCGAACGATTTTATGAGAAGATTACGTTGAGTTCATTACAGCCGGTTCTCGATACACTGATTTATCTTAAACATGAAACCAAGGTTTGGTTTGAAATCACCACTCTTTTAATTCCAGATGAAAATAACAGCGACGAGGAATTAAATCTCATGACCAAATGGATTTCTGAAAATTTAGGAAATGATGTCCCGCTTCATTTCAGTGCTTTTCATCCCGATTATAAAATGTTAGATAAAGAACGCACACCCGCGACGACATTAACTCGCGCTCGCGGGATAGCGAAAGCGAACGGATTAAAATATGTTTATACCGGTAATGTGCATGACATCGACGGGGGAAGCACCTATTGTCCGAATTGTAAAACGCGTGTCATTGAACGCGATTGGTATGTCTTAGGCAAATATCAATTAAAAAATAAAAATCAGTGCAAGAATTGTGGGACGGTCATTCCCGGTTATTTTGACAACGAACCTGGTCGCTGGGGAGCTCGTCGGCTTCCGGTGCGATTGTCAGAAATAAATTAATTTTGAATCATGATATAAAATACGAAATCAGAAAAATGAAACTCGAAACAATATCTAAATTAGAATGTTTCAATATATAAACTATCTTTTTTGAAACATTATGTATTTGAAGATTCGAAATTGTTTCGGATTTAGAATTTAGGATTTCGTAATTAAAAGAAAGGTGTTTTATGCGCATTATAAGTTGGAATGTAAATGGAATCAGGGCCATTTCTAAAAAAGGATTTTTTGAATGGCTGAAAAAAGAATCACCCGATATTTTGTGTCTTCAAGAAACCAAGGCGGATCCCGCTCAATTAACCAAAGATCTTTTGGAGCCGCCGGGATATCATACCTATTGGGCCTCCGCTCAGAAAAAAGGCTATAGCGGTGTGGCTGTTTTTACGAAAAATAAACCCGGCCAACATTTTGTCGGTTTGGGTGTTGAACAATTTGATAATGAAGGCCGCACGCTGCTCGTCGATTTCGGTGAGTTTTTACTGTATAACATTTATTATCCGAACGGTGGCGCCGGAAATAAACGCGTACCGTTTAAGATGGAATTTTATGACGCGTTTTATAAACACATCGAAAAACAGAGAAAAGCTGGACGGAAAATCGTCGTTTGCGGCGATGTGAATACGGCTCATACAGAGATTGATTTATCACGTCCAAAAGAAAATCAGAAAAATACAGGTTTTCTTCCTGAAGAGCGCGCTTGGGTTAGCCGATTTATTGAAGCAGGTTATATCGATACTTTTCGGCATTTCAATAAGGAACCAGGGAATTATACGTGGTGGGATTATAAGACAAAAGCAAGAGAGAGAAACATCGGCTGGCGTATTGATTATTTCTTTGTAACTGAAAATCTTAAGCCGCAGCTTTTGAAGGCTTTTATCTTAAGTGATGTTGTGGGATCAGATCATTGTCCGGTCGGAATACAGCTTAAAATATAATTGTCTCAAAAGGTTTATTACTGCGGATTATTTAAAAAAATGTTGACGAAGGCGGTAAAGTGGACGAATATATGTTTCAGGAATTGTCCTTCTGGTAAAACAACTAACTGATCCTTTACTGTGTAATTAGGGAGTTTGATTCATGGCAGACATTGCGGAAAATACGGCCGTTGCCGATGCTTTAAAAAATTTTCTCGAGAGCACGCTGAAAGCGAAATGCAATTTGGAATTTTCTTCCCCGGCTCAACTGAGCGAACGGGAAATCATCGAATATAATAGCCGAATCAGAGTGGATGGATTGGAAAAATTCAATGGTCCTTGTTATGTTTTCGGAATGAACTATTACTCGTCGGAAGCTAATCAGAAAAAAGATGAAGCCGCTGGCACACTTATTATGTTTATTGAAGAAGAATGTGTGGAGCGATTTTTAAAATCATTAGGACATCGGGGATTTGATGAGGATGATCAGACATTTGTTCTCGATAAACTTGGTGAATTTTGTAAAACCATGGCTCAGGAATTTTCACAGAATTTGCAAAGTTTAGGTTATAGCGGGCTGATTGTATCTGATGTGTCCAAAGGAAAAAATAATTTAGCGGATGGTTTAAGTTTTCCGTATGACCGTTACAATTATCAAGAAATCGCCATATCGATATGGAAAAAGAAGGCGATGGTGGCCGATATCATCATGACGGCTTCAAAATAAGTGCGAGAAAATTATGTCACTTTATTATGACTCAAAAAAACGTAAGGTAAGGCCGTGGATTTATGTAGTTTTCGGTATTATTCCCGTCGTTATGATTTATTGTACTTATGTGTTTAGCCAGAATCCCGTCAAAGAATACAAGCTGCGCGAACAGCAGAAATTGGAAGAAGACATATTCGCCCGATTCTAACATTTCATTTTAGAAAATTATTATGATGTTTTCGGTTGAAAAAAGTGTTTTGGTCGTCGTGGATATTCAAGGGACCTTGGTTCGCGTGATGCATGATCAGGTGCGTCTTTTCAAGAATATTCAAAGTTTGATACGCGGGTGCCGTACTCTTGACATTCCTATTATCGTAACGGAACAGGCGCCGGAGAAGATTGGAAGCACGGCTCCTGAAATTATGCAATGTCTAGGCGATGTCCAGCCGATTCCAAAAGATAGCTTTAGTTGTTTTTTATCCCAGGAATTTACCAGCGCGCTCAAATCCTATCGACGTAAGGAAATCATCCTTTGCGGAATTGAGTCGCATGTCTGTGCGTTTCAAACTGTCGCAGACCTTCTTCAACATAAATATATGGTTAATGTTATTGCCGATGCTGTATCGTCGAGAACTAGCGAAGACCGAATCATTGGCCTTGACCGTATGCGCTCATTAGGTGCTAGTATTTCGAGTACAGAAATGATCCTCACCGAGCTTCTTCGCACGTCATCCCATCCGAAATTTAAGGAAATTTTAAGCCTGATCAAATAAAAAGGGGAGAACCAGTCATGCCTGATCCTTTGTCCAACCCCGAACACATCACCGTCGAGAATTTACTCCACGAGAACCGATTATTTAAAGCAGATCCAACATTTTTCAAGAATGCCATTGTTAAAGACGAAGGTATTTATAAAAAAGCATCTGAAAATTCTGAGAAATATTGGGTTCAGCATGCCGAACAATTGCATTGGTACAAAAAATGGAACAAGGTTCTCGACTGGAATCCGCCTTTTGCAAAGTGGTTTATTAATGGAAAGTTGAACGCGTGTGATAACTGTTTAGATCGTCATATCAAAGCCGGTTTAGGAAAAAAGACCGCCATTCTTTGGGAAGGGGAGCCCGGGGATCAGCGACGATTGACATACGATGATGTTTACAAAGCGGTTAATAAATTAGCGAATGGTTATAAAAAACTTGGCGTTGGGAAAGGCGATCGGGTGGCAATTTACATGCCTATGGTTCCTGAAGCGATGTTTGCGATGTTAGCTTGTGCAAGATTGGGCGCGATACATACAGTTATTTTCGGTGGATTTAGTTATGAATCGTTAAAGGGACGTATCATGGACGCTGATGCGAAACTTTTGGTCACGGCTGACGGCGGTTGGCGACGAGGAAAGATTGTTCCACTTAAAGAAACATCTGATCAGGCGGCGGAAGAATGTCCTGGACTAAAAAATATTATTGTTCTTAAGCGTACTGAAAATGCTGTGTCGATGAAATCTGGGCGAGACATTTGGTATCACGATCTTATTAAGGATGTTGCCGATTTCTGTGAACCGGAACCAATGGATGCAGAAGATGTTTTATTTATTCTCTACACGTCGGGTACAACTGGAAAACCAAAAGGGATTGTTCATACCACCGGCGGGTACATGACTGGAGCTATGTCGACGACAAAAATGGTTTTTGATTTACACGACGATGATGTTTTTTGGTGTACTGCTGACGTTGGTTGGGTGACCGGTCATACGTATATGGTGTATGGGCCGATGTCTAATGC
>JAGOSC010000037.1 GCA_018062515.1 Candidatus Omnitrophota bacterium
GTGTATATGTTAAGTGAAGATAAAAAATTGAACAAGTCAAGAAAACATCAATTTTTTACTCTTAGTTATATATTCTAATATAAATATAATTTAATAAAATAAAAAACCCGAATCTTTTGGATCCGGGTTTCTTATTCTTTATCAATCAGAAAATTACTATTTAGTTTCCATTGGGTTTGCCTTCATACAGCATCCCATGCCGCTTTTCTTTGTTGCACAACAACCAGTAAATAAAAAAACTAAGATTAATAAAAATAATAAATTACGCATCTGTTCCTCGATTATTTTGATTTTCTTTCTTCCCGCGAAGCTTTTCGTTCATTTCGGCGTTCTTGCCTAAATTCCATATTTTCTTTTTTCTGTGTTTCTCTGTGCGCTTTAACAGCTGCTTTTCTTTCTTCTTTGCTCATATCTTCAGATAAGCCCTCTCGAAAGGCTTTATTTTCAGACTGTTGAGTTTCATAATGCGCCTTAGCTTCCGCGCGCGCTTCCTCAGCCATCTTAATACGTTCTGCCTTCTGCTCATCCGTTAATTTATCATTATTCTTAATTTTATTAATTCTTTCTTCATACATTTTTTCATTAAAGGCTTTACGTTCTGATTTCTGTTCGTCGTGATGCGCTTTTCTTACTTCTTTACGCTTCGCCGGATCCATATCTTTCAATGTTCCCCTGAATTCCTGATTTTCTTCCTTTATCTTTTCTCTAAATTCTTTTCGGGCCGCTTTTCTTTCCGCCGCGCCAGCTCTCGCCGATTCTTCAGCCGCTACTGGATGCGTTGACAAAAAAATAACCGCAAAAATAAATAATAATATTTTCTTATCCATCATCTCTCTCCTGTTCATTTTTTATCATCCCCATTACGAGATGTGGCGTCTTTTTGGATTTGAGCTTTCATTTCTTTTGGTACAGCCATTTGCCCCTTAATTTCTTTTGGTGCAACAATCCCAACGGAAACAACGGCTTTAAGGCATTCCTCAACAGTCCATCCCGGATCAACAATCTGAGAAGCCTTTACCACCAAAGCAAAACCCGATCCAGGCGTCGGTGCCGTCGGAGCCAGGACAAAAAAATACTCTTCATTTGTCTCCTGGCTCTTAAGAGTACCCGTAACAAAAGCGGGAACCATAAGCTTATCGTCATTAAGTTTAATAAGTACGGCCTTTTTAAAGGCCTGTTTGTCCGAATCCACGCTGGAAAGGCTTTGAGACAACTGCTTTCCAATACCATAAATTGTTTTCACGAGTGGTATGCGTTCAGTAATTTTTTCGATAAATTTTAAAAATTGACGGCCCATAAAATTACTGACGAGTAAACCGATGAAATAGAGTGAAATTAACAACAATAAAATGCCCAGACCGGGGATTTTCCGTATTTCAATGAATTTCTCCAGAAACCCCATAATTCTTTTATCGATTAAAACATACAAAAGCTGAATCGCAAAATAACAAAGTAAGATAGGAATAATGGCTAATAATCCGCGGAACATATAAATTCTAGTGTGTTCGAAAAAAGTCTTAATCATGTTAAATCCTTTAGTTTACTGTGATGTCGTCCATAAATAAAATAAAAAAACAATCCTATTCCCAACCAACCGATCAATCGTATCCATGTTTCTCCGTCGAGAGATGTCATCATGGAGAAACAAATTAGAATTCCTAAAATCGGAAACAGCGGTACACAAGGGCTACGGTAAGGCCGGGGTAAATTCGGTTGTGTACGGCGTAAAACCAAGACTCCGATGCAGACAATAACGAAGGCCAATAATGTTCCAATACTCGTCATATGTCCCAGCTTGGATATAGGCAAAAATCCGGCAAAAATGCTGATAAAAGCCATAAAAATTAAGTTAGATTTCCACGGTGTCCGCCATTTCGGATGAATTTGTGAAAACGCTTTAGGAAGAAGCCCATCGCGTGACATGGCATAAAATACGCGAGACTGTCCTAACAAAAGAACCAAAATAACTGACGTAAATCCACAGATAATTCCTAACTTGATGGTCATTTGCAGCCATGGATACGGTGTTAAATTAATCGCGGTAGCGACGGGAGCTGGGTCGCCTCTCATCAATTTATAATTGACCATACCGGTTAAAACAAAGGCAAAAACCAAATACAATATTGTACAAATAATCAAAGAACCAAGAATCCCGATGGGCACATCGCGCTGAGGATTTTTTGATTCCTGAGCCGCGACAGACACGGTATCAAAACCAATGTACGCAAAAAAGATAACACCCGCGGCCCGCATAATACCGCTAATGCCAAACTCTCCAAATTTTCCCGTATTCTCAGGAATAAACGGAGAATAATTTTCCCATTTAATATAATGCATCCCGACGGCAATAAAAACAAGAACAATCGCGACCTTAAGAACAACAATAGCCGAATTCACTTGCGAGGATTGTTGAATTCCCATCATCAGAAGAATCGACAGCATAATAATAATAAATATGGCTGGAAGGTTAATCATCCCCACTCCTTCCATTCCATTAGCTAACGTGATTTGATCAAAAGGACAAGCGGCTAATTGTGCCGGAAAATCAATGCCAAAACCTTTCAAAAATGAAACAACATAACGCGACCAGCTTACAGCGACGACCGCCGCCGCCACCGCATATTCCAAAACTAAATCCCAGCCGATAATCCAGGCAACTAATTCTCCCATCGTCACATAAGCATATGTGTACGCGCTTCCAGCGACGGGAATCATCGACGCCAATTCACTATAACACATACCGGCAAAGGCGCAGCCCATAGCCGCCACCATAAACGAAAGCACAACGGCCGGCCCGGCGTTCTCTGCCGCCGCTATACCGGTTAAAGAAAAAAGCCCCGCCCCAATAATTGCCCCTATACCTAAGGCGATTAAACTAACCGGGCCCAATGTCCGCTTAAGTGAATGTTCTCCGCTCTGAGTATCCGTCGAGATATGATCGATTGGCTTCTTTACAAAAAGATTCATAATTTTTCTCTCATTCACTTACTCTTTTTGTGTTGATATTGAATTTCGTGACTCCGGATTCTTTAAGGAGGTCGATGACTCTCACAACTTCCTGAAAGCGGCAGGCTTGATCAGCGGCAAGTATAACATTCATGTTCGGGTCTTTCTTCGCTAAAAAGTTAATTCTTTCTTCTAATTCCTTGGCGGTAAAAATTTTATTCTCAAAATACACCACACCCTCGCCGGTAATTGTAATATAGGCGGGATTGGCTTCATCCATTGTATCATTACTGGCAGCTTCGGGAAGTTTAACTTCGATATTATTTTGAGAAATTAAAGGTGTTGCGATAATAAAAATGACGAGTAAAACTAAAATAACGTCGGTAAACGGCGTGATATTAATTTCTGCCATTAAAGGCAATGTTTCATGCCTTCGTCTCATTTTGATGAACTTTTCTTTTTAATGTTAATCAGGCTTGATACTTCAGACGCGGCCAATTCCATATCCATAACAAATCCTTTTACCCGTTTGATGAAATAATTGTAGGCCATAACCGCCGGAATAGCGACGAGAAGTCCCGCCGCCGTACAAACTAATGCTTCAGAAATTCCATGCACAACAACATTGATCCCGCCGGATCCAAATTGATAAATATCGCGGAACGTCCGGATAATCCCCCAAACTGTTCCTAAAAGGCCGATATAAACAGCTGTACTTCCGATGGTCCCGACGATGGCGGTCCAACGCTCTAAATCATTGATCTGAATAATGATTTCGCGTTCCATGGCATCATTGATTTCTTTTTCGTCATGGTGAAAAGAATTTAATCCGGTTTTCACGACGCTGACATAAGGCACCGCCGTATCTTTGGTTAGCGCCATGGCCGCCTTCAAATCATTTTTTTCAAATTGCTCGCGAATGGCTTTCATAAACGTCGCGCGCGGGACGCGCGAACGGACATAATAATAAAGAAGTCTTTCTAAGATGATGGTGATAGAGACAATCGAACACAGTAGTAAAAAATAAACAACGACACCGCCGATCTTCATGGCTTCCCAAATCGTAAAATTCTTAAACATAATGAAACCTTTTTTGAGGAGATAAATATTGGATTAGATGATAAAAATCTTTAATTATGGTAAATCAAATCGCAGAAAAAAACAAGTTAAGAAAATATTAAGCTTAGTAATCTCTGCTACGACTGTAAAATAATGTTATAAAATAGGTTACATGCCGTTAAGTGAGGAAATGACGGATGAAATGGTAGTTGATGGGATTCGTAATAAGTTTATTAATCTTACAGCTAAACAATTTTCATAACCTTCTTTTAGTTGCAACCTCGCAAAACAAATATCAGAAACAAAATCGGAATCGGAACACCGATTAACCACAATAACATATATCCTACTTTGCCTTCTTTGGATTGATTCAAATTCTCCATGAAACATCTCCTTTGCTTAAACTAAAACCGCTTCATCCATTTCTACGGGTTTAGCCGGCTGGACAGTCATCATCGCCACCGCGGCTTTACTTAAATTAGTTGTTAATCGCCATTGGGCTTCAATCAGTCTCAATGTGGACGACAAGAAATTATCTCCCGTTGATTTACGGACAAACCCGTCTATGATTGACGAAAGATACACCTTAGAAATTTTATCCACACTGCTTTCCATAGAAAACTGATGAGCCGTTTGACGACAAGCTGCATTCATTTTTTTCATCATCTCCGGCGATTGTGTTTTCATCCAGGCCAAAGCCGCAAAAAAATCGTCGAGATTTTCCTGCATTAATAGTCGGCCATTAACCTTGTCACGAACAACTTCTCTCACGCCCGGCGCATCAACACCGACGACCGGAACACCGGCGGCCATCGCCTCGGTTAATACCAAGCCCTGCGTCTCACTTTGAGAAGCAAAAGCAAATACATCCATGGCATGATAGGCGTCGACGAGATCTTTTCCTTTGACCACCCCGACCATATGTAAACGGTCAATCACTCCTTCCCGACGGAAAATCTCTTGAATCATTTCTTCCGACGGGCCTTTACCCGCGATCATGCAATGAGCAGACACATCGCCTCTTAAATATTTACTGACCGCTTTAGCCACAAATTCAAGATTCTTTTCCGGAGCCAATCTTCCCAAATGTCCGACGACAAAGGCATCTTTCGGGATTTTAAATTTCCCACGGAAACCCAGTCTGGCTCCCCGTGAGAAATTTTTTTCATAAATCCCCGTCGGGACAACATGGATCGGGCTTTGTACGCCGCGACCCTGCATCATTTGCATAACGCTTTCGCTCGGGGCTATCACCTGATCGGCAAGATTGGCGTAGCCCGTCGACAATTCAATCACAAACTTCCTTAAAGCCTCTTGATTTCCAGGAACATAATGAACATTTTCTTCATACAATGTATGGTGCGTAAACACCACCGGAGTATTGTATTTAGAAGCTAGACGAAGCGCCGTATCGCCGATTAAAAAAGGATGGTGCGTATGAATAATATCCGGACGCAATCCTTCCAGCACTTTTTCCAATACGCCGGGAACAGGCAGTTGTATAGAAAAATCAGAGCCATTGAATTTCTGCATGGCGGGGATACGGATAACATCTTCCTCTTCTGGAGCTCCGTCATATTCCGGAGTGATGATAAGAACCCGATGTCCTCGACGGCGAAATTCCTTGGTAAAGGCCTCTACCGATTTCTCTAAACCGCCTAAAATAGGCTTGTATGTATTCGTCATCATTAGTATGTTCATGGCTGTTCCTTCTTTCTTCCTACTTTTTACTTTCAGCCCTCACTTAAGCTGGAGGCCTCTTTGTCCCAAAAAGAAGCGAGACAACAAATAACACTAAAAATAAAAAGAACACAATTTTCGCGAAATCCATCGACACCCCGGCTATACCTCCGAAGCCAAGGACACCGGCGATGATAGCTACTACTAAAAATGTAATGGCCCAATTTAACATGGCATTATCCTTTGTAATGATTTTTGTTTTAATTGAGTTGATCCAATAAAATTCATTCCCATTCCTTTACGGTAGAACAACCATTTGGTTGTCGACTCGTCGAACACCATTGATATCGTTAGCTAATTTATTCGCTAAATCAATTTCAGCACTATTTTTAGCTTCCCCTTTAAGGGTAACGACTCCATCGGCTGTATCAACATCTGTTTTAAGTCCGCTGGTTGAACCGTTCCATAATAGAGCTAATTTGACTTGAGCCGTAATGGACGCATCGTCAATTTTCTCTCTCCAATCAGGACGGTTTTCGTTATCCTTCATAGCATCTACTTTATCTTTCATATCTTCCTTAGCATCTTGCATTTCTTCCGCCATCTCTTCTTTGACTTTTTGTACAGGAATTTCGACAGTGATATCATTATTAACGGCTTTAATTCCTTCAACACCTCGGACAATTTCGCCTGTTAAATCTTTTTGTCCTTGACTGTCAGCTTTTCCGGTAAGGATCGCGGTTCCATCTTTCACTTCAACATGTGTGTTCATACCGCTGACATTATGACGAAATAATAAAGCCGATTTGGCCTTAAGCGCTAACCAACCGTCGGAATGCTCGGGATAATCTTCACCTTGGACGACGATCTGATTATCAACTTTTTTGACTCCAGGCAGCTCAGAAACCAACTCTTGAGCTAAATCCTTCTTGCTCTTGTCAGACACTGTTCCTGTTAAATACACAATTCCATCTTTTGAATCAGCTTTAACATCATCATCTTTTAAATAATTCCTAAAAACGTATGAATTTTTGGCACTTTCCTCAATACTTTCGTCGGTTGTCATTGCACAGACATTAGATATTCCCCCGACAAATAAAAGTACTGCTGCTATAACCATGTATGACCAGATTTTACTTCTCATTGACTTCTCCTTTTGTTAATTAATAATTTAGTAATTTTCATTCAGTTAATTCCTGGTTCCTACAAAAAACAAACCTATAACAAGCAAGATAATTGCTGGAATCAAAAACAAGAAGAATAGAATTTTGGCAATGCCCATAGCGCTTCCGGCGATATTGGTGTATCCCAACATTGCTGCGATAATGGCGATCAAAAAAAATGTAGCGGCCCAACGTAACATATTCTCACCTCCTCAAAGATTTGTACTTTTTTTAAAAAATGGCATCAAATGCGCTGCCAATTAATCGAAACGGGAACGCAATGACATTCCCGACAAAATGGAAAAAGCTACCGAGAATGCTATGATCCTCTTTTATTTCCGGTGTTTCTTCGACTGCAGTTGTTTCGGTCGTTACAGTCGTCGATGCATCATAATCATCCATATCTACACCACCTTTATCTACTGTCGTTGTGGTTGTTCGGGTTGATCTATCTGTGTGACTGCATCCCGTTAGGCTTAAAAAACCAGTTATCCCAACAAACATAATCACTAAGATATGCACCTTTAATTTTTCCCTCATCATACTGCTCTCCTTTTCTTATCTTATTTCTTACGAATCGTCGCTTAGCGCGATAGTTCTAACCTGACTTCATTGTAGTTATTCGTGGATTTTTATCTATCAGTGCAGGCTGATAAAAGCATAGGAGTTTGAGAAACGGCTTGTAGGAAAAGACTTACGAGCGAAAAACCCTTTATACGGATCTTCCCTATATACCACATCCCTAAAACGATCACACTCGCTCCATTTGAGCTGCTCATCAAAGTTCTCCCGCCAGGAAACAAAAATAAAGCAAAATATCACTTCCATATAAGTTAACAATTGTTAATATAATGTTAACTTAAGTTAACCAATAAACACACCACGATCGAACAAATGAACCCACCTGGGAAAAAGTCTGCTATTCAAAATCCTCCAAAACATCTCTCTATTGCGCAATACGCAAAAAAATTGGGAATCAGCCGCATTGCCGTCTATAAAAAGGTCAAAAAAGGCCAAATTCCCGCCGTGCGAATCGGCCGCAGTTATGTCATTTATTCTTCTCAATCTGAAATAATCAAAGAACAAAAATCAAAAAAGCAAGCTCCATATATTTCCGTCGCTGAATTAGCGAAAGAGCACGGCATAAGCCGCGTGACAGCCTATAAAAGAGTTAAAGAAGGTCATTTTTCCGCTAAGAAATCCGGACGTCGTTACATTGTTTCCACCCTCCCCACCTCAGAAATTATTTCCACAGAAAAACAAACCATAAGTAAACACAAAACCATGAAGTCTCTTCCAACGTTAGCTAAAGGAATGAGATCTTCCCGGGTGACTGTTTACAAAATGGTTAAGAACGGGGAAATCGACGCGGTCAAGGTCGGGAAGAATTTTGTCACGGGCATTTCCGAAGGGCAGTACGTTTCCATTCCAGAATTCGCAAAGATGATCGGAATCAGCCGTATTGCTGTTTACAAAAAAGTTATTAAGGGACAAATCAAAGCCGTAAAGATCGGCGGAGATTACATGATTTCAAAAAAGATGATTACAAATCTTTTAAAGAAAAAGGCTCATGAAATTTAAATTTAAACAATTCGTCATTACCGCTTTCCTTCTCGGGTTATTTTTGAGAATCCCGTTTGGAGTGTGCACCGCTATGGCTGCGACGATTACTGGTACGGTTTATACCGATGAAGGAGTAACCAATATCGGTCTTAATAAAACCGTGGCTATTTCTATCAATGGAGCGGCGGCCGCGACAACGGATGATACCGATGCCAGCGGCGCTTATTCCGTCACCACAGCCATTGTGGCCGGTAATGTCGTGACTCTTTATCTCGACGGTGAAACCGAAAAAGCGGTCACAGTGACCGTCAGTGATGGAAATAATGCGACTATCGATTTATATCAAAATCGTTTAATTGTCCGTCACGACAATAGCGGTTCACTCACCAACACCAATCTGGATACCGCGGATAATAACGCCGATGCCGATATTTCCGCTATTTATTCCGTTGCCAGCGGCACTTTAACCATGGTGGCTGGAAAAGAATTGTTTATCTGGACGGGAAAAACATATGCACCGGGCGGTAATGTCAAAGCCCAAAATGTAGATATTAACGGCGTTTTCACGATGGGTACCAACAGCGTTCAAGTTTATGACAGCTGGGATGCCACCGGTGGTACATTTAGCGGCAGCGGTACAGGCAAAGTCATGTTTACCGGGACGACCTCTTCCAAAACAATTACCTCCAATGGAAATCACTTTAATAATCTCATCGTCAATGATGGCTTGATGGTTTATTACAAATTTGATGAAACTACCTCACCGTCAAAAGATTCCAGTGGTTATGGGTTTGACGGAACTTGGACCAGCGCTCCGACGACAACGACAAGCATATCTTCAACAATTAATTTTAATGATTCGAGAGCAATTATTTTGGATGGGATTGATGATACGGCGGCCAATGCTAGCTTTGCATGGCCTGCAAATACAGGCGGAACCGTCGGCGGTCCGGTTACAGTGGCCTTCTGGAATTATGTAAGATCAGTGGATGTGCAGGGAAGTTCCGTTTTTGATGTAGGTGGTTTAAATAGCCCAAACCGTTTCCAAGTCCATACCCCGTGGAGTGATGGAACTCTTTATTGGGATTATGGAGACACCGCAGCAGGCACAGGCCGTATTTCTTTATCTTATGTAGCTTACCTTAATAAATGGACACACGTCACTTTAACTTCACAAGGAAATGGCGGAAGCCGTAAAGAAATATTTCTAAACGGGGTTTCTGTTGCCTCGGCTGTAACTTCCGATGGGCCAAATGTTGCGTTAACCGGAGTTACCGTAGGAAAGTATTTAACCTATTTCCATAAAGGGCGCGTCGATGATTTCCGTATTTATAACCGGGTTCTAAGTAATACCGAAATCATGAGATTAGCCAGAGGAAATATGCCGGCTACAGGCTTAGGAACCTATACCTTGCAAGATGCTCTTACTGTCGATGGAACATTGAGATTAAATGCCGGCACATTGGATGTCGCTGGCACCAATAAGCAAGTTAATGTTGCCGGAAATTGGGAAAACTTCGGCGGTATTTTTGTCGAACGGGCGGGTACAGTCATTCTGGATGGAACCGACCAGGAAATCCCAGCGTCGGAAACTTTCTACAATATTTCAAAAACATTGAGCTCAGCTACGCCACGAACAATTACTTTTGGTAGTAAATCGACTATGACGGTTTCTAACACACTAACTTTACAAGGATTTAACGCTTCATCGAAACTCCTTCTGCGTTCATCGTCAGTGGGAACAAGATTCAAGATTTCGCCTACAGCGGGAGTACAAACGGAAAGTTATTTGGATATAAAAGATTCAGAGATATTAACAAATGATATACGGGCTAACGGTTCAACGAATAGCGGAAATACAGACAAGAATGAAGCGGCTCCGCATTGGGTCATACCATTACGCGGGGCAGTCATGAGCGTCGAGTGACGAATTTATTTTTAAATATGTACCGAGATTATTAACAATCAGCATGTATTAAAACGAATGAAATTTAACTTTAAAAAATTAATCATCACCTCCTTACTCCTCGGGATATTTTTGAGAATCCCGTTTGGAGCATCATTGGCTTATGCCCAAAACTTTACTAGTGACATGGTGCTCTGGTGGAAATTTGATGAAGGCAGCGGTACAACTGTAGCCGACAGCAGCGGCAACTCCAATACCGGGACGCTGGTTAATACGCCAACCTGGACCACGGGGCAGATCAGCGGAGCAGTTAGTTTTAATGGAACGACGCAGTATGTCACGGCCGCGGACGCTAATAGCCTCGACCTTACCACAGCCGCTACTGTTGCGTTTTGGTTTAAACGTTCGGCGAACGGTGTACAAACATCATTTGGAAAATGGGATGCTGGAACTGGTCAAGCAGCTTATATCATACAAATCCATACGAACAATATAATTTATTGGAGTACAAGCTCAAATGGCTCAGGTAATACGTATTTTACCTCCTCGAGCACTTATGCGGATACAGATTGGCATCATTTGGTCGGTGTATATGACGCCTCAACTTTGACCGTATATTACGATGGGGTAAGTATTGCCGGATCAATTTCCGGTGCCGTAGCGGCCTCACTTTTCAATGCCACCTCTGCGATGGAGAACCGTTATAACGGCGGTAACTATTTTGGCGGTATCCTGGATGAAGCCCGTGTTTATAGTCGTGCGTTATCCGCGGCTGATGTGGCGGCCCTTTACGCTTATAGTGGCGGTGCCGGCTCGGTCACCGTTACAGGAACAGTATATATCGATGAAGGAACGACTAATATCGGCGCGAACAAAACCGTAGCGCTTTCTATTAATGGTGGCGGTGCTGCGGGAACGGATGATACCGACGCCGGTGGTGGATTTGCCGTTTCCGGAACATTCGTCGCTGGCGATGTCTTGACTCTCTATCTCGACGGAGAAACAGAAAAAGCTGTCGCGGTGACCGTCGCGGGCGCGCCGACAATCGCTATGGATTTATATCAAAATCGTTTAATTGCCCGTCAAGATAATGGCGGTTCATTGACCAATAGTAATCTTGATACGGCCAACAATAATGGAGACGCTGATATCACCGCCCTCTATTCGATTTCCGGCGGTGCTTTGACCGTTGCCAGCGGTAAAGAATTATTTATTTGGTCCGGAGATACTTTTGCCCCCGGCGCAAATGTCACATCCGATAGTTTGGACATCAATGGAACCTTTACTATGGGAACTAATAACATTCAGGTTACCGGAACATGGGACGCGACGGGCGGATCATTCAGCGGCAGCGGCGCCGGGCAAGTCATGTTCACTGGCACAGTATCAAGGCCGATTACATCCGCCGGCAACGCGTTTAACAATGTGATTATAAACGACGGATTAGTCGCTTACTGGAAACTGGATGAAACCGCGGCTAATTCTTGCAGCGGCGGGACGAATGATTCATGCGATTCTTCTGGATACAGAAATGACGGCGCGTGGGCAGGCACAGCGACGGCGGATTCTACCATACCTACCGTCAACTTTAAAAATGAACGCAGTGTTGTGTTCGACGGCAGCAATTCTTATGTCACTATTCCCGATAACAATAATTTAGATTTAGTCAATAATTTCACCATTTCGATGTGGATAAAACCGGCGGTTCTCACTCAATCCAATCGATACCTTTTAAGTAAAATCAATGGCGCGGGAAGTGATAATTCTTACGCTATCCTTTGGGAATACACAAATAATAGTGTTGAGTTTTATACGGGAGAATATACAGGAGACAACCCAAGAACAGGTTCAACCATGGCGATTGGCGATACCAATTGGCATCATGTGGCTTACACTTATAACGGAAGTAACTGGATAGGATATTTAGATTCGACACCTATTTTCTCATTGTCAAAAACATTCGCGCTCGTTACATCGACGGGAAATTTGATATTGGGTGATTTTAACGGAGCGGGAACATGGGCGTTTAATGGCCGCATTGATGATTTACGTATTTATAAACGCGCGTTAACGGCTGGAGAAATTTCAGCCTTGGGGAATGGTAATCAGCCCGGCACCGGACGCGGGACATTTATTATTCAAGATACTCTCGACGTCAATGGTAATTTAACTTTACACTCAGGAAGTTTAGATACCAAGAGCGGTGTCAATAATTCCATTAATCTCGCCGGAGATTGGAATAATTTCGGCGGTATCTTTATCGAAAGAAGCAGCACCGTCACTTTGGATGGAACTAATCAAACCATATCCGCCTCCGAGACATTTTATGATTTAATCAAAACAGAATCGAATGATAATTCCACCGATGAAACATTAACGTTTGGTAAAGGATCGACGACGATCATTACTCATGATTGGATGCTCGACGGACGCGATGCCGACGATCGAATTAATTTAATATCCAGTACTTCCGGAACAGCGGCGAAAGTCAATCCTCAAGCAACACGCACACTCGATTATATCGACGTCAAAGATTCCAATAATATTAATGCGGCGGTGATCAATTGTAAGACATCCGAATGTATCAATTCCGGCGGAAATACAAACTGGTCTTTCAGAGGCCCGCTAAAAGGAGCGATCATGATGGTTGAGTGACGAATTTATTTTTGAATATGTACCAGAATTATTAACAATCAGCATGTAAAAAAAATGAAGTTTACCTTTAAAAAATTAATTATTACCTCCTTCCTTCTCGGAATATTCAGAAGGATGACTGTCATCGCCGTAATGGCTGCTGCTATTTTTGGCTCCGCCGTTTTCGTATATGCAGATGATATTTACTGGACGGGAGATCCTGGAGGTGTTACTTCGGATGGGTGGCAATGGACGACTTCTTCCGGTCAACCCTGCGGAACGGGTATCGATATTCATCCGGGATCTAGTGATATCATTCATTTTATTCCTGAATGTACAAATGACGCGTTAGTTGATTTGGATATGACCGTGGCAGGGATACATATTCATGCCGGATATACAGGAACAATCACAACGGATGGGTATGAATTAATCACTTCTGGAAGTTTACTAATAGAAGACGGAGTGCTGGATGCATCAAACGGGACAGATGGCAGGACAACGATCAAAGTAGGCGATTCATGGGATATGACCGGCGGTACTTTTACGAATACCAATTCAACTGTTATGTTTACCGGAACAACCGCCGGGTTAACCATTAAATCCGATGCCCAATCGTTTAACAATGTGATTATCAACGACGGATTAGTCGGATATTGGCGTATGGATGAAACAGCCGCTAATTCTTGCGGCGGCGGGGTCAAAGATTCATGCGATTCTTCCGGCTATCAAAATGACGGTGCATGGACAGGCGGTGCAACCGCCGATTCAACCATCCCTTCTCTTAACTTTAAAAATGAACAGAGTGTTTTCTTTGACGGTGTCAGCTCTTATGTAACTATTACCGACAGCAATAGCTTAGACTTTGTAAGCAACTTCACTATTGCGTTTTGGATAAAACCAGCTGTTCTTACTCAATCTAACCGATACCTTTTTAGTAAACTCAATAACGCAGGAAACGATAATGCTTACTCTCTTGCCTGGGAATACACGAATAATACGATTGAGTTTTATTCGGGAGTTTATACGGGTCACGATCCAAGAACGGGCTCGGGTATTGTCCTTGCTGATACGAATTGGCATCATGTGGCTTACTCTTATAATGGCAGTACCTGGGCGGGTTACTTGGATGGTGCAAACGTTTTCTCACTAGCCAAGACATTCGCGCTGGCTCCTTCCACGGGTAATTTTCTCATCGGTGATTTTAATGGCGGCGGGTCCTGGACTTTCCATGGCAGAATGGATGATGTACGGCTTTATAACCGAGGATTAACAGCCACCGAAATCGGACGTTTAGCGTCTGGTAATACACCGGCCACCGGTGCGGCGACCTTCAGTTTACAAGACGACTTAGATGTAACCGGCGATTTGTATCTTCATTCAGGAACCTTAGATGTCAACGGCCATGACATTACCTTGGCCGGAGATTGGCTAAACACAGGTGGAATTTTTGATGAAGAAACGCGAACGGTTACCCTCGACGGATCGAGCCAAGCGGTAGAATACAGTGAAACATTCTATAACTTCGACAAAACGACTGCATCCACCGATACCCTTACTTTTGGAAAAGACTCAACCATCACCGTGACCAGCACTTTAACCTTGGATGGGGACGCATCAAACTTGTTATCCATCAGGTCAAGCACGACGGGAACACGTTTTGAATTTGATGTGCCCGGCGCTGCTCAATTCGCCAGTTACGTCAACGTCAAAGATTCTGAAACATCCAGCAACAATATTACAGGCTCAAATTCAATTGATAGTGGAAACACGGATTCTTTAGAAGCGGCTCCGCATTGGGTATTACCTCCGCCCTATACTCTTTCCGGAACATGCGATCAGGTTGATCAAACGACCGACTGTACAGATACAGGGACTGTCCGTGTCGCTTACAACGCAACATTGCAGGCTCAAACTCAATTAACCGTCGCCGGAACATGGTCAATCGCCGGGCTTGACGAACCAAATTCAGGAGACATCATCACCGTCTTTATCGACGGTGCGAGCAATGACCGCGAAGCCGTTGCGGTAACAAAGTATGATGGAACAGGAAGTATTGCGGGTGTGACTTTATTTGAAGAACATTTAACCATCGGAAGTAATGATACGGCGACGACCATGACCAATGCTAATTTAGCGAATTATGATAATTCCGTTTCCGGCGACGAGGATATATTCTTTGACGTGAATGCTCTAAATAATTTAACAGTTGATACGACGGGCAATTTAACTCAAGAAGAACTTTACATTAAGAGTGGCTGGACGTTTAGACCCGATTCAACCAGCTCCGGAAATGTTACGACACATGACCTTGAAATTGACGGGACATTCACCGCCGACGGAAACACCATTATTTTCGACGGTAGTTGGGATAATGATAGTACATTCTCGTCGGGAACCAGCACAGTTATGTTTACCGGGACGGGTGCGAGTGAAACACTGGCCAGCGGTGGAAGCAGCTTTAATAATTTCTATATTAACGATGGGCTCGTCGGATATTGGCGAATGGATGAAACAGCGGCTAATTCTTGCGTTGGCGGGGTAAAAGATTCATGTGATATTTCCGGCTATAATAATGACGGCGCCTGGTTCAACGCGGCTACAGCCGATGCCTCCATACCGACTCTCAATTTTAAAAATGAACGCAGCGTTGTATTTGACGGCGTTAACGCTCACATAAAATTTGCTGACAGCGATAGTTTAGACTTAGTCAACAATTTCACCATAGCGTTTTGGATGAAACCAGCTAATCTCACACAAAGCAACCGATACATTTTGAGTAAAACAAACGCCGCGGTCAGTGATAATTCTTATTCTGTCATTTGGGAATATGTGAATAATAACGTCGAGTTCTATGCGGGAGGCTATACGGGAGACGATCCAAGAACGGGTTCTACCATTCCGATTCCTGACACCAATTGGCATCATGTGGCGTACACATACGACGGAAGTACCTGGAAAGGATATGCCGACGCAACACCGAGTTTCTCATTGGCCAAGACATTTACACTGGCTAATGGGGGCGGTAGTTTGGTATTGGGTGATTTTAGCGGTGCCGGCGCCTGGGATTTTAATGGAAAAATTGATGATCTACGAATTTATAAACGCGCATTGTCTCAAGCGGAAATCTCAGCTTTGGCCGCCGGTAATCAACCCGACACCGGCGCTGGGACACTCACGATCCAGGATGCGCTCGACGTCAATGGCCATTTATATTTAAACTCAGGAACCTTAGATACCAAGATCGGTGTCAATAATTCCATTAATTTAGCGGGCGACTGGAATAATTTTGGCGGTATCTTTATTGAAAGAAGCAGTACGGTCACTTTAGACGGAACGAATCAAACGATATCCGCCTCGGAGACATTTTATGATTTAATAAAAACGGAATCGAATGATAATTCGACGGATGAAACATTAACGTTTGGAAAGAATGCAACAATCATTATTTCGAATGATTGGACACTCGACGGGCGTGATGCCGACGACCGCATTAATTTAGAATCCAGTACTTCCGGTACAGCGGCCAAAGTCAATCCTCAAGGAACACGTACTCTTGATTTTCTCGACGTCAAAGATTCAAATAATATTAACTCGACGGCGGTCAACTGTCCGGTCGTATCAAATTGTGTCAACTCTGGTGGGAACACTAACTGGACTTTTGGAAGATCCGGCCCTCTCAAAGGCGCGATTATGATGGTGGAGTAGCGAGTTATGAGCAATATGACGGGCTGAAAAAATTAACGTCTGGCTTCCGCAAAAATATCTGGGATATCCATCCAGATAGTATTGTCTTTTTTCTCGAATAATGTTATAGGGAATTGTGGGTCTTGAGAAAGAAAAATTTTTTGAACTCCGTTAACAAAAACATAATAAGTAACCCTCTCAAGGTAAATTACGGGATTTTTCAATTCGGTACGATCTATCATAACCACCAAAAACTCTCCTCGATTATAGTTCGTTAATTCATAAATAGCGTTACCTAATGGGTATTGTCCTGGCAGCACATCCGCAAGAATACTCACTTTTTTTGTTCCCTTCGAAACATCGGCAACACTTTTAATAGAAGTTGGGACAAAACGAATATCCTTACTACGATCATTACCACTATGAACAAAGCTAACGACAGTACCTGGCAAGTTGGCGAGAACTTCTCCTCCATCTTCAAAGCCATCAGACCACTCCCCTGAGAAAGTCATCTCTACTTGAATTTGAAAGTCTCGAATAGTATTCTTTAATTCTGCTACTTCATTACCTAACTTTTTGAGAGCTTCGTCTGGAGCTTCATTAGGAAAACGTTTCTGCGCCTCTTGTAGAAAGGGCTGTATTTGCGACATTAACAATGTGTTTTTTTCTCTAAAATCTTTTGCCTGTTTACTTTCGTCGTCAAATTTCTTAGTTAAATCAATTATAGATTGCTGCGAATTTTTGTCATTAACTTGATCGAGATACACCAAACAAATATTAGCAATTCCTAATATTATCAATACAAAAAAAACAAGTTTTCTGAAGATACCGTGTTTAGCAGTTCTTTTGTCATGCCATTTGTATTGCAAAAAATGGTTCAAAATGGCCAATACTAAAACACCTGTCGTGACAAATAAATTTAACCAAATCATTTAAGTAATTTTGTATCCATCTCTGAATTAAATTATCTTGAATAAACGTGCTCTAATTACAGTTTATCAAGAGCGCTGGAATTTCTTTTATATTACAAACCTTTTATCTATCTCTTGCATTCTTTTATTATGATACTCTTTAAACCAATGCCACTTATTCCAAATATCTCGAATATTTCGATTACTTTCTTTCTCAAAGCTATATTCGTCTAATCTTTTTGAAATAATCTTATTGAAAGAATCTTTATTTGACGTTTTCAAATGTCCTTTAAAGCATCTTTCAATCATCTCAGGAAGCCCAGTAAAGAATTTAGGAAAATGATAAATATCTAGCACATTCTCCCCATCTGTATCTGTCCAAATTAATGAGTGATCCATCCACTTACTATCTTTTAATCTTTCATGTATTTCATCTGAAATTATAATTCTAGGCATCCGAGCATTTCTTTCGAGGTTAACGGCATCAATTAAAGCCTGACTAAATAGATACTCACCATTTATTTCTTTAAATGTACTACTATGAAAACTCCCAAACGAGATACCCCCTCGCGTCAATAAATGTGTTTCACAAGTTAACATAAAAACTGTCATTGCAATGTTCTGTAAAAAAAATCTATATATGGAATCTGTTATACCGCTCACCCACCGTTTTTCATGCTCTGCATTCTTAAACGCAATTTCAGGAATTCTGAATGCATCAACACTATCATCTACATCTAACCAAATTATTAAAGAATCGCTAAACATACAAAACTCAAGATTAGCCAAAGCCATATGAATATAGTCACGAACTATGTGATATTCTTCACTATTGGTATTAGTAATTCTTTGAAATTGTTCCTTTACGCTATCAAAAATTCCTTCCAACTGAATCTTAAATTCTAATGGATTACTATTAACTCTTACGTATTCCGAATAGCCCAAAATATCAATGTACGCTAATAAAACTTTTTTATTTGTACTTTCCATAATTAAAAGAAGAGTTATTCTATTCCTGCGAAGATTATTATTGATTAAAAAATAATACCACACCACAAAAAAGGAGTCGAACGATATCAATCGTCGACTCCTCTTAAAATTTCGAAATCAAGTCTGGTTCATACCCCCGCCGTTGATTATTTCTTTTTACTAAATTCAAAATTCTCAAATTTCTTCACAAGCTGTTCGGTTTTTTCCGATAAGATCGGATCAAGATTTTTATTTTTAAGAATTTTTAGAAAAATATCGTGTAAAAAAATCTTGTCAGAAAATTGATAAAAAGTGGATTGAAACCCGCAAAACTTACACTCTATTT
This sequence comes from Candidatus Omnitrophota bacterium, assembly GCA_018062515.1. Classification (GTDB taxonomy): domain Bacteria; phylum Omnitrophota; class Gorgyraeia; order Zapsychrales; family Zapsychraceae; genus JAGOSC01. The sequence goes on from JAGOSC010000037.1 coordinate 18,865, forward strand.
TTTCTTGCATGAGATCAATTTCGTAGTTCTTTAATAAATTTAAGCAATTTGAGCATTTTGGAATGCCTTTAATATATTTTCGATAGACTAATCCGCCAATAGATGAAATACCGACGAGCGCCGACGCGCACAATAAAAAAATCAACTTATACATGTCTTCATTTATTTCCAATATCTTTTTAACTATTTGAACGTGATCTCTCAAATATAAAATTAACCATGCAAAAAGAAGACCTATGATGCCCCACACAACATAGCTAATAATACTTAATTTTGTTGGTTTCTTAAAATTGGGATGGAAAAAATACATAGATAGGGACGCTATTTGGGCGCCAATTTCTGAACATCCTCATTCTTTTGATCTTCTTTCTCCTCGGGAAAAGGAAGAATTTCCGATCCAGAAAATGGCAAAGTCTTTTGCTCCGTATATTTGTTAAGTTGAATGTGATTATTCAATGATTGTATACGCCAAATTGTATCCGGATGGCTTGAAAAAAATTCCGGTCCTTGGCTTCCCTTTTTCTGCAGTTTCAAAATATTAAAAATCTCAAGCGCTCCGCCGACATGACCATAAGCACTCGCCAGCAAATCAATACCAAAACTATCCGCGGCGGCCTCCTGAACACGTGAAAATTTCAAATCAAAAGTCTGAATAGAAGGAACAATAAATCCCGGGGCATCGCCTGATAATCCTAAAACAGCGGCAATAGACATAAGGACGACACCGCGACCTAATCCACGCAAATGGTCACGATGCGCATAATGTCCTAATTCATGGGCTAAAACCATCGCTATTTGATTCTCATTTTTGAATTCCGCCAAAAGACCGTTAAAAATCAAAATATTTCCCGCGGGTAAGGCTATGGCATTAACAATTTTATCGTCGAGAATAAAAATTTTATAGGAAAAATCGGGAAGATTTTTATCGGAGGCCACCAAACGATCAAGGATTTTCTGCAAATATTCTTGAGTCTGAGGAAAATGATTTTGATCGAATTTAGAAATAACTGCGGAGGCAATAGCTTTTTCAAATTTAGCCGGCAAGCGCTCAGCGATTTTTTCAGCGGCGAGTCCCAAAACAAAGTATGATCCTAAAACAATAACCAACAGCCACAAACTCAAACGTATGAATTCTTCCATCTGATTATGCGACGGGACATTTACATTTTTTTCGATAGAACGTTGTTCGAACTTCATTTCGCGTAATAAATGGCTGTGCCGCAAGCCATAACTTCTATCCCCACGATCTGTTGACGTTGGCCAAGTTTCATCGATGCAAAATTGACATTAAGAATGATATCCGCTCCATGAGCCTGTTCTTTCATACGTAGAACCGCTTCGCGGCGTGCCCGATCCAGCATACTTTCAGCCACTGAAATTCTTACTCCAAAAAAACTGGCCAGTTTAGCGACGACCTGCTTAAAAAAATCGCCGGCGATGACAACGTTTCCGGTGACAAGCTTGCTACTCTGCACCGGACGATCTTCTGTCTTTTCGAATGTTACCGCAGGAAGTGAAGCTAAGGATTTTTCACGCTCAATGATCTCGGCGAAATGACGTTTTTCATTACGTGTTCCAATAAAATAGGAAACAATAAAGAACACAACCAAAAACCCGCCAGTAATTAAGTCTTCCATATTTCTCCTATTCTACTTTTACGGCCGTCCCATAAACATAAATTTCTGCTGCACCCGCCGCCACGTCCGACGTTGCAAAACGAACATTCACGATCGCGTTAGCTCCTAACTGCGTAGCCTCTTCTTTCAAACGATTAATCGCTTCGTTTCGGGTTTCATTCAGAAGCTTAGTGTACTGTTTTAATTCTCCGCCAAACATGTTTTTAAATGAAGACCCAATGTCCCTAAAAGCATTTTTCGACCGAACCGTACTGCCGCATACCAAGCCATAATGCGCAGTAATTCGCCGGCCTGGAATTGTTTCGATATTAGTGATTTCCATAATTCCTCCTAATTACTTGTTGGTATGGGTAAAAGTGTAACATATGACTATGCGTTAAATAAAATGTTTTTTGAGGAAGGCGTGGCCCGACCCTTTCTTCAGATAACGTTCAAACTCGCGAGCCTTATATTCGTTATTAAACACGAGATAACATTTAACATGCCATGGCGCATATTTACGTGAAAATGTTGATTTCTTGGCATTATGGGCTGAAAGTCGTTGATCCAAATTTTTTGTAAAGCCGACGTAATGTTTGGAAGGATAAAGATTACTTTGCAGGATATAAACTATAAACATGATTTCCCCTTTCATTTTGCGGGGAATCGATGGGGGTATATTTTTGTTCTACTTCGCAAATACTTCGTCGCTGCGCTCCTTCGTGTTTAGCTTCGTAGAACATTCTTCGAAGTCAAACACAAAGTCCCGGTCTACAACCGGGACGAAGTTTTTTGACGAAGAAGAATGGTGGAGGTGCCGGGAATCGAACCCGGGTCCTTAGCGAGCCTGCCTTAAGCCTCTACATGCTTAGATCATTTTTTAGTCTTACTTCAGCCGCTCCAATGAACAGGATAGACTGAAGCCAGCCTATTGGTTTCGCCACATCCCCCTAGGCCTGGGATAGGCTATCCTATAAAGGTCCTTTTATAAATCCATAGGAATGATTTATATTAGGGCTTAGTTTATTCTTAAACTAAGACTGGTGTCGCTTCAGCAAGAATTGCTTCTGCTTCAGCTACAGCGTCGTAATTATCGCCGTTTATTGTGTGCCAGGGTATTTAACGAGGCCAACCTGACATCCTCGGCATGCCACCTAAAGCATAAACATCTTAAGTCGAGACCACATCACCCCCAAATTGTAAAAGAACTATTTCAGAGAATTCCTGCTTCGTCCAAACACAAAAATTTTTGAACGAAGCAGAATCACCCCTGAAATTTGAAAGAACAAAATAATCTTACGTAGTATAGCTAAATTTTACCGAACTCGCAATGCTTTGTGTTCGGCCATCACTTTTTAGCGGCAAAAGACTCGCCGTAAAACTTGTGAACCTTCTGATAAAAATCTTTAGCGACCAACTCTTCACGCCATTTGGCGAGTTTCGGATATTTCTTGACGTCGACCTCAATCACCTCTAATGGATCCGTGCAGCCTAAAAGAACAAAATCCGCCAGGCTGAGTTTATCTCCGGCGATGAATTTGTTTTTGCCTAACTGCTGATCGATAATCGGCAAATACCGAGTCAAATAGTCGTAACCGGTTTTCATCGAATTAGCGTCGACTTCCTTACCCATTCTCGGAGCAAAAATTTTATTCCACAGAACGCGGGACACTCCATCCGAGATGTGAAAAGACGCAAAATCAATCCATTGATCGACGATTGCTTGTTGTTTGATGTCAGTCGGATAAAGGTCTGAATTATTTTTTCGGGCCAAATATTTGATGATCGCATTGCTTTCAAATAATTTAACATCTCCATCAACAATAGCTGGAACTTTTCCAGCCGGATGAATAGCTAAGTATTCCGGTTTTTGGCCTTCACCTTCAGCCAATTTGATTCCTTTTTTCTCGTATTGCAGTCCAAGCGCATTGGCTACATACAAAACTTTCAAGCCTGGCGCGGATAAATCCATTGCGTAAATGGTTAACATATCTTTTCTCCTTGTTTAATTGAACGTTAGTTTGATATAGCAAAAAATTTCGAACTCCGAATGTCGAAATTCGAAACAATACCGAAATCAGAAGTCCCAATATTTAATTATCTTGTTTGAAACATTATTAATTCGAAAATTCGAAATTGCTTCGGTTTTCGAACTTCGATATTCGAGATTAACTTATCGTTTCCTTGCCGTATGAACAGCACGTTTTAAATCCTTATCAACTTGACGTTTTTTAATATCTTCCCTTTTATCATAAAACTTCTTTCCCTTTGATAAAGCGATCTCTACCTTAACAAATCCCCGCTTATTGTAATACAACTTGGTTGGAATGATGGTTAAACTCTTTACTATGGACTCATTCTCCAGCTTTTTGACTTCCTTTTTGTGCAGCAAAAGTTTGCGTGGCCTGTCCGGCTCTAAATTTTCGTAACTAGCCTGTTTATACGGTTCAATGTGGAGATTATACAGATACATTTGACCTTTTTCGAACCTCGCAAAGGTATCTTTAAAGCTCACATTCCCGGCCCGTATGGATTTTACTTCCGCGCCGATCAGTTCAATCCCGCATTCCCAACGATCGGTAAAAAAGTAATCCCGAAACGCCTTCCGATTTGTTATAATTGCTTCACCCATATAGGATTCTTCTAGTCTTTCTCTTCTGCATTGTTCATAAAATTGTCTGAATATCAAAACAAAGATTTTGGATTATAACACACAAAATATCCATTTCGTAAAGCAAAATATATCCTTGCACATTATCTCAAAGCATAATACAATAACCCCATTATTTAAAATCTCACCTGATAGACAACCATATTTACGTATAAATATTAAAAAAAGGGTAATACATGACACCAGACAGCGTTAATCAACACACTTCTGACATTGACGGCATTGAAATGCAGGAGTGGTTAAGTTCTCTTGATTATATACTCAAAAACGGTTCACTCGACCAAGCCCAAAAAATCCTCCAACAACTTCAAATCCGTGCTCAAGAATCCGGGGTAACACTTCCCTTTACAGTTAATACACCTTACGTCAACACCATTCACTTTTCAGCCCAACCGAATATGCCCGGCAGCCGGGAAATTGAACGCCGCATTAAAAGCGTTGTGCGTTGGAACGCGATGGCGATGGTTGTGCGTGGAAATCGTGCTGAAGCGGGTATTGGCGGTCATATTTCTACATTTGCTTCGTCTGCGACATTAGCCGAAGTTGGATTTAATCATTTTTTCCGAGCGCGAACTGATAATTTTTGCGGTGATTTCGTTTATTTTCAAGGCCATGCCTCTCCCGGCGTCTATGCTCGAGCCTTTTTAGAAGGACGTTTATCTGAAGAAAATTTAATCAATTTCCGACGAGAATTACAGCCAACACCTGGTCTTTCCAGTTATCCGCATCCTTGGCTTATGCCTAATTTTTGGCAATTTCCAACCGTCTCCATGGGACTAGGGCCCTTGTGCGGAATTTATCAAGCCCGGTTTATGCGTTACTTGGAAGATCGCGGACTAAAACCAAAAGATGATGCTAAAGTTTGGGTCTTTATTGGTGATGGTGAATGTGATGAACCGGAAACGCTAGGTGCTATCAATATCGCCTTTCGCGAAAAACTAGATAATTTGATTTTCGTCATTAACTGCAACCTTCAGCGTCTTGACGGACCGGTGCGCGGAAATGGAAAAGTCATTCAGGAATTAGAAGCAATCTTCCGCGGAGCTCAATGGAATGTGCTTAAAGTCATTTGGGGCGGCGATTGGGACAAAATTTTAGAAAATGATACAGAAGGTTTACTCGCCAAACGTATGGGCGAGGTTATCGACGGAGAATATCAAAAATATTCCGTTGAGTCCGGTGAATATATCCGTAAACATTTCTTCGGAACGAATCCAAAACTATCCAAACTGGTCGAACATTTAACGGATGAACAAATTGAAAATCTAAAACGCGGCGGCCATGATCCCCTCAAAGTTTACTCGGCTTATAAACACGCCACAGAATTCAAGGGCGCCCCTTCGGTTGTGTTAGCTAAAACCATCAAAGGTTATGGCCTTGGGGAAAGCGGTGAAGGAAAAAATATCAGCCATCAGCAAAAGAAATTGAATGAAGATGAATTAAAACAATTCCG
>JAGOSC010000095.1 GCA_018062515.1 Candidatus Omnitrophota bacterium
GTGGTATAAAGCGATGTTGTCCTTCCCAATTCAGCGCAATTTTTCCCACGCAATGCCGTTTATAAGCCCTGAGCGTGCAAGACACATCGTGGATGGTCATTCCGGTGAATAATCGTTGCAGCACGTTTCCGAATTTTGACAAACCCGCTTTAAGAGGCGTATCTTGCCGTGATTTCCTCCACCCGCACGCGCAATCGAAACCTTCTTCGATAATTTTCAGCAATTTTGGAATATCGGCCGGATCATTTTGCAAATCAGCGTCGAGAGTGATAGCCACCTCGCCGACGGACGCATCCAAACCTTTTCGTAAAGCGAATGTCTGGCCGCTGCGTTTTGGTAGACGGATAATTTTAACAACTTCAGGTAAACTTTGCTGGAATTCGTTCATGATCGCAGGAGAATTATCCGAAGAACAATCGTCGACAAATACGATTTCATAACGTACATTTAACGGAACCATAACCGACAGAAGTTCTGCAAAAAGCGGTTTTAAAGAATCTTCCTCGTTATAAACCGGAACAACAATAGAATAGTGAATGACTTCTAGTTTTTTTTCATTGGATGTAGATTTAGACATTGAACTCCCTCTTAACTAAGATTACATTTTCCATAAAATATTCATATATTTCCCGCCGATCAAAACGTAACAAAGCCTTTAAGAACTCGGCATCCAGATTCAACTGTTTACGCAACATAAACTCCTGCTGGATAATCTGCCCGTTTTTTACCGTATCCTTTAAGTATTTATTATAATCTTTTTCCGTTATCAGACAATAAACACTTTCATTTTTCCCAAACAGCTGACTTAACATATATCTGGTGTAGTCATCCGTATCATTCGCGTATTTCTCGATTTTCACATCCTTAAAATAAATTTGAAGTTCATTTTCATGTAAGTCATGACTCCCAATTCCAATCGCATAATTTTTTAATTCCCCATGATCGATCGTTTGAGCAAATTTTCGCAACGTTGTATGATTGGTTAAGCCAAGTCCCGATAAATAGGCTGTTTGATAACCGATCAGGGCGATCAAAAGCCCCAACATCATCGGGCCGACAAATAAAGATTGGCTTCTAAGGATAATGCTTAGGCTTAACACAAAGATTACTGCAATAATGCAAATTCCGAATATGGGCAAATATCCAAAGAAAATCAGAATAAAAGAATACACGATCGTCAACACTGTGAATGCAAAAAGCACATAATATTTTCTAAAAAAAGTTAAAAATTGTTGCCAAAAATCCTTGGTTTCAAAAGGGTAAAGCAGGAAATAACTTGTCAAAACAGCGACGGGAACAGACATAACTAACATATAATGGCTGATCGTAAAATACATAAATGAAAAAAAGAAATACACTACAAACACCCATGATAGCATAAAAACAATTGGATCACTCTCGAGTTTTGTTTTACCTGTAACCGATATGGCAAGTCCAAAACCTAACAAAGAAAGAAAACTCCAAGGGGCAAACTGTTGGAGGATAATCTGGATATAAAACACCATGTGCTGCAGGAAATCTTTCATCTTAACCCAGAAAAAATTATCCCTATCTACCTTTAGCAATCGATCGGATGTTTCATGATTCCACATATAATTCACGTAATCCGTTCCGTACTGTTTAATCATATAGATAAACCACGGGGAAATGATTAAAAACATTAAAGCTATTCCCATAAAAAACCGCATATCCTTAAGAATTTTCCATTCCCGTCGACACATGGAATATAAAATAATTGTCAAGAACGGCACAATGATAGCGGCAAAACCTTTAACCATAAATCCCAACGCGCATGCTATGAAAAAAAATAGACTGTAGCGGTAAGCATGTTTTTCCAAAAGAAAACGAACGAAAAAATATAAAGCTAATGCGATAAAAAAATTCAAGGCACCGTCGGGAACGGCATTCTTGGCATGTCGGAAAAACAAAGGAACGGTTAATAAGATAAGCGTACTTAAATAAGCTATTTTCCGATTGAATAATGATTTTGTCATCAACCAGGTCACGACCAGCGTCCCCGAGGCAAAAAGGCACGAAACAAATCTCGCCGAAAACCAGCTGATACCGAATAATTTATAGGATAAAAGGATAAACCAGTAGAATAAAATCGGTTTTTGAAAACGATTCTCACTAAAATATTTCGGAGACATAATGTCCCCACTCTGAATCATTTCATTGGTGCTTTTAAAATAAAATACTTCATCGTCTCTAAACTCAAACCCATGCACATTAAGTCCATTCGTAAAAATGAAAAGACTGGCTACGGCGATGAAGAGACAAATCATAAAATCTTTTTTATCAATGGTCATAGTAAATCATGTTCCCCACAAAACAAATCCCCAATCTCCAGCTGAAATGAACGGGATATTGGGGAATGTTAATCACCAAAATGTATTATTTTATTAATATAACAAAGCTTCCGGAATAGTCTTTTTTAATGTTCGTCAAAAATTCATCCGCTTCCTTTTTCGTCGAGAATCCGCCTACGTTCACTCGATACCATGTTCCTTTACCGAACAATTCTTTGGATACTATGTATGCCTTATAATCTTTCTTCTCTAACTCGCTGACTTTTCGTTCCGCATTAATCTTATCTTTATAGGATGCAACTTGAATGGTATATTTCGAATCTTTTGAAGCGGCCGGTGCCTGCACCTTCTCAACCGTCTTCTTTACTTCTTTGGCAATTGGTTCTATTGTGGCAGTTGACGATTTTGACACTTCCTCTTTTGCAGTAGCGGCGAAATTATTGGTCGTTTCTTTTGCCGACGGAACAGTATCTTCACTCTTGCCTGACTGAGCGATCTGATCATCCACGTATTCAATTTCTACCGCATTTGTCACCGTATCCGGAAAGATTTCGCTGAGCGGAATTGTTTCCTGCGCCCCTTGATAATTAAAAGCTATTAAAATGGTTACAACCATTCCCACAATAAAGACCCAAACCAGCCACGAATTTTTCATTAATACAGCCTCCTTCTTTTTATATCCGCCGATATACTAGGCGGGTTGTTTGATTCAAAATTTTTTAATATAATTTATTGTATAAACAAATTGCTCTAGGATTTATTTAAAGGCGAGACAATTTCCATAGACGATCTTTGAATAATAAACATATTCTATAAGGAATCACCTGTGAAAACAAGAAATTTGATTTCATTCTTTTGAATACCAACCGTACGCGCTCACTTCAAATGGATAAAGCTGACCAATTTTTCGATGTTTGGGATCAAGGATTAAAATTCCCCAGTAAGGATGATCCATAACGACGTATTTACCGGAAGGAGTCCAACGGATTTGCTGTAAAACAGGTTCTCCCTGGGTATTTAAATAGGTCGGTAGTTTAGTATTGTCTACTTCCCGCTTAACTTTGAATAAACGTTTTCGAAACCATTTATCTTTGTAATAGAGAAAATTATATTCATCAATACCGATAACATCACCTTTTTTTGAAACCAATTCCTCATAATCTCTGATTCGGGCATACGATAAACTTTTATAAGGCTGATAGAGATGAATACCCAACATTTCCAAATGGGGAGTCGGAAATTTGTTTTCATCCATCGAGATATCCGTGACCAATTGAACATTTAAATCACTAAGGGCAATACGATACAATTGGATTTTATAAATAATTTTATTCTCGTCGAGCTCATTAGATCCATGTTTTAAAAAATACAAATTCTCTCCTGTTGAATCCCAGTGAAGCGAAGATAATTCCATAGTCGGACTTTTTATAGGCCGTTTTTCAGGCGAATCAATTTGGTAAACGTAAACGCTACTTTGAGAACCAAAATTTGACCAACGGGATTTTTCGTAAGAAAAATATTTACTCGTCGGTGACCAGCTAATACCACTAATCGTGCCTTTTACATCATCTAAATCAGGCGTTAGGCTGACAGAATCAACTAACCAATGGGATTTATTAGCTCGATCGTAAACATAGATTCCCGTGTAGGTTGATATAAGAATGTATTTACCATCAGGAGAGAATTGAAAATCTCGGATTTCTTCCTCGACTTGGAAAACTTTTGTCTGATCCTTCCCATTTAAATCCATGGAAACCAAAATATTTTCATTGACCAGGTATAAATCCAATTCTTCCTTCACCCAGTCGGTGTTTTTAGACATTTTTTCATACATATCAAAATCAACAAAAGGAACTTTATTATTAGCCCAATATATAGCTACTGTTAATGCTCCCCCGAATGCCGTCAAGCAAAACATGGATGTTACTATAGCAATGTTGGCATATGAACGTAGTTGGGTTTCCAGGGGACGTTGTTTTACCGAGACGATTAGATATAAGCCCAAACAAGCACTAAATAGCCCGGCGGTAATAAAAATAAATTCTTCGAAATGTTGGCTTAAAAAAGTTATGATGTGATAACTCCTGTAACAAATTAATTTAAGGCAGGGTTATTATCCTATGTCTATACTTAATTGACAAACGGAAAAATAAAAAGTAAAAAATGCAGGTTTAGGTTGGGAAAGAATTAGCTGTATCTTCGTACGACGCTAATCACCTTACCGATGATGGAAATATCCTCATCAACGAGAATCGGTTGATATCTCGGATTGGCTGGCTCTAGGAAATAGCGGCCTTGTTTTTTTCCTAAATATTTGACCGTGGCTTCATCCTTAACTAAAGCGACAACGGTTTCTCCAGTTTGAGCCATACTTTGTTTTCTCACTAATACCAGGTCGTCGGGCATAATTCCCGCATCGATCATGCTGTCTCCACGTACCCTTAAGGCAAACGTCGATTCATCAGAAAACATCAGATTATCTAGATTTAAATAACCCTCAATTTCCTCTACAGCCAAGGCTGGAAGTCCAGCCTGGACCTTCCCAAGGATAGGAACCGAAAAAAGGGCATCAGAAATAAGTTCAATTGCTCGAGATTTATTTGCGGTTATTTTTATATAACCTTTTGTAACTAAAGCTTTTAGATAATCTCGGACGGTTCCCGTTGAAGAAAAATCAAACTCTTTAGCGATCTCGCGAATGGTGGGTGGCAGTCTTTTCTGCCGTATGGATTGGTAAATGTACTTTAATACGTTCTTTTGTTTCTCAGTTAGTTTTGTATTTGTCATGCAACTTTTTTACCACACAAATTTGTGCATGTCAACTGTTTTATAACAAAAAGTTATAATTCTGTATCCGGCCAGGCATTATCGTTTCTGATATACAATCCTTGTTTGGAACGTATAAAAAAGTATGAAACCAATGGATGAACAATTTCCTGACTCGTATCATCTTCTTCCAAATTGTTCTCGGCGACATAAGTGACTTGTTCAGAATCATCGACTAATAGATGAACCCATGGTTGATTTTTTGAAGGCTGAAGCTGATTACCGTAATACCACTCATCCGTGGCCTTACATTGCATATCAACGTCCACAATGATTCCGCGATAACCATATCGCGTATGTTTGACGACATTTCCAGGACGATATTTTGGCCTAATCCCATTAATGATATCATTAGGCGTAATATTATTAAGCATTTGAGTGGCCAACCGTAAATCAAGATCTTTAAATAATCCGACGATAAACTCCAAAGAATCTTGGTCTTCATTGATTTGATAAGCCCGAATTAAATTAGCCAAATAACGGCGAATCATTCCTTCGGCATCAATTCTCTCGGTCAGAGAATCCGACACATTTTCGGTCATTTCCTCGTTGATACCGACAAAATCTTCTTCCATGATAATTTGACCGGAATTATAACAGTCAACAAAAGCGATTTTACCGGACAATTCTACCCTGGCCAAAAAATGACCGGGAAACGGGCAGCCTTCGACCGGAATATCTAGACGATCTCCGACGAGCATATAAATGCTGGCCAAGCTGATGGGTATTCCCTTTTTCTCTTTAATGACGTAAATCGGGTTACTATTTTGGGGATTGTAATAATCATCTTCATTCCCCTGCATGCCGTATTCCTCAAACAGGTAATGAGCTAAAATGCGCGGATCTTTGGAATGATATTTCGCCTGGTATTTTCCGGCTAACTGATCTAAAAGTTTTTTTAGTTTTATTTCACAATCATACGCCGACAGGTATTGGGCAATTAATACCAACGCCGATTCTAAACGATCATACATA
>JAGOSC010000038.1 GCA_018062515.1 Candidatus Omnitrophota bacterium
AGGTAGGGTAGATATTTGAATACATCTTCCGGGTATACTTCATAGATGCCGAGCCAAAGAAATGGGCTTAAAGCCGCGTCGCCAATCAATCCAATCACATCACGTCCCGAGGAAGGGCCCATAAGTGGAAGAACAATATATGGACCGGATTTCATGTTATAAAATCCTAATGTCTGTCCAAAGTCTTCACTGTATTTCGGCCAGTGTAAAAACTTCTGGGCAGGATCAAATAATCCGCCAACACCGACGGTAGAATTGACAAGGAACCGTCCTAAAACGACGGCAGATCTTTTATATTTTTGTTGAAACCCATTATTAAAAAATGGAACCGGGGATTGCGCATTTTCAAAGAGGTTATAAAAACATTTTTGAATACGTTCCGGAACAATGAAGTCATATGCTTTTGCTAAAAATAAGTGATCGTAAATCCAATCATTCACCTTAAACATAAACTGATTGTAACCTTCATAAGGATCGTTGATGGTGATCGGTTCATACGTGTCCGTGTCATCATCAATGTCAAAGTTATCATCAGCAATTCCCTCGGTGACGCTGTTATCATCCTTAGGTAATGTGGCGGCGGCCCATGAATAACCGTTCATCAGGTAAATGATCAATAAGGTTGTGAGACATCGTATGATGTTTGTTTTCATTTTTGAGGTTCCTCGACGGTAAGTTCTTTATTTTTTAATTTCTGCAGCACTTCTTCGAAAGATGATTTGGCCAGCATGCTATTAAATTGTGTGCGGTAATTGGTTAATAAACTGACATTTTCAATCGTGATATCGTAAACCTTCCACGCATTATTTATTTTCTTCATGCTGAAATCAACGACGGCTTTTTCATCATCTTTGATAAAATTGGTCTGCACTTTACCGCGGTCGCCTTTGACAATTTCACGAACATAAATGACGTCACCACCCTGATATTCATCGGATCTTTTAAGATAAAGATCCTTAAGAACCGTCGTGAATGAATCGGTAAATTCTTTTTGCTGGGCCGCGGATATATTCTGCCAATGGGGGCCAAGCGCGAATTTGGCAATCTCTTCAAAACTGAATACCGGTTCAAGAAGTTCCCAAAGCTTTTCGCGGCGAAGTTCGGTTTGACCTTTTAAAACAGGATCTTCGAGAATTTGTACTCCCTGCTTAACTGTATTGGTTACTAATTCACCCGGTGTTTCGGCATATACTTCCGACGGAGAATACATGTTTAATGCAATCAAAGTGAAGAGAAGAGCGTAGATCGATTTTTTCATAAATTCCATTCTTTTATTTGTTGTTGGTAAGTGCCATATTTTTGATAACAAGGAGTATGTCAAAGGGCGGTTCGGTGTTGAAGATTTCATCGCCCGCTTTAAGAATAGTATTGGACCCTCCGGGAAGAATTTCAATATATTTATCACCCAATAAACCTTTTGTGCGTATGGCCGCGATCGCGTCGTCTTGAATAGATATCTCTTTTTTGATATCCAGAATGACAATGGCTTGATTATCTTTAAGCTGAATTTCTTTCACTTTACCGACGGGAACACCCGCTATTTCGATATTGGTGTCTTTTCTAAGTCCGTTTACCGTCGGAAACGTGGCATTCAATGAATAATAGTTACGATTGAATATTTCGATTTGTCCTAATTTGATCGAAATGTAGGCCATGGCCAAAAATCCGGCGACGATAAACATCCCGACCATTAATTCAAGAGTGCCTTTTTTCATTTTATTCCACCTTTCATATTTTATTCAATCTCACCTTGAAGAAACTTTCTGACGGTGATGTTATTTGTATTTATAATTTCTTCAGATGTTCCCACCTGTACAATGCGCCCTTCATGCAGCATGGCCACTCGATCAGCGATTTTGAAAATGCCGGGTATTTCATGGCTGATGATAAAACTGGTTAAATTGCGCTGTTCTTGAAGACTTTTAATCGTGCGGTAGATGGAATTGGCAATGACCGGATCAAGGCCAGTCGTCGGTTCATCAAAAAAAATAATTTCCGGATTCATGACCAGACATCTAGCCACGGCTACCCGTTTTCGCATTCCTCCGCTGATCTGTGCTGGAAATTTGTGACCTTCGCCGGTTAAACCCACAATGTCTAATTCTTCTAAAACTTTTTTATCGATTTCAGCCGCGCTCAATTTTGTTTTCTCGACGAGGGGAAAGGCTACATTATCGTAAACAGTTAGAGAATCAAACAAGGCCCCGAATTGAAAGACAACGCCGATACGATCTTTGAGTTTTTTAAGTTTTTTGCCGTACAAACAGCTGATATCCTGACCATCAATCAAAATTTTACCGCGGTCGGGTTTCATAAGGCCAGACATATGTTTGAGCAGGACAGATTTACCATTACCGCTGGCGCCAATGAGGGCAAAGGTTTCACCTCGATTAATCTTCAGATTAACTCCGTTCAAAACCATTTTATTATCAAAACTTTTATAGAGATCAACAATTTCAACCATAGGTAATTTTCATTAACATAATAGAGGTTATAAAATAATCGACGACCAAAATGAGCACGGAGGAAAGAACGACCGCGTCCGTTGTCGCTTTACTGACGCCTTGTGCGCCAAAACCAGAACCAATACCGGCAAAAAATCCTTTATAACAGCAAATGGATGTAACAACTAAACCAAAACTTAAAGATTTGTATAACCCGAGCAAAAGATCATGGGGCATAATCGAATCGGCCATGGGGCCGAAGAACAATCCACTGGATAAGCCGGTTAATTTGACGCTGACTAAAAAACCACCCCAAATTCCGGAAAGGATAAAAAATGAAGTTAAGATGGGAAAGGCAATGACACCCGCTATCAAGTTTGGAATGACTAAATATTTATAGGGATTGAGAGCCATGGCGTCCAGCGCGTCAATCTGTTCCGACATACGCATGATTCCAATTTCAGCGGTTAAGGCTGAACCGGCTCGTCCAATAATCATCAAAGCGGTAATAACTGGACCGATTTCTTTGACTAAGGATAAACCTAAAATCGATCCTAGGTTGGATTCCGCTCCAAACGTTACGAGCACGTAATAGGACTGTAAAGATAAGACCATACCGGTAAACAAACCGGTTAATAAGACAATCAAAACTGTTTTGACGCCGATAAAGTAAAGTTGACGGATTAATCGATTCCACAAGAAAGGAGGTGTAAAAATATAAAACACGGCCGTGGAAACAAAACATCCAATACTGCCGATTTCGCGGATTAATGCTATTGTTGACCTGCCGATTTTTTGAATTGTTTGGACCATAAAGGAATGCCTGTAATAGGATGTTACTTTGTAGTATTATAATTAAATTCTATATAATGTAAAATTCATATTTGATACAACGTTATATAAAATATGAATAAAGAATGGTAGCAAACAATTTAAGAAAATCATAATCATATTACATGTTAGGCGCACACCTTATGAAAAATAAAAAATCAATACGCTTATCCCAAATCAGTCCTGATGCCGAGGCACATTCTGATGGAAACAAAGCGGAAGCACAAAAGAAATTCAGTGAATTGAAGAAACAGCTGGTTGAATTGCAAAATATGTTTTATGTGGATGGGCGATTTCCTATGCTGGTTATGTTCCAAGCCATGGATACCGGCGGAAAAGACGGCGCTATCCGTCACGTGTTTGAAGGCGTTAATCCGCAAGGTATAAGTGTGGCCTCATTCAAAAAGCCCGACGAAAAAGAATTGCGGCATGATTATTTATGGCGTGTCCATCAGGAAATGCCCGGAAAAGGGAAAATAGTTATTTTCAACCGCAGCCATTATGAGGATGTGCTCGTTCCGCGTGTTCACAAACTTCTTCCGGCCGCGATTATAAACAAAAGATATGATCATATCGTTAAGTTTGAGAAAATGTTGACGGATGAGGGGATGATTATTTTAAAATTTTATTTGCACATTAGTAAAGATGAACAAAAAAAACGACTTCAAGAAAGGTTAGATGATCCTAAAAAGCACTGGAAATTTAATCCCGAAGATTTAAAGGAACGAAAATTGTGGAATGCTTATCAAGTCGCCTATGAAACGCTCTTATCGAAAACCAGCCTGCCGAATGCGCCTTGGTATGTTATTCCGTCGAATGATAAATGGTACCGCGATCTTATTGTCACCGAAATTATCGTCGAACGGATGAAACGCTTGAAGTTGAAATATCCCGCCCCATCTTGGAATCCTCAGAAAATCAAGATTTCCTAATTTAAGTCCCCCAAAGGCTTGATTTGTATTATTTAAGGTTTCATGTATAATGAGGGCTCTATTATTATACGGAAAAGCGCCCGTTACCGACTTAGGCATGTGAAGCTGATTAATAAAAAGGAATGTGTTATGAATCGTAAAGATTTTAAAGGAGAAATTTCCTCCAACCTGCTTGAAGAAAGCGAACAAGTATTGATTGATTTTGAGAAATTACGCAAAATTGCTCAGACTAAAGAAGCGGTTGTTCCCGTCGTGGTTCAGGATGACAAAACAAAAGAAATCTTGTTGATTGGTTATGCGAATGATCAGGCTTTAAAACATACTTTGGAGCATAAAGTAGCTACATTCTGGAGCACCTCGCGCAATGAATTGTGGGTCAAAGGTTTGACGTCGGGTGATCAGCTGGACATCGTCGGTGTGTATGTAAATTGCGAGCAAAATTCATTACTTTATCAAGTCAAAATGGTGGGAAAAGGTTCATGCCATACCAAACACAAAAATGGTCAGACAAGATTTGGTTGTTATTATCGAAAAATCGTCGGAAACAAGCTTGAGTTTACAAATCCGTGAGGGAATGATTGGGCGACAAGCCAATCGCTCGTAAGATATACTCTTGGAATCAAAAGGGTTTAAATGTCAGAAGACGAATTATTTAATCAGTTAAGTAAAAATGGGTTTAGCCATTTAAAAATTGAACATGTCATGAGTAAGCCTGTTTTTACGGTGAGCGAAGATTCCGATTTGAGTATGGTGGAAAGGGAATTTATCAAACGCCGAATTCGTCATATGCCTGTTGTGGACGGACAAAAACGGCTTGTTGGAATTATTTCGCAAAGAGATCTTTACCGGACGGTTGCTCCTCGAAAAAACATACAGGGTGATGTTGAAGTTTCCATTGAACTTCTCGTGGAAGACGGGCAATGTTTCTATGATCCGAAGACATTGGAGGGGTATATCCTTTCTCGGGTTATGCGCAAAAATCCGGAAACACTTACTTCTGATAATTCAGTTAAAGAAGCCGTTCACTTAATGGTTACAAAAAAGATGGGTGGTGTGCCTGTTATCAATGAACGCAGGGAAGTCACCGGTATTATTACCCGGCATGATATTATGAGCATTTTAGAAATATATCTTTCTAACGCGACCCTTCCGGACATTTAATATTTAGAAACGCGGGTTTTTTCTCCCCTCAAATCAAAGTTTTGTATAATTCAGGTATTTATGTATAATGAAAATTTGTTTGCTTTCCAATTTATAAAGTTAGCGAGATTATTTGTTTTTGATAAGGAATGAACGAGTGAAAAAGCCAGTTGCTATTATCGGTGCGGGAGAAATCGGAGGAGTATTCGCGCGAGGATTGTTGAAGCTTGGGAACCCGGTTTATCCCATTACGCGGGGAATGAATTTAGATCAAGCATCCAAGGAAGGTCCGGAATTTCAAGCGGTGATTGTGGCTGTCGGTGAGAAAGATTTTCATGCGGTTATGAATTCAATTCCCCAGCCATGGAGGGATAAGTTGGTTTTGATTCAGAATGAACTTCTTCCCAAAGATTGGACGACTCATCATATTTTACAGCCAACTGTTATTTCTGTATGGTTTGAAAAAAAACAACCTAAAGATTTTAAGGTGATTATTCCTTCGCCCGTATTTGGGTCGCACGCGCAGATGGTATCGGATGCGC
Organism: Candidatus Omnitrophota bacterium; assembly: GCA_018062515.1. Classification (GTDB taxonomy): domain Bacteria; phylum Omnitrophota; class Gorgyraeia; order Zapsychrales; family Zapsychraceae; genus JAGOSC01. Next base: position 5,890 of record JAGOSC010000038.1, read on the forward strand.
TCGGAATTATGAAAATACCGACGAGGATTTTGACCAGCACTGATGATCTTCTTTTTGAATTAGTTCTCAAGAATTTATATATTATCACCACGAACGTATGCGGTTTGAAGGTCGGCGGAACCGTCGGGGAATTATGGAAACATCATCAAGAGTTCGCACGAACAGTGGCGGAGGATGTACTGAATATTCAATTCAAAATGATCGGTAAAGAATTAAATAAAGAGCGATTGATAGAAAGTATGGTAAAGGCTTTTGAAGGCGATCTCGATCATGTTTGCATGGGAAGGTCCGCTCAAGCGCGATTACAGCGGGCCATCGAACAGGCTCAAACATTCCATGTGAATGTTCCAGCCTTGGAAGAAATCAACGCTATCGCAATTAAAAAATAATAATGATATATCAACAGTTTTTGGATGAAAGGCAAAAGTAATTTATGAATGATTTTTCACAATTAGGTTTATCAAAAGAAACGTTAAAAATTTTAAAGGACCGGGGATTTGAAGTTCCCACGCCTATTCAGCAAAAAGCCATACCGGCTATTTTAACCGGCAACAAAGACATTGTGGCCCAAGCGCAAACGGGAACAGGTAAGACGGCGGCGTTTGGATTGCCCATCTTGGAGAAAATCAAGCCAAAATCTAAGTCTGTACAGGCCTTAGTGTTAACACCGACTCGGGAATTAGCGATTCAGGTTACGGAAGAAATTAGTTCGTTTAAAGGCTCCCGCGCTTTTACCATTGTTCCCGTCTATGGAGGCCAAGCGATTGGTTTGCAATTACGCAGTTTAAAAAAAGGTGTTGATATCGTCGTGGGAACACCTGGACGCATCATTGATCATTTACACAGAAAAACATTGAAATTAGATCAAATCCAATATCTCGTCTTAGACGAAGCTGATGAAATGTTAAATATGGGATTTTTGGAAGAAGTTGAAGAAATCATCAAGACAACGAATGAAAATAAGAAAACATTATTATTCTCCGCGACCATGCCCAATGAGATCAAAAAGATCGCCGAGAAATATATGAAGGAATATGAATTCATCAAGATTACTCAAGATCAATTAACGACGTCTCAGACTCAGCAGATTTATTTTGAAGTTTCCTCGTCGGATAAATTTGAGGCTTTATGCCGGATTATTGACATTGAGGAAGAATTTTATGGGCTCGTTTTTTGCCGAACCAAAATTGATGTCGACCAAGTTACCTCGCATTTGATTGAACGAGGTTATGATGCCGCCAGTTTACACGGTGATATTTCTCAAAATATTCGGGAGAAAACGCTGAATAACTTTCGAAAAGGCGTGACTAATGTTCTCGTCGCTACGGATGTGGCCGCGCGAGGAATTGACGTTCAAAATCTCACGCACGTAATCAATTATTCACTTCCGCAAGACCCAGAGGCGTATGTTCACCGTATCGGGCGTACCGGACGCGCGGGAAAAGAAGGAAATGCGATCACGTTTATCACGTCGGAAGAATATCGCAAATTACAGGTTATTAAACGGGTGATTAAAACAGATATTAAGAAAGCCAAATTACCGACGGTGGAAGCTTTAATAACGACAAAAAAGAACAGACTTATCAATGAAATTAATGAAATCATTCAATCACCGCCGCAACAGCATTATCTCACTATGTCTCAAGAATTATTAGAGCTTAATGATCCGCAAACCGTTTTGGCGGCTTTACTCGAATACTCTTTTCAGGATACGCTGGATGAAAAAAGTTATTCCCATATCAATGATTCACCAGTTGATCACAAAGGTAAGACACGATTGTTTATCAAAAGCGGAAAAGTGGATGGAATGGACCCCAAAAAGCTGGTTGAGATTATCATTAAAAAATGTGGTGTTTCTCATAGCGCTATCCGGGACGTTCAGGTGCTGGACAAATTTTCTTTTGTGACTCTTCCTTTTAATGAAGCAGAAATTGTCCTGCATTCCTTGAATAAATTGGAAAAAGGCGATCGAAAATTCGTGCAAAAAGCCACTCAAAAGGGGCAAGATTCCGGCCGCTCTAAGTACAAAGGGAAGAAAAAATTTAATTGACAAATTTTGGAAAATAGTACATACTTTCCTCTAAGTAGTGATGTTAGAGGAAATAAGATCTAGACCGTAAGGTTAGAGAACATTGACCTTGCGGTTTTTTTATATCCGAAAATGTCGCTATATATATTAATTATTCAAGGAGGATATAGTTAAATGGCTAGAGGTACAGTAAAGTGGTTCAGCAATCAAAAAGGTTTTGGTTTTATCGCACAGGAATCAGGCAAAGATGTTTTCGTACATCACAGCGACATTCAAGGTGAAGGTTTCAAAACTCTTGAAGAAGGTCAAGCGGTTGAATTCGAGATTGCAAACGGCCCAAAAGGTGAACAAGCTAAATCTGTTGTCAAATTGTAATCAATCAATTTAGATATTATAGATTATAAATCTTGTTAAAATTAAACCCGTTTTTCTTATATTTTTAAGAAAAACGGGTTTTTTTGTTCATTTTTCCTATTGTTTACATAAGCGTCACACACTGCTCACATGTGCGGGTTATTATTAATTGTGGAATTTAAAGAAGCCTATTTAGACCCTACCATAAAATCACCCCTCTACCCCCGCAATATACCCTTCCAAAAAACTTGCCTTCTGAATAGATATACAGTACGCTTAAGGAAGTGCTGTATGTCTATTAAACTAGTAACTTTGGGAAAATTCTTCAGACATATGGATGGAAAGCATGATTTGAGTTTAAAAGGAAATATAGTATAATGTCATCCTTATGAAGGGCGGAGAAATATGAGAGCAGCGGTTATTGATATAGGGTCGAATTCCACCAAACTGGTTATAGGGGAAGATGTCGGCCAAGAAATTAAGATTTTAGAAACATTGAAAAATATCAATGCGATCGGAAAAAGCACCTTTTATAAGGGAAAGATTTCCCAGGATATTTTTTACGATGTGATTAGTGTTCTAAACAAATATAAAGGTGTCATCGCTCAGTATCAGATAGAGAAGGTCAAAGTCATTGCCACGACGGCCGTTCGCGAAGCCCTTAATAAAGATATTTTCCTCGATACAATCAAACGGATGACCGGTTATGAGATTGAAGTCCTCAATGTGGGGGATGTGGTTTATTATATTGACGCATTTTTATCCTATAAATTAGGGAAGACGTATCCCATCAATGACAAAAATCTTCTGATTGTGGAACTCGGGGCGGGTTCTTTAGACATTTCGGTTTTGGAAAAAGGTTTTGCCGTAGCTAGTTTCGGCATGCCTTTGGGGACTTTGCGTTTAACCCAATTTAGAAATCAGATTGAAGGAACGAAGAAAGAAATTTATCAGGCCCTCGAGGAGTATGTCGAGAATGAGATTATTAATACCAAACGTTCATTTCCGGATATTAAGATCGACGATATTATTTTGATCGATGAAAGTTATTCATCGGCGCTGCATAAAATTCTTCCCAATAAAACCCGTCAGACCAATTTTTTTCAATTCAAATTCCGTGAATCTAATCAACTGATTTCTAGAATACAGGGAAAAAACCTCGACGATCTATCCGATTTTTATAATATTCCGATTGAATTAGCCGATTCAATCGACGGGTACGCGATCATTCTTAACAAATTATTTAAATTACTGAAGAAGAGGACTATCAATATTTTGGAAACGTCCTTGTCCGAAGCGCTTTTGGCTAACATCATTTTTAGGATGGAATTGGCCCAGAAATACAATAAAGAAAATCAACTGGTTTCCATTGCTAAGTTTTTGTGTCATAAATTTGATCTGGATATCAAACATGCCAAACATGTTGTCCAGCTTTCCGAGGAATTATTCAAACAGTTTCAATCATCCATGGGTTTGGAAGATAAAGACTTGCTCTATTTAAATTTGGCGGCGTATCTGCACAATATTGGTCTTTTTATCAATAATCGATCGTCGCATAAACACACCGAATACATCATCAATTCGTTGAGCCTTTTCCGTTTGACGTCGGATGAAATACGCTGTATTGCCTGCATCGCCCGGTATCACCGTAAAGCAGCACCACAGGATTCACATTATTATTATCAGAATTTGACATCCAATGAACAGATACTCGTTCAAAAGTTGGCGTCTTTATTGAGAATTGCTAATGCGCTGGACGCGTCGCATAAACAGAAAGTTAAGAAGATTGACGTCGAATTTGTTAAACCGGGCGAAATCAATTTGATCGTCACGGCTCAAGATAGTATGGCGTTGGAAAAAACATCTTTTTTGGAACGAAAGAAATTTTTTGAAGAAATTTCCGGTAATAAATTAACCTTAAAAATACAATCGAAATAAAATTATGAAACGAACGAACAGTGACCGAGAAAAATATATTCCCCGAGATTACAGCTGGCTGTTGTTCAATGAACGCGTATTGAATGAAGCCACGGATTTATCGAATCCTGTCTTAGAAAGGGCAAAGTTTTGCGCGATTTTCGTCAGTAACATGGATGAATTCTTTATGGTTCGTGTCGCTAGTCTGAAGAATACGATTGAAACACAAATCAATAATGATCCGCGTTATGGTTATACGCCAACGGAATTAATGGGTATGATCCTCGATAAATCACATCAGTTAATTGATACTTTGTATGAAATTTACAATGATAAAATTCTCAAAGAATTAGTGAATCATCGGATTTTTATAAAGAATTTGTCGGAGTTGAAAAACGATCAGAAAAAATTTATCAAGGATTACTTTGAGACGACTTTATTTCCCATTCTTACGCCGATGGCGGTTGACCCCGGGCATCCGTTTCCGGTTCTTCCGTCGAAAACTTTATCATTTGCCGTTCATATTGACAAAAAAGGCGAAAACCATTTAGCCATTGTTCCTGTTCCAAAAAATATTCCCAGACTGCTTAAATTGCCTTCGCCGCGCGATGAATATCATTTTATTCTTTTAGAAGAAGTGATCAGAGAATTTCTTCCCAACCTCTTTAGAGGATTTCCTATTACGGAGTTTACGTTATTTAGGGTTATTCGTGACAGTGAGATTGAAGGCGATGAGGTATTAACAGCAGATTTATTAAAAATGATCGACGAGCAGGTTAAACAAAGATCATTTGCTAATCCGGTTTATTTGGAAGTTGAAGGCGATTGTAGTTCCGAGCTGTTAGGCATATTATGCGAGGGTCTTAATTTTCCTTTAAATGAAGTAACTAAAATTAAGGCGAGCCTTGATTTGACCTTTCTTTTTGAATTGTTTAATCAAGTCGACACCGCCCGCATCACTTACGATACACATATCCCCCGTAAAATAGAATACGACGATATTTTCGAGAAAATTAAAGAACAAGACATGCTGATTCATATGCCGTATCAGTCTTTTTTCCCGACGGTGGACTTGATTCAATCAGCGGCGCGTGATCCAAAAGTCTTAGCTATCAAAATGACTTTGTATCGGACGAATAAAGGATCCGCCATTATCGAAGCTTTAAAGGAAGCCGCGCAGAATGGTAAACAAGTCACAACTTTAGTTGAGATAAAAGCACGGTTCGACGAGGAAAATAATATACGTTGGACACGCCAATTGGAAGAATCCGGTTGTCATGTCATTTATGGCCTCCCCGGCCTCAAAGTGCATTCTAAAATGACTTTGATCGTCCGTGAAGAAGAAGGAAAGATCCGCCGATACGTTCATTTGTCGACGGGAAATTATAATGAAAAGACGGCGAACACATATACGGATTTGGGATATTTTACCGTCAACGAAGACATTGCCCGCGATGTCTCTGAATTATTCAATGTGATCACCGGTTATTCTCAGCCAACACAATGGCAAGCTATTGTCACAGCACCGGAAAATTTGCGGGAATACACATTAGCTTTGATCGAGCGGGAAATAAGGTTCCAAGAAAAATATAAAAATGGAAAGATTTTCGCTAAATTGAATTCTTTGGAAGATCATGTGATCATCGACAAATTGTATCAAGCTTCTCAAGCCGGTGTGAAAATACGGATTGTCGTGCGAGGCATATGCTGTTTAGTTCCGGGGGTAAAAGACTTGAGTGAAAACATTGAAGTCCGCAGCGTCGTCGGAAGGTTTTTGGAACATACGCGCGCTTTTATTTATAATAATAATGACAGCCCTCGGGTATTTATAGGATCTGCGGACTGGATGGCGCGAAATTTTGATAAACGTATCGAAATCATTTTTGAAATTAATAAGGCAGATTTAAAATCACATTTGGTGGATGTTATGAATTTAAGCTGGAAAGATAATCAAAAGGCCTGGGAATTAACGCCGAATCAAACGTATCAAAAAATAAAATCCAAAACAGCCCCATTCAATTTTCAAAATCACTTGATTAAATTATACGGAACATAGTCATGGAAAAAAAAGAGGTTATGGCGGGAATTCGCTCGTGCCTCCAGTCCTTCTCAAAATATCATCGTCAGGCTAAAACCAAGGGAAGTGAAGCGTCCGTCCATGAACTTCGGACCAATGCCCGACGATTAAGAAATTCTTTAAAGACACATTCCTTCCTCTTTCAGAAGAAAAAAATAAAAAAAATCGATTGTTCTATAAAAAAACTAGCTGCTCACGCTTCCGAACTCAGAGATCTCGACGTGTTTATTTCATTTCTCCTCAATTATAAAAAGAAATTAAAGAAGAAAAATCAGCAGGTATGCTTGAATCAATATATATCATCGATGAAAGAGAAGAGAAAAAAGTATGCCTCTGTGTTAAAAAGCAAGTTAAAGAATGCTGACGTAATGAATATTATTCAACGTCCGGTCAATAAGCAATTACGACGGGCAAAAGAGATGGACGCAAAGCATTTAATGCCATTTTTCCAAAAAAGAATTCATGAAACAGTAGAACAATTGCTGCAGTACGATTCAATTGTCCATCTTACAAATAAGGACAAAGAAATACACGAGATGCGGATTAAAGCCAAACATTTACGATACACGCTAGAAGAGATCGGTGATAATTTTGATCATCGTATAAAAAGTTATACGGCGCAGTCCCTCTTTTTTCACAAAATATTAGGAGAAATTCACGATTATGATGTTTGGATAGCTATGATCGACGAGGATCCCATAAATCAGCAGGACAATAAAGACATGAAGAATATGCTGAAGTCCTTACAGGATTATTGTCGGCGGAGCCGCCTAAATCGCTATAGGATTTTTGTCCGACGCTGGGATATATTAAGGAAAAATCGATTCTTCGAAAACCTCTTGGAATTGGTTTACGCTCATGGATAAGAATAATAAAGATCAAGTTGTCATTAAGGAAGTCCTTACTTTAGCCCGTTCCTGTCATTATGAACAAGAACATTCGCATCAGGTAACACGTCTGGCTTTAAAATTATATGATGAACTAAAAACGCTGCATGGTTTAAAAAAGAATGACAGGCTTTTGTTGCAGTCGGCGTCGCTTTTGCACGATATTGGCTGGATAAAGGGGAGAAAACGTCATCATAAAACCTCGCGGGACATTATTATTAAATCATCTAAATTGTCTTTTAACAATGATGAACGATTGGTTGTTGCTTTAATTGCCCGTTATCACCGTCGATCTTTACCAAAAAATTCTCATAAATATTATTCTAATCTGGGCTTAGACAAAAAAGAAAAATTAAAGAAAATGGCTGGTATGTTAAGAATGGCGGATGGGCTTGACCGTTCTCATTTAAGTTCGGTGAAGAATTTAACGTGCACACAAAAAGGTAAAGAAATCGTGATACACATTGAGTCGGATGATTTTAAAGTCCAAGATAAAGAAACAGCTTTGCAAAAAAGTGATTTATTTCGCGATGTATTTCAAAAAAACATTAAAATAGTCTGGAATAAAAATAAGAAACAGGAATGACGGGAATGGATACAAACAAAAAAATTTATTGCGGTGTGGATATCGGCGGAACAAAGATATTGGCCGCTCTCATCGACGGAACAGGCAAGATTCTCGCCCGGAAAAAATGTGCTACTTTGCAAAAGGTTTCTGCTCAGAGAATTTATACTCAACTTGCAGCGCATTTACAGGCATTTTTTAAAGAACAAAAATTAGACGTGAATCAACTTCAGGGAATTTGTTTGGGTGTTCCAGGGATTGTGCGTCCCAATCAAACGGACATTTTACGTACACCGAACATTAATCTGGCGAATTTTCCTTTGGCACAGCGTTTGTCACGATTGTTCGGCGTAAGGGTTATTTTGGGAAACGATGTCAATTTAGGTTTACTCGGCGAGAAATGGTTAGGCGCGGCGAAGGCAGTCAATAATGTGATTGGAATTTTTCCCGGGACCGGTGTGGGTGGGGCTATCATCGTCGATGGAAAACTTTTATACGGCACTCAAGGGATTGCTGGCGAATTAGGGCACGTTATTATCGACCAGAATAGCGCCAGAGAGAGCGCTGGTCTTCAGGGAACATGGGAAGCCTTGATGAGCCGTCGAGCCGTTGAGAGAGAAATCCGTGAAAGAATCGAGGCCGGTCAAAAAAGTTTAATCACGAAAATTCAAGGGAATGACTTAACACAAATTAAAAGCCGTGTTCTCGCCCAAGCCTTAGCCAAAAAGGATCCGTTAACAGTCGGCGTCATCAATGAAATGTGCCGCACGCTGGGCAATGCCTGTATCTCTATGCAGCATATTTTGAACCCTGAGATGATTGTTTTGGGCGGAGGCTTGATGGAGGCGTGCGGAACATATATTCTGCCTCGTATCCGGCGACAATCGAATACGAATCCATTTTTGGCGGGCATAGACCATTGCCAAATTGTTTTATCTCAATTGGGTGATGACGCTGTTATTCTCGGTGCGGTCGCTCTTTTGAAAAAAGATTTAAAATCGAAACAAACTCTTAAAAGTAAGAAATATCCGTTGGTTACGCTTCAGCGTGGAAATAAAGTCCACATCGACGACATGACGATAGACAAATCTTTTTATATCCGGGCAGATGGCAAGATTAAAGAGTTGAATGGAAACACGGATTTTAAGATATTTAGTCATAAAAATATGATCGACGCGCAGATTATCCGTCGATTTTGCAGGAAAAAAACCGACGTTTTGATCATCGCAAAAAAAGACCGCGCCATTCGTTTAACCAAAGATGGCCGGGAATATATGAATCAACACGCCATTGATTGTAAAATACTGTCCATTCGTGAAGCGATCAAGGCGTATACAACTCAAACGAAGCGTAAAGCCCTGTTTGTTTCTCAAAAATTATCTGTTTAATCAATTCAAATTGAATAAAGGATTTTATGAAGTCAAAATATTGGAATATTCTTTTTGTCGTCTTGTTTTTAAATTTTAATCATACGACGGTCGATGCTATGGTGAGCGTGAATGAGAAAAAGACGGACGTTGATTACGCGGCCTATTCTGAAGTATATATACAGAATATTGATTTACGTGAAATGACTTTTGAGATTTATGATGACGACAAACGCGTGTTTGAGGCTGATCATTTAGATGAAAAAAGACTGAATGATCTTGCGATGGAATTGTATGAAAATTTTTTCCTTAATCTAAAAGATGTCATTTCGATTAATGAAAATCAGGATATTGACCCGACGAAAAAAGCTTTAATACTCAACATTAAATTGTCAGGCCGTTTCCGTTCGGAAGACCGCGGATTGATTAACTGGATGATCACCAAAAGTAAGGCGGTGGAGACTAATCTCGTCCTTGAATGCCAACTTCTCGACGCGCAAACGAAAGAAGAATTGGTGATCATTAAAGATGAACATGTCCTCACGTCGCCGGACCATGAAAAACCGCTAAGCCAGTCAGAAGAACTTGAAGGAATTTCCGACATCTTCCGTGTTTGGTCGACGCGTTTTGCGCGGGCTATCGAGCAAATGAGAAACGGAGAAGCGGTAACCAAATGATTACCGATATTCAATCCGATTCAGTCATAACAGTCAACCGCTTGCGCACACGGGATTACCGTAAGCTTAGTGGTTTAGTTATTGTCGAAGGTTATCCGGAAGTGAGCCGTGCCGTTAAGGCCGGTATTCCCATCGATGTTTTATATATTTGTCCAGAAATCTTTACGCCGACGGAAAATGAATTTACCGGTCTGAACGTTGTCGAAGTAAGCAAAGACGTCTTTGCTAAAATGGCTTTTGGCTCAAGGCTTAAAGGCATACTCGCGATATGCCGGCCTAAACAGCTTCAGCTGAATGATATTGTCCTAAAACCGAATCCGCTGATTGTTGTTTTGGAAAATGTCGAGAAGCCTGGAAATTTAGGCGCTGTAATTCGTACCAGCGACGGAGCAGGCGTTGATGCGGTTATCATGTGCGACGGGAAAACAGATATTTTTAATCATCATGTTGTTCGATCAAGTATTGGTACAATTTTTTGTGTTCAAACGGTTAGCGCTGAAAAAGAAGAGCTTTATTCCTATTTAAAACAGAATAATATTCAAATTTTCACCGCAACAGCCAAAGCAAATAATGTCTATACGGCCGTTGATTTCCGACGAGGATCGGCGATTATCCTCGGTAATGAACACGATGGTGTTTCTGAATTCTGGCAGGAACGTTCTGATCAATCTATTAAAATCCCCATGCTGGGCCAAGCCTCTTCTTTGAATGTTACGGTGAGCGCATCCATCCTAATTTACGAAGCGCATCGACAAAGAAATTTTTAATTTGCATTTCACATAATGACTTATGGTATAATGGACAAAATTTAATTTTAATCCTAACTCGTAACAAGGAGGAAACATTGAAAAAAGCATTCACACTTCTACTGATCCTAACCGTGGCAAGTAGTATCGGCTGCACGGGCTCGTTTAATCTCACCAAAAAAGTTTATGACGCCCACCGTTCCCAGTCGGATAAATGGGTAGACGAATTATTCTTCCTCGGATGTGTTCTTCTTCCAATCTACGGTATCTCTACATTTGCAGACGCAGTTATTTTTAACTCCATTGAATTCTGGACAGGAGAAAATCCGGTCGCTTTGAATACTAACGGTGAAAAGAAATTCGTAAATAATAAAGGTGAAGAAGTGACTGTTTCTTATAATGCAGAAACAGATATGATTACGGTTCAATCAGGCGATGCTCAAAAGATCGTTCTTGAACGTACCGACGGTGCTGTATTAGCTAAAAATGAAGCTGGCGACATCCTTTATTCTTCTGTTTCCAAAGGTAACGGCGGGGTTGTTGTTTACAATAACCAAATGCAAGTCGCGCAAAACTTTTCAGCTAAAGATGTTGAAAATAGCAAAATAAGAAATTAATTAAGAGTTATTAATTAATTAAAAAGGGACAGGCCTTCATGGTCTGTCCCTTTTTTATCTCATACTCATAGCTAAAGAAATATTGCTCATGGTCAGACAAAAATTCTCCAAAAAATCCTCCAAACGTCATATTTCCTTAAAACAATTATTTATTTTTGTATGTATTGTTTTTCTCGTCGGAATAATCAAAAATTTTGTTCTTAAAGAAATGATCATAAAAATGGCGCCAAAGGCCATTGGATGCAAAATCCAGATGAATCATTTTTCATTAAACCTGCTTACCCAAAAAATAAATATACAGGGACTGATTATCTTTAATCCGAAGGGATTTCCCAGCGAGCCTTTTTTAACGATTCCGGAAATAACCGTGAAGACTAATGTGTGGGGTCTATTGCGCGGGCAACTACATTTGCCGTTGGTGATTGTTAATATGCGTGAACTCGTCGTTATTAAAAATAAAGATAAAAAATTGAATGTGGATGCCCTATCAGATTTTATCGAACACACCAATTCCAAAAATAAGAATCCCGTTCCGTCGGAAAAGTCGGAAAATAAAATAGAAAATATGGCCATGTCGGGGCTTTATATCGAAGTTTTAAAATTAAATGTGGACCGGGTGATTTATAAAGATTTCTCTCATGGGATTACTCCGATCATAAAAGTGTATGATGTTGGACTCAAAAATAAAACAATCAGGAATATTCACGGGGTTAATCAATTAATCACTTATATTGTGGTCCAGGCCATGGGAGCGACCGCTATCAAAGGAGCTGGGATTTATGCCGCGGCGGCCATTATGGGAGCAGGATTTTTACCCGTGGGAGTCTTGGGTTTGATTGTAGCTAAAGATGATTCGGCAATTGAGATGAATATTGACCCAAAAGAGGCGTTTGATGTTTGCCTAAAATTTGCCCAGAAAAAAGGAAAGTTAAAAAAACAGAATCGGCTGGATGGAATAATTTTGGCCAAAATTAACGGATATGATGTTAAGTTTAAAATTAAAAAAATGGGAAAAAAGAAAACCAAAATAGTAGTTACCGTTAGAAAAATGATGATCCCCAAGCCGGAAATGGCAGGCGGGTTCTTATACCAGATTGAAGAGATGCTGAATCAAAGACGGTAACCGTTTGGTTGGGTATTTTGCCATTCATTTCAGTTTGACGCTAAGTTATTAGTATTAAATTATTTGTTGCTTTCACCAAAAATTTTCTTAGAATAATAACATATTGTTTTACCAAAAGGCATCCCTAGTGCCGGTTCGGGTCTGTTAAATTTTCCGAAAAATTTTAGGATTAAAATCCAGTATATAATGACCACAGGTCGCTAAGGCGAACCTCGTTTCCGCCCGATGTATGGCGGAAGGAAAAATGACGGGAGAAATTGATGAAATCACGATCAACATTAATTAAATTAATGGCCGCCGGCCTAATAACTCTTTTGCTCTGCAGTTATAAACCGGTCGTCGCTTACAGTCAAACGGACACGAAAATTCAAAAGTACGTTGATTCTATGGAGCAATCCAAAGAAGGGATGAATTTATGGGATACGATCAAAAGCGGCGGTCTCACCATGCTGTTCCTATTCCTCTTATCCGTCGTGACGGGCGCGCTTATTGTTTATCTTTTTATGCATCTCAAAGTTAGTAAGTTGGTCCCACATGATTTCACTGAAAAATTGATTGAGCAGTTAGAAAAAGGTCAAGAAAAAGCCGTTCAAGATTCATGCAATAGTGTGGTTAATCCGATTACCAATATTGTTCTCGCCGGTTTAAATAAGAAAAAAAGAGGAAAGCTCTTTGCTAAAGAAGCGATGGAAACTCAAGTAAAAAAAGAAATCAGCGACCTTTGGCAGAGTATTAGTTATTTATCTGACATTTCGACGGTTGCTCCGCTGATCGGATTATTCGGTACGGTCATGGGTATGATTCAAGCCTTTAACGTTATAGCTTATCAATCCGCCGTCGTGAAACCGATTCTTTTAGCTGGTGGTATATCTAAAGCGATGGTTGCGACAGCTGGTGGTTTGTTAATTGCTATTCCAGCCATGCTTTTTTATAGTTATTTCCGCGGTAAAGTTCAAGTCATCACTCATGAGATCGAAACTTATGGAACGGACATTATCAAGATCTTCGAAAAAGTAGGAGCCTAAGTATGTCAAAATATGAAGTCTCGGAATATCAAAAACTAAGGCCGGTCGTCAATATTGTTCCTTTGATCGATATTCTCATTTTCGCTGTTATTTTTCTTATGTCATTTTCGCTGTTTAATCAGCAGGAAACAGAAATCAACATCAGTGTGCCGCAAGCCAAAGAGGCCACACAATCCGCGCGTAGTCCCGGCGAGATCATCATTAATATTACAAAAGCGGGGCAGTTTATCGTCAATCAAAAAAGTTTGAATCAAGAAGAATTAGAAACCATGCTGATGCGCGTGTCCACTCTTTTTCCAGACCAATCCATTATTATCCGGGCGGACGAAAGTTCCATCCATAAGTATGTGATTAATGCGCTGGATGCCTGTGCTAAGGCCAATATCTGGAATATATCTTTTGCCACCCAGAATGAAAAACAGGATGATGAAAAATAATCAGATCAATATATTTTTATCAAGCCTTATGTTGGTGGGCGCGATCAGTTCAGCGTCAGCTCAAACCACGACGGGTAATGATCCGCTTTTTGAAAAAATTGATTTCGCCAACGGCCTATATCAGCGGGGGCTTTATGACATGGCTTCCGGTGAATATCAGCAATTCATTGCTCATTTTCCGGATAGCAATTATGTTCATGAAGCGTATTTTGGCCTGGCCGAAAGTTATTACTCGACGGGAAAATATACGGAAGCGGCTGAAGTTTATCAAAAATATATTAATCAATTCGGTAACCGCGATAAAATTCATTTAGCGCATTTGCGCTTAGGACAAAGTTTGCTGAATCTACAAAAGTACGATGAAGCCTATGCGGCTGTTTCCTCCATTAGTGAAGAAGGATTAGAGGAACAGTGGCTTCAGAAGAAATTTTTTTACTTAGCGCAGATCAATGCCGCGAAGGGACAGATCGATGCGGCAATCACTGAGTACAAGAAAATAGAAACTGTTGTCCCCGACAGCGAGACGGCCGTCGATGGATATATAAAACTCGGTGAGATTTATAAGGAGAAAAAAGATTATTCAACCGCGGTCGATTATTTCAAAAAAGCGGCCAATGCCGCAAAGGATCCGGCGGGCAAAAGTATAGCACTTTATCGCCAAGCCGAGACGGCTTTTCTCGCCGAGGATTACGCTGTTAGCGCCGATCTTTTTGCTGGGACAATTGATCTCAAATCTGACAGCGCTCTGGGCGAAGATGCTATCAGTAATTTACTCCTGGCTTTGTATAATGTGCCCGCCTATAACGCGGTGGTCACCCGGTTTCGACAATATGAAAAACTTTTGACGCCTGAAGGCCGATTATTCGATGCTTTGTACGTGCTCATTCGATCGATGAAACAATTGGGACAATATGAGGATGCGTTAAAAGAGGTGGATCGAGCTGTAGCGATCAAGAATATTACTCCGGATCAAATCAGTAAAATGATGGATGTTAAAATTGAAACCTTATTCTTATCCAAACAATACCCTCAAGTGATCACTCTTATAGATGAAAAATGGAAAGATCAACCAGCTATTGCGGAAAAAGGATTATTTTTGAAAGCGGAATCCAATTATAGTTTAACGAATTATCAGGAAGCTTATAACTTGTATACGAAGCTGCTCCAAGACTATCCTGATTCGACCTATAAAGGGGAAGCTTATTACGGTTTAGCTCATACTGAAAATGCGATGGGAAAAGAAGCGGAAGCAGCCGAATTATTTGAGAAATATTTTAATTCCTCGACGGATGATGTGAAGAAGAAAGAAGTTCTGTATAATCAAATTTTGTTAAAAAGTAAGCTGGAACAGAATGAACAGGCCTTGAAAGACGCGGAGCATTATTTATCTCTTTACCCTAATGATCCTAATATAGCTAAGATACGTTTTTTACTCGGAACAATTTATTCGAAACAGAAACAATATAAAGAAGCCGCGTCGATGTTTGAACAAATTATTGCGGATCCGAATCAGCCTAAACGCGAAGAAAGCCTTTTTCTATTGGCTTATAACCTTCAGCTCGACGGAAATCTTCAAAAGGCGATCGAATATTATGAGCAAGTTCCACAGATCAAAGAGAATCCTGAACTTTACTATTCAGCCCGGAAAAATTTAACGCTCATATACATTCAGCAAAAGGATTTTCCAAAAGCCGTTCTTTTATTGAAAGAGATCGTCGACAATTTTGATAAGAATGATTTGACTATTGAGATGTATTTATGGTTAGCGGAACGCAGCCTCGAAGCCAAGGCTTATGACACTGTGTTACCCGTTTTAGCCAAGGCGGAGCAAAAAGCAAGCACTGATTTAGATAAGCAGGCGATCATGTATTTTAAAGCCGCGGCGACGCAAAGACAGGATCATTGCGACGAGGCTATGCCTTTATTCGATAATGCAATTGCCATCAATTCTGAAACCGTGTATGCCGCTCAGGCTATATTAGGAAAAGCCCAGTGTTCGATGCAAAAAAAAGATTTTCCCAAAGCCAAAGAATTGCTGGATAAATTGTTGGTTGATTTTAGTCAAGAAGGAACCATTACGTTAAAGGCACGATTTGAAATGGGGAATCTTCTGGCTCAACAAGGCCTGCAGGAGGAAGCAACGAAATTTTATATGATCGTGGCTGTATTGTATAATGACGCCTATTATAGTCCTGAATCTTTGTACCAAGCTGGACTTATTTTCGAGAATTTGAAAAAGATCGACGATGCTAGGAATGTTTATCAGGAAATAATTCAACTGTATGCCGGCAGCCCCCGGTATGAAGAAGCTCAAAAAAGATTGGCAGAACTTAAATGATGAGAAAAAAAGACAAACTATTAACCGCTGTTGCGATCTCCCTGGTTTTACACGTTTTATTTTTAATTGGATCAACCCAAATAAAAATAACCAGCAAGTTCCTCGAGAAAGTGAGAGAACGTAAAAATTTCAAAATTCATCAGATCCGTGCTGAAATGCCGGAGCGTAAAACTGCCGTATTTAACAAGCAGGCTGATTTTAATAATCGCATCAAATTTCAGCAGCCGGCGGATTCAGACTTAAATAAGAAAATTGCCCAGCAAGAAAAAATGGAAAAGTATGAATCTGTTATTCAGGATGATCAAAAGATAGAAAAGATTGATTCTTCGCGCGCTGAAGAAATTGAGAAAACACCGACGCAGAAGGTTCGGGATTTATCGGTACTGAAAAAACAACCGCTCATGGATTCGAACGCGCCGATGATTGAAGTCAGTAAATTAACGGAACAGAATGCGGTTATAGAACCTAAACATGTTATTGAAGTTAACGAGCCGGAAGAGTTTCATGAAAAAATGCCGGGATTTACCCCGAAATGGAACCCGCTGGATAAGGATATCTCGACGAAAGAAAATGTCGAAGGCGCGAATGATAATTATCAACCGCTCATTTCTAAGAAAAGTCATTTTACCGATTTGAAAGAGTATTTAATCAGTGAAATTCTTACTTATCAAGATCCGAAGACGAACGAAAAATATTTTCAAATCAACATGAAAGTTGGTAAAGACGGATTTGAACTAAAGACGATCAAAAAGGAAATTGTGTTTTTGATTGATTGTTCAAAAAGCACCACGGAAAACCGGTTCCGTCAATTTAAGGAAGGGTTGGAATATAGCCTTAAGAATTTGAATCCTGGCGATAGTTTCAATATACTTGCCTTTAAAAAATTTATTGTTGAGTTCATGCCCGAATCGGTCCCGCCCACCGAGGAGAATATAGGTAAGGCGCTGTTCTTTGTTGATCGTCTGACATTGGGGACGAAAACGGATACGTATAATGCACTACTCAAAAGTATTTCCCGGTCGATTCAGACCAATCCTTCTTACATCATATTATTAAGCGACGGCCTACCGACGCAAGGGGTTACTGACCCGCGACGGATTATTAATGAAGTATCACAGCTAAATAATGGCCAAAGATCGATTTTTGGTTTCAGCGGCGGATTGCATGTTAATCGTTATCTCTTGGATTTTATTACGTACAAAAATCGCGGCTGGAGTGAATATTCATATCGATCGCATCAAATCGGCAAATATATGTCTAATCTTTATAATAAAATTAAGGATCCGCTTTTAGTCAACGTGCGTTATAACGCGAGCGGGCTGAATGAAGATCAAATTTTTCCAAAACTCTTGCCGGATTTCTTCCGCAACGTCGAGTTCACTTTATATGGAAAATACGACAAAGAAGATAAATTTCTTCTGCAAATGGTCGGCGACGTCGAGGGTAAGGTCACAGAATTTGTGGTCGAAGCTGCTTTGAGTGAAGCAGCCAAAGGCTCGGCGGACATCGCCAAAAATTGGGCGTATAATAAAATTTATGATCTCATCGGCCAACTGAAAGATGATCAGGATAATACTGCTCTTACACAACAAATTGAAGAACTATCAAAACGTTATAAAATAAACACGCCGTATCTTAATCAATAAATCTGCCGATTTTGGTGTCCGTCTGGACAATATGGAAACGAGTCCCTATGGACGATCAATTAAATCCCAAGAAAAATAAGATAAAAGAAATACCCGAACTTCTGCATGTGTCTGGA
>JAGOSC010000039.1 GCA_018062515.1 Candidatus Omnitrophota bacterium
TTAAAGTTTTTAAAAAATATATGGATAGTGACTCTTGGGGCAGATCAATTATGGCCGTTAAGGTTTTTTCAGGATCGGTTGTTATAGAATTTGATTCAGGCGGCCGAGGCATACATAAAGCATTAACGTATGTGACCGAATCAACGGTGATTGAGGAATATTTGGACGATGTCCTCGTTTTAGTTCAAAAGTTGGAATCTTTTTAGTTTTTAGTCTCTCCTGAAGCCGTTAATATTATTAGTTATATTAATAGCTTTTTTAATATCAAAAAATTGAGATTGGGTGGATGAGTCATATTGACAACAAAAAGAATTTTGTTATAATACCGCGTTAGCATTCGATATCAATGAGTGCTAATTTTAAGTAAGCATATAAAACTATTTACGATTTAACTCGGGAAAAATAATTATGGTCTTAACTAGAGAAGAAATCAGAGTTAGAAAAGACAGGATACTTGCCTTAACGATTTCCCATTATATTAAGACTGTTGCGCCGATTAGCTCTAGTTTTATCTCAACCGTTTATCCGATTGGCTTGAGCTCGGCCACCATAAGGAATATTTTTTGCGAATTAGAAGAGGAAGGTTTTTTGACCCACCCGCATACCTCGGCTGGCCGTATACCCACTCAAAAAGGCTACCGATATTATGTAGATAACTTAATGAATGAAATTAACCTTCTGGAAGACGAAAAAAAGCGAATCAATAGTGAATATGAAAAGCAAAGTCTCGAATTAGAGAATTTATTGGATAGAACATCCAGAGTTTTATCTGATATTACCAATTTAACCAGTATTATCTCGATTGATGGCGAAGAGCATCATATTTTTCTTCGCGGAGCCAATCATGTGGTTCAATATCCGGATTATCAAGATATTGAGAAAATCAGAAGTATATTGAAGGCTTTAGATGAAAAAGAACAATTGCTGTCGTTTATTAATCAGAAATTACGAGAGAAGATTAATATTTACATTGGTCAGGAAATTGCGTTAAGTGAAATGAATACCTGCTCACTCATTATTACATCCTATCGGACTAAGAATGGGCCGACGGGAAGAATAGCGATTTTAGGGCCGACCCGTATGAATTATGAACGCGTTGTTTCCACCTTGGGTTATTTTACGAACTTAATTGAAGAGTTATCGTAGGAAATTTTATGACAAAAGATGCACATCTAAAAGACAAAACGAAACATCATGAATCACAATCGTCTAATGAGGAAAAAAACGTAGACGAGGTTGATTCGAAGAAAGAAACACAAGACGAAATGATAACGATTAAGGCGTCTGAATATAATAAAATCGTCGCGGAAGTCGCTGAATACAAAGATAAATATCTTCGTTTATTTGCCGAATTTGATAATGCCCGGAAGCGAATGGAACGCGACAGAATCGAATTTATCAAATATGCCAATGAAGATGTTTTACTGGATTTTCTCGGCGTGGTCGACAATTTAGAATTGTCTTTGCAGTCAGCCAAACAGAAAGAAGATCAAAATGCGCTGATTAAAGGCCTTGAGATGGTCGTGAATCAAGCCAAAGATGTTTTAAAGAAAAATGGAGTAGTTCATATTGAAGCAAAAGGTAAGCCGTTTGATCCACATGTGCATGAGATTTTATTGCAGGAAGAAAATGATGAGCACGAGGATGGCACCGTACTTGAAGAATTTCAAAAAGGGTATCGCCTCGGAGAAAAAGTGATACGAACAGTTAAAGTAAAAGTCTCGACGAAAAAGTCGACATAATATATTAAAAAAGTGATTCGTTATTAGGAGGAACAAAATATGGCAAAAGCAATTGGTATAGATTTGGGTACATCAAATTCAGCGGCAGCTGTTTTAGAGGGCGGCCGTCCGGTTATTATCCCTTCAGCGGAAGGGGCAGGTGTGGCTTCCGGTAAAGCGTTTCCGTCGTTCGTTGCGTTTACGAAAGATGGGCAAAAATTAGTCGGTGAACCAGCCCGTCGGCAAGCGCCGGTCAATTCACAAGGAACCATTTACGCAGCTAAACGTAAAATGGGAACCAATCATAAATTCGAAGTCGGCGGGAAAGAATTCACCCCACAACAAATCAGCGCTTTTATTTTACAAAAAATAAAAAGTGATGCGGAAAAGTTTTTGGGTGACAAGGTTGAAGAAGCGGTCATTACTGTACCAGCTTATTTTAATGATAATCAGCGTCAAGCAACTAAGGATGCCGGAGAAATTGCCGGTTTAAAAGTATTAAGAATTATCAATGAACCGACGGCAGCTTGTTTAGCTTATGGTTTGGATAAAGCAGGTAAAGAACAAAAAATTATGGTCTTTGACTTGGGCGGTGGAACACTCGACGTCACGATTCTTGAAATGGGTTGGGATGCTGAACATAAAGCCGGCACATTTGAAGTATTGGCGACAAACGGAGATAATCAGCTCGGCGGAACCGACATGGATAATGTTCTGATCGATCATATTATCAATGAATTCAAAAAAGAATCAGGTATTGATTTGAAGTCTGACAAAATGGCTTTTCAGCGTCTACGTGAAGCTGCGGAAAAAGCTAAGGTCGAATTATCAAGTACTGTCTCGACGGACATCAACCTTCCTTTTATTACCGCCGATGCCTCTGGACCAAAACATTTAACGTTAACGATTGATCGCGCGAAGTTAGAAAGTTTGGTATCTTCCATTGTTGAGCGTTGCAAAACTCCGCTGATGCAAGCGATGAAAGATGCGAGTGCAAAATTGGGCGAAGATGTTAAAGTCGATAAGGTTATTCTCGTCGGTGGACCAACACGTATGCCTATCGTCCAAGATTTTGTCGAGAAACAAGTCGGACAAAAGATTGAACGCGGTATTGATCCAATGGAATGTGTGGCTTTAGGTGCGGCCATTCAAGCGGGGATCATTAAAGGTGATGCTAAAGAAATATTACTTTTGGACGTTACTCCTTTAACCTTGGGTATTGAAACCATGGGCGGTGTGATGACTAAATTAATTGAAAGAAACACGACGATTCCTATCAAGAAAAGTCAAGTTTTCTCGACGGCAGAAGATAATCAAGGTGCTGTCACCATTCGAGTTTTACAAGGTGAGCGACAAATGGCATCCGATAATACTGAGCTTGGACGTTTTGACCTCGTCGGACTTCCTCCAGCTCCGCGCGGCGTTCCTCAAATAGAAGTCACGTTTGACATTGACACCGACGGTATTGTCCATGTTACGGCTAAAGATAAAGGAACAGGCAAAGAACAATCTATTCGTATTACAGCGTCGACCAAATTGTCGAATGAAGAAATCGAAAAGATGGTCAAAGAAGCTGAAAAATATGCCGAACAGGATAAAAAGAAAAGAGAAGAAGTTGAAGCGACCAATGAAGCCAATTCTATTTTGTTTTCGACGGAAAAATCGTTGAAAGAATATGGCGACAAAATCTCCGACGCTGATAAGAAGAATATCGAGGCCGAATTGGAAAAACTTCGACAGGCTATTACCAGCAAAGATGTAAATCAAATAAAAACAGCTAAAGAATCCGTGATGAAGGTCAGCCAAAAATTGGGCGAAGAAGTTTACAAGGCATCGCAAAATGCCCAGCAAACAGCTGGCGCTGGAGCTGCCGGAAGTGATCAATCTTCGGCATCTGCTTCAGGATCTCAAGAAGGGCCTTCACAGGGCGGTACTTCAGCGGGTTCAGACAAGGATGATATTATCGACGCTGATTTCAAAGCTGAAGATGAAAAATAGTTAAATTATTTTTAGTCAAATGAAACTTGTTCATTGACATTTGATTCATTAAATTATGAAAGATGGGATTTCTTTAAATGAAAAAAGATTATTATGAAATATTAGGAGTAGCTAAGGACGCAGCCGCACAAGATATAAAGAAGAAGTATCGGTCATTAGCATTGAAGTATCATCCCGACCGTGTTGAAGAAAGTAAAAAGGCTGAATCCGAGGAGAAATTTAAAGAAATTTCGGAAGCTTATGGAGTTTTATCTGATCCCAAAAAGCGTCAATTGTATGATCAGCATGGTCACGCGGGTATTGATCAAAATTATACATCGGAAGATATTTTCAAAGGTGCTGATTTTGGCGACTTAGGGGATATTTTCAGCCAATTTTTTGGAGGTGCTGGCGGTGGTAATTTCGGAGATATCTTCGGCGGATCGTCGAGAGGCGGCGGCCGGCGCGTTGACCGTGGCGGTGACATCCAGTATGAAGTTGAAATTACTTTAGAAGAAGCTTATAAGGGTGTCAAAAAAAATATCAAAGTTCCGCGCCATGAATATTGTGATACCTGTCAAGGAACCGGGGCAAAAAATGGAACAAGTTTAAGCAAATGTCCCACCTGTCAAGGCGCAGGCCATACGATTGTCTCGAGCGGGTTTTTCCGCATGCAGCAAACCTGCCATCAATGCGGCGGCCGTGGACAAGTCATTACTGAAAAATGTCCGCAATGCAGTGGCCGTGGCAAAGTGCGAATAACGCGTACGATCGACGTCAATATTCCTGCCGGCGTCGATAACTCTTCACGTTTACGCGTTCAAGGCGAAGGCGAGAGCGGACGCGACGGAAAAGGCGACCTATATATTTATATTCATGTATTGCCTCACGACCAATTTCAGCGGGATAATCATGATATTTATCACGAGATGCATATTAATTTTGTTTTAGCAGCTTTAGGTTCCGAAATATCTGTTCCGACGCTGGATGGACGTGTTTCCATGAAAGTTCCCGCCGGTACGCAAAGCGGTAAAGTCTTTCGCTTAAAAGGTAAAGGAATGCCTGATCTAAGAAGCGGCGTTCCTGGCGAGCAGTATGTCAAAATTATGCTCAATGTTCCTGAAAAGCTCAGCACCGAACAGAAAAAGATTTTGGAACAGTTTGCCGAAGTGAGCGGTATTGAGATCGCTAAAAGTGATTCCATTAAAGAGAAAATCAAGAAAGTATTTAAATAGAGGATTTGTATGCCAACGTATGAATATGAATGTACAGATTGCGGACATTGTTTCGAAGAATTACAATCAATGCTGGACAAAAAACTTAAGAAATGTCCTAAGTGCGGAAAAATGAAACTTGAGCGGTTAATCGGAAGAGGCGGCGGCATCATTTTTAAAGGGACAGGGTTTTACGAAACTGATTTTAAAACAAAATCAGAACCGAAAAAGAAAGAGTCTGACGCGCCCGTGAAGGTTGCACCGAAGACCGAAGCAGTCAAAAGCGACGCTAAGTCAGCTGATTAGGATATAGTTGAATTTTCTGAATTTTATTAGATTTTGGTTTCCAGTTATTCTTTATTCTGGTATCATTTTTTATGTATCGTCCATCAACGATCTAGCCGCTCCGCCCACCATTGCATTTTCAGATAAGCTTTGTCATCTTATCGAATATGGTTTATTTGGTCTTTTATTGGCAAGAGCGGTCAATAATACAAAACCGGGGATGGATCAATGGACTTTGATTGTAATATCTTTAGTCGGAGCCTTATTATACGGACTGAGCGATGAATTTCATCAGTCATTCGTTCCTGGACGATCCGTGGAATTATTTGACCTCCTGGCTGACGCATTGGGAGGTTTTTTAGGGGGGTTAACCTACACTTGTATAGACAACTTTAAGAAAAAGAGAACTAAATAACTATGCCTGGAATCAAACCATTCAAAGCCTATTTTTATAACAAGAATAAAATCAAAGATTTCTCCGAAGTCGTTACTCCGCCGTATGATGTCATTTCTCAAGATCAATTAACGGATCTTCAAAATCTGAGTCCTTACAATTTCACTCATATTGATTTGGCCAAAGAAAAGCCGGGCGATGATAAAGACAATAATAAATATACCCGGGCAAAAAAGATTTATGATGGCTGGCTTGAAAAGCAAATTCTCATTCAAGACGAAAAACCGGCCATTTATTTTTATAAACAAGAATATAAAGTGTTGGGTGAGAAACATTCTCGATTGGGATTTGTTGGTTTGCTTGAACTTCAAGATGAAGGTGAATCAAAAGTTCATCCTCATGAAAATACACATGACGATGCCGTTGATGATCGTTTTCAACTCACCAAAACATTGAATTCAAGTTTAAGCCCCATCTTTGTTTGCTATTCCGATGCTCAGCGTAAGGTCGAAAAGATTTTTAATAAACATATTCTTAGTAATGAACCAATGATTGATGTCAAAGATCCCGATGGAGTCCGTCATAGAATGTGGAATTTCACCGACGCGGATGTTATCAATGAAATTCATGATTCGATCGTCGATCAAAATTTATTTATCGCCGACGGCCATCACCGATTCAAAATGGCCAATGAGTTAAGAAAATTAAAAATGAGTAAGAAACAAAATGTGACAGGAAAAGAGCCGTTTAATTTTGTGATGACTTATTTTACAAATCTTGATTCAAGAGATTTACAGATTTTTCCTATGCATCGTATCATCAAAAAAATTCCAAAAAAATTAGATTTTCTAGAAGAATATTTCAGAATCGACAAAATTAAATCGCTTAATGAATTGCAGATTTTATTGACGAGGGCTGGTCAAAACGAACATGCCTTCGGCCTTTATACACGCGACGGACTCAAACTCTTACGGCTCAAAAATAAGGCTTTGATCGATGAATTTGTCACCAAAGGTTCAAAGGAATTAAAAAGTCTCGACGCTAACATTCTTAAGTATTTTATTTTTGATAAGATCGGCGTTAAGTCTGAAGATATCGCGTACACAAAAAATTTAAGTGATTTGACGGAAGCCGTGAATAATCAGGCTGCTGAGGCTGGTTTTATCATGAATGCGGTGAAGATTAATCAGTTAAAAGCCATCGCGCTCAACGGCGAGAAAATGCCTCCTAAAACGACTTACTTTTATCCAAAAGTATTATCCGGAATGACGGTGTACAGTTTGGAGTAATACGCATCACTTAAGAGAGAAAATAAAACTTGGTCACAGGGAAATTTATTTGTGACCAGTTTTTTTTAGAGGAAACAGTTAATGTTATTCGGTCGAAAAAAAGTCACGCTCATCAATGTAAAAAAGAAAGACATACCCGCCGGGCTGTGGGCCCAATGCAGGGAATGCTCCGCCACTATTTACAAGAAAGAATTGGAAGCGAATCTTAATGTCTGCACCAAATGCGGATTTCATTTTTCCCTCACCGCTAAAGAACGCATCAATATGTTGATTGATTTGGGAACCTTTAAAGAACATGATAGTGATTTGATTTCTATGGATCCGTTGAAATTTAAAGGACCAAAGACCTATAAGGAAAAATTAGCTGGCGATCAAAAGGCCACTGGTTTAAATGACGCCGTTATTTCCGGAGAAGGCATCATGAATGGTTTTCCGGTCATGATCGCGGTAACGGATTCAAGATTTATTATGGGATCAATGGGCTCCGTCGTCGGAGAAAGGATCACGCGCGCAATTGAGGTGGCAACGGAAAGAAAAATTCCGATGATTATTATTTCCGGTTCAGGCGGTGGAGCGAGAATGTATGAAGGTGTATTTTCTTTGATGCAAATGGCCAAAACATGTTCAGCATTAGCGAGGCATCATGATGCTGGACAGTTACATATTTCTTGTTTGACCAATCCAACCATGGCCGGGATTATGGCTTCCTTCGCTGGTGTCGGCGATATCATTATGGCTGAGCCAAAAGCCTTGATCGGCTTTACCGGTCCGCGTGTCATCGAGCAAACCATCCGGCAAAAATTACCGAAAGGTTTTCAAAGTTCAGAATTTCTCTTAGCCCACGGATTAATCGATATGATTGTTGATCGAAAAGACCTTAAAGATCAAATCACCAAGATTATTGAATACTCCACAGCCCCTGCCAAGTAACTTTCTAAAACAGCAATTATTAAAATCTCCGAATATAATTTAATTGATTGCAAAATAATATAATTTTTAATAGAATAACAAACTAATATCTACTCATAACTGAAGAATTTTTAAAGGAACTATGGCGCAAATATCTTTAAAAAATGTTTCCAAAATATATAAGGGCGGGGTCAAAGCCGTTGACGACGTTAGTCTAGGGATTGAAAATAAAGAATTTATGGTTCTGGTTGGTCCCTCTGGCTGCGGAAAGTCAACGACCCTCCGTATGGTTGCTGGCCTCGAAGAGATATCCGAAGGAAAGATTTGGATTGCTGACCGATTGGTTAATGATGTCCCTGCCAAAGACCGCGATATCGCCATGGTTTTTCAGAATTATGCTTTATATCCTCACATGACCGTCTACGAAAACATGTCTTTTGGCCTTAAATTAAGAAAATATCCTAAAACCGAGATTGAAAAACGCGTCAACGAAGCGGCCGATATTCTTGGAATCAGAAAATTATTAAAGCGTAAACCCAAGCAACTCTCCGGTGGTGAACGTCAGCGAGTGGCCTTGGGCCGCGCGATTGTCCGTAAACCTCTTGTGTTCCTTTTCGACGAACCTTTAAGTAATCTCGACGCTAAATTGCGCGTTCAAATGCGTACTGAAATTCACAAATTACGTTTGCGTCTACAAACAACTTTTATTTATGTCACGCATGATCAAACTGAAGCATTGACATTAGGTGATCGTATTTGTGTTATGAAGGATGGAAAGATTCAGCAATGCGCGGATCCAATGACGATTTATGATAAACCGACGAATAAATTTGTGGCCAGTTTTATTGGTTCTCCACCGATCAGTCTTTTTAACGGACGTATTATTAAAAAAGAACAAAAATATTTTTTTGACGAAGGCAAATTTCAGGTCAAACTGGTCGAAGAAATGTATAAGGCCATTAAACCTTATGAAGGAAAAGATGTGGTTTTTGGGATTCGCGCGGAAGATATTTATGATAAACTATTTGTATCCCAGTCGTCGCCGGGTAACACAATTCGGGCTGTCTGCGAAGTGGTGGAGCCTTTAGGATCAGAAGTGTATTTGTATCTCAATTCGGGTAAACATCCGTTCATTGCCCGGGTTGGGGCTCATAACAGACCCGAAGTCAATCGTGACATGGATCTCGTTTTTGACATGAGCAAGGTGCACTTCTTTGACCCAAAAACTGAACTTAGAATATCTTAAAAGGTTTTTACCCCTCGTTTTATTCTTATTTATTCCCCTGATAAGTTTATTTATTCTTGCCGTTACCGTCGATCATCGGATATTTTTTCTCATTGGGATTTCTTTAATTATCCTCATCATTTTTTTACTTCCCGCCGATTTCAAAATTAATAAATTAAAATCTGAAACCGAATTGCGATTGCAGGATATCCGCGAACAAATGAATTTGGCGGATTTTTCCCTCAAAAAAGGGGGAAGCACGATTCGTTCCTTTCAGAATAAAATATCCGACTTTTCTGAACTGAAAGGATTGACGGAAAAATTAAGCATGTGTTTGTCTCTCGAGGATACGATTCATTCTCTTTCGCACGAGGTGCGTAAACTTTTGGGGGATAAAGACTCGACGGTGATCTTGTATTTATTTCATTCGAAAACGGGTGATTTGGGAATTTTGTCATCGCACAAAGGGCAAATGCGTATTAATCTCAAGGCCAAACATGGTGATGATTTTGATCATTGGATTGTGAAAACGATGCAGCCATTATTGATTGAGGATTTAAAAAGCGATTTTCGTTTCGACATTGAGAAAATTAAGATTGAAGATGAACGGACAATCGGCTCGCTCATGAGTGTCCCTATGACCATCGGTCGAAAAGCATTGGGGATTTTAAGAATTGATAGTCCCCAAAGTCAAAAATTTTCTACTCAAGATTTACGGTTTCTAACTACCATCGGTGATTTGGGAGCTGTCGCCATTGAAAATGCGCAATTGTATAGTCAGGTCCAGGAATTGGCCATCAAAGACGGTTTGACCGGCCTTTATTTAAGACGGTATTTTGTTGAACGTATGTCAAAAGAGATAGCGAGACAATTGAATAATGATGGTGAACTTTCATTTATGATGATCGATATTGATCATTTTAAACAATACAATGACCAATTTGGACATATGGCCGGTGATATTGTTTTAAAAATGGTGAGCGGATTAATGGAAGATTTTTTTAATGAGCCTGGGAATTTGATTTGTCGTTACGGCGGTGAAGAATTTGCCATTATGCTTCCGGATTGTCCAAAGAAGCAAGCCTGTGAAATGGCCCAACAGCTTCGGGAAATCATCGAACAACGCACGGTTATTCTCCGTCGGGAAAAGACGAATATTACAGTATCTATCGGCGTGGCTAGCCTGCCGCGTGACGCAAAAGTCATGGATAATTTAATCAATAAAGCCGATCAAGCCCTTTATCGAGCTAAAACATCGGGACGTAATAAGGTTTGTCCGGCCTAAGAGGTTTATTATGATTCAAATCATTTCCATTTTGACTTTCTTTTACGTTATCGGGGTCATCATTTATATCAAAAAATTGCTTAATACGATTAAACAGGAAAATTATAAAAAAATAGAAGACATGCGCTGGATTTTTGATCAGCAGCTTGATCAACAAAAAAAACAAACCTTCAATCAATCTAAAGTTGAGAATGAAGCATTTAAAATTTTTACTTTATACGATATGACTAAGGAAATTACGAAAAGCCTGTCGCAGCAAGAAGCCTTTGAAATCTTTAAGAAGAATTTACAGAAACATGCGCGGTTTCATTCATGTGAATTAATAACATCAACGGAAGAATTGAAAAAATATAAAGGAGATAAAACAAAAGATACATTCCGTTTGAAAAGTAAAAGCACGCAAATGGGTCATATCGTGATAGATAACCTTAATCCCGAAGACCAGGAAAAAGCGTCGATTCTGATTCATCAATTTGCTTTAGCCTTACGTCGGGTCAAATTATATGAAGAAATCGAACGAACAGCGATTACTGACAGCTTAACGGATATTTATCGACGACGATATGCCATCCAGCGCTTAGATGAAGAAATCGACCGTTCCAAAGTCAGAAGCACGAATCTGTCATGCTTGATGATCGATATTGACCGTTTTAAAGAATGTAATGATAAATATGGACATTTGGTTGGAGATCAGGTTTTACGGGAAATGGCTCAAATCATCAAAAGTAATATTCGTGAAATTGACATCCCCGGTCGTTTTGGCGGAGAGGAATTTTGTATTATTTTGCCGGACACGGATGCAAAAGGTGCAAAATATGTCGCTGAACGTATACGGACTGCATGCCAAGAAAAAATGGTTAAAGCGTATGATGCTGATGTGTCATTCACCATAAGCGTTGGGGTGGCCACATTTCCCACCGACGCCCGAAAAAGAGACGAGTTAATCGACAAAGCGGATTGGTTTTTATACAAAGCCAAAAAACAGGGCCGGAATCGCGTTTGCGCGTTTGGCAATTAAAACACTGCTTTAGGCTTTTAAAACGTTTATTTCATTAGACTTTAATCTTAAAAAAAGTTAACTCTAAGCGGTCAAAAAGCACAAACAATAGTTGAATCGATTTAGCCCTTCATGTACAATACATCCATCTTGAGTAGCCCTCACACCGAATAAATAATATTATAAAGAAAATTTATATTACATTAATACCTAAGTACTTCTCATGAATAAATATATTATTGGAATTGATGTTGGTGGAACCAATGTAAAATTAGGGATTGTTTCACCTAAAGGTAAAATTACCGCCCGCCACAATTTTTCCACAAAAAAATATAGCCAAAATAAAACGCAGCTGATCAATGCCCTGGTTTCAAATATCGAAGCATTACTCGCCGAACATAATATACCCAAAAAAGATATCGGGGCCATTGGTATGGGATTGCCGGGTTTGATTGATCCGATTAAAGGATTGGTCCATTATTTGCCTAATATACCGGGTTGGAAAAATGTTCCTTTGAAAAAAATATTGCAAGATAAATTAGGTTTACCTATCTATATGGATAACGATGTTAAGGTCATCACATTGGCGGAATGGAAATATGGGGCAGGTGTGGGATATGAAAATTTTATGTGTATAACATTGGGAACCGGCGTGGGCGGAGGGTTGGTTTTTAACAATAAAATGTACAGAGGAGAAGGTTATGTCGCTGGAGAAATCGGTCATATGCCTTTATATGATAAAACGCTGGAAGGGCTCGTCGGGAATAAGGTGTTACAGCAAAGGGCGGCAAAGATATTTAAAAATAAGGATATTTCTTTAGAAGAGGTGTATAGGCTTGCCGATTTGGGTAATGACAGGGCTAAAGAATTTTGGCAAGAAACCGGTAATTACATTGGAACCACTTTAGCTGGAGTCATTAATCTTTTAAATTTAAGGCTTATTATTATCGGCGGTGGAGTTTCCAACAATTTTAAATTTTTAAGTCCTGCAATTAAATCTACTATAGACGAAAAATGCATGAAGGTTCAAGCCAAAATGGTCAAGGTTGTCCGTTGTAAACTGCATGATGATGCCGGTATTATTGGCGCACAAATTTTAGTAAAGGATCCAACGATTGAAGCGTAAGTCTCCTCACAACGGCACATCTAGATGGATTTTATTGTGCTTTGTATTCTTTTATTTTTTTCTGCATCTATCCAATCCTCCTCAGGGATTTTCCCAAACCACACCACAAAATCCCGAAAAAGCCGAAATTAACGGTGATTCCATCGAATATGACCGCGAAAGAAGTCAAGTGATCATTCAAGGGAATGTTGAAATAAAATATCAAAAGACAATACTCATGTGTGATCGCGCTGAGTATGATCAAGCAAAAAATACGGCGAAGGCCTCAGGGCATGTCCGTTTGATTACCGAGCAAGGCGAATTGCGCGGGGATGAATTGACGTTTGATTACAATACAAAGACCGGTGATTTTATGGGGGCTAAAATTTTGGCCTATCCGTATTATGGCTCCGGCGAAAAAATTTCTATACTTGAGAACAATAAAATGGTCATGACGAATGGTTATCTTACGACGAGTGACTATGATAAACCAGAATACCGCATTGCTTCCAAACGCATTGAAGTATATCCCAAAGACAAAGTCGTTGCTCATCATGTTCACATGAAATTAGGTGAGGCAACGCTGATGTATTTACCACGATTTTGGCATCGGATCGACGATGCTAAACCGAAATTGACATTTATTCCTGGATACGACAGCGATTGGGGGATATTTTTACTTTCGCAATATCGTTTTTATTCCTCTGATCGTATCAAAGGAACTCTCCATTTGGATTACCGCGAATTGCTGGATTTAGGCGAGGGCGCTGATCTTGAATACAAAACCGATAATTATGGAACCGGTATGTTGAGAACCTATTTTACGAAAGAACGAAGAATTGATGCGGAGCGGATTTGGGATGAGCGCAGAACGCCCACCACAGAACGGGATCGTTATAAAATCGAATGGCGGCATAAATGGATGTTGAATGAAGATACAACGGCTTTGGCTCAATATTACCAACTCAGTGACCGTACTTTTCTTAAAGATTATTTTGAACGGGAATTTGAAGAAGACGCGTATCCACCCACATTCTTTTTACTCACCCATTCTTTACCGCACGGTATTGCCAGTTTGAGATCGGATGTACGGATCAATCGTTTTACCAGCGCCGTCGATCGAAAGCCTGAATTACGTTATGATTTAAGTGATACGGAAATTAACGATTCAGGATTCTATTTCAAAAATATATCTTCGTATACGAATTTGGTCAAGAAAGAGCCTTCTCCAAGTGATTTTCGACAAAGCACGCAGCGAGGTGATTCAGATAATGAGCTGTCTTATCCTCTCAAAGCCAGTATTTTTGAAGTAAAACCCTTTGTTGGAGCCAGAGAAACATTTTACACGCATACGAATGATCCTGATATTTCCAATGAATGGCGAGAGATTTATCGAACGGGAACAAGTATTAGTACAAAATTTTATAGAATCTATGATGTCGATGCCGATATTCTTGGCGTTAGTATTTCCAAATTGCGCCATATCATCACACCGTCCGTCAATTATCTGCTGACTTCCCGGCCAACACTTCTTCCTACGGAACTTAATTCTTTTGATGGCATTGATAATGAAAATCAAATGCACAACGTTAATTTCTCTATCGAAAATAAATTTCAAACCAAACGTAAAGGCATAGCTTATGATCTTTTACGCACCGTTTTCGGGGTTGATCATCGTTTAGATAAGGACTATCGAAAGAGCGGTTTTGACTTTATTACCGCCGATGTGGACTTTAAGCCGAACGAAACGTTGACCTTGTATTTTGATTCTGGATATGATACAAGAAATGGTTATTTGGATACGGCCAATATCGACGCCTATATCAATGGTTCGAATTGGACGTTCGGCATTGGAGATCGGTACAGCCACAACGCCGATGATCAAATCACCACCGATTTTAATTATACAATTAACCGCAAATGGGCGTTTAAGAATTATATGCGTATTGATATCGAAACCGGGCTTCTTGAATCACAAGATTATACTTTGACCCGGGATTTACACTCTTGGATTATGGATTTAAGGGCCAGCGCGACGAGAAATAACGGGACCGAATTTATGCTGATGTTTCATTTAAAAGCTTTTCCAGACATGGGATTTGATTTCGGTAAAAAATTTGAGCGTAAACGCAGTGGATCCGACGCTATCCGTAAATAAGATTTTTATCATCAAAGGAGTTTTAGTGTGAAGATTTCGATTGTAGGGGCTGGATATGTCGGGCTGGTGACGGGCGTTTGTTTAGCCGAGATCGGTCATAAAGTGACGTGCATCGACGTTGATAAAGCTAAAATTGATAAGTTAAAAAAAGGTAAAGTTCCTATTTATGAACCCGGATTAGAGGATCTTCTTAAGAGTAATATAAAAAATAAGAGAATGTCCTTTAGTTATTCAATCAAAGAAGGTTCCAAAGATGCCACCGTTATTTTTATAGCGGTCGGAACACCGTCCAAGAAAAATGGAGAGGCGGATTTAACGTACGTTGAGAATGTCGCCCGGGAAATCGCGGAAAGTATGACCAGTTATAAGTTAATCATTGAAAAATCCACTGTTCCCGCCGACACGGGTAAAAAAGTAGCTCAAACCATCCGCAAATATATTGCTAAAAAATATCGTAAAGGTAATAAATTGACAATTGATTTTGACGTCGCCTCAAACCCGGAGTTTTTACGCGAAGGTTCCGCCGTCGAAGATTTTATGAATCCGGACCGCGTTGTTTTCGGTGTTGAAAGTAAAAAAGCAGAGAAAATTTTACGCGAAATTTATCAACCACTCAAGCCGAAAATGGTTGTGACGAGCATCAATTCCGCCGAACTTATCAAACACGCCTCTAATTCATTCTTAGCGACGAAAATATCTTTTATTAATGCGATTTCACAAATTTGTTCACAACTCGACGCTGACGTTCTTAAGGTCGCCGAGGGTATGGGATATGACAAGCGAATTGGGCGTCAATTTTTAAATGCCGGCATCGGTTATGGCGGAAGCTGTTTCCCTAAGGACGTTGATGCCTTCATCCGTTTGAGTGAGAAAAGCGGTTATAAATTTAAACTTCTGGAAGAAGTTCGCGAAATCAACAATGAGCAAAAGCGATTATTTTTAAAATTAATTGAAGACAAAATGTGGATTGTAAAAAATAAAACGATTGGTTTTTTGGGTTTGGCCTTTAAACCAAATACGGATGATATGCGTAATGCCCCGTCGATAGACTTTATCCATGCTCTTCAAAAAGAGGGTGCCAAAATTAAAGCCTATGACCCGCAAAGCATGGATAATGCCAGGAAAATGGTTAAGGATGTGACTTTTTCCAGCGATCCGTATTTATTGGCCAAAGGCTGCGATTGTTTGCTATTAATTACAGAATGGGATGAATTTAAGAAATTGAATTTTGAAAAGATTAAGAAAGCAATGAATCATCCGGTGATATTTGATGGTCGTAATTTCTTTCACGAAGCAAAACTGGATAAATTAGGATTTGAATACTACGGAATTGGCCGTTCGGCTGCGACATCCAAAAAATAAAATGACTACTTTACTAAAACAAAAAATAAATCAAAAAAAAGCCAAGATTGGTATTATCGGTTTAGGATATGTCGGTTTACCGCTCGCTGTCAACTTTGCAAAAGTAGGATATGAAGTGCACGGTTTGGATATGGATGTGGACCGTGTCAATCAAGTGAATAGCCGAAAAAGTTACATTTTAGACATTTCTTCCGTCGAGCTTTCCAAAGTCGTTCAAAGCGGAAAATTTTCAGCCAGCACCGATTTTAGTCAAATTCAAAATTTAGATGTTCTTATTATTTGTGTTCCCACCCCTTTAAAACGAAAATACACGCCGGATATCACCTATATTCTTAGCGCTGTCCGGACGATCAGAAAATATTTCAAGAAAAACTCTCTCATCATTTTGGAAAGTACAACCTATCCCGGTACAACCGAAGAGCTTATTTTACCTGAATTGGAAAAAACCGGAAAAAAGGCGGGACGCGATTTTTATCTTTCCTTCTCGCCGGAGCGTATTGATCCGGGCAATAAAAAATATGACGTAACACGTATAACCAAAGTTGTCGGCGGCATTAATCAGGCCAGCGGTGAGTTGACGGAGCTTTTATATAAGAAAATTATTAAAAATATTCATGTGGTGTCATCGGCTAAAGCGGCAGAAATGACTAAGTTGTTGGAGAATTCTTTTCGGATTATCAATATTGGTTGGATCAATGAATTAGCGATGATGTGCCACAAGATGGACATCGATGTTTGGGAGGTCATTGAGGCGGCTAAAACAAAACCTTTTGGTTTCATGCCCTTTTATCCGGGCTTGGGCGTCGGAGGGCACTGTATTCCCGACGATCCTTTGTATTTATATTGGAAGGCGAAGCATCATGGTTTCAGTTCAAAATATATTAAACTGTCGGCGGATACGAATACGAATATGCCGGCCTATGCGGTTGATTATTTGAAACAAGCTTTACAGAAAAGAAAAAAGAAATTATCCGGCGCTAAGGTTCTCGTCGTAGGCGTGACCTATAAAAAAGATGTGAAGGATTTGCGTAAATCTCCACCGCTTAAGTTAATCGAATTATTACAAAAAGAAAGATCCAGCGTCGATTATTTCGATCCGATCATTCCTTATCTTAAAATCGGAGTGATTGATTTAGTCAGTGTTGAATTATCCAAGAAAGCACTGGCCAAATATGATGTGGTAGTCATAGCGACGGATCACACAGAAATAAACTGGAATTTAATCTGGGAAAATGCCCGCTTGATATTTGACGTTAAAAATATTTATAATTCTCGAGACAACAAAGTCATTCGTTTCTAAATAGACAGGAGTTCATTCATGGGTAAAAAAAAGAAAGTTGTGGTCATTACAGGCGGGGCAGGGTTTTTAGGCAGTCACTTGTGTGACCGATTTTTATCCGAAGGAAATAAAGTTATCAGCGTCGATAATTTGATTACGGGAAATTTGAACAATATAAAACATCTTAAGAAGAATCCTGACTTCGATTTCGTCAAACATGATGTATCCAAGAAAATATCGATCAAAGGCGAGGTCGACTATATTCTTCATTTCGCCTCACCGGCATCGCCGGTCGATTATTTAAATTATCCGATTCAAACCTTGAAGGTCGGGGCTTTAGGAACGCATAACGTTTTAGGTTTAGCGAAATTGAAAAAAGCCAGGTGTCTGGTGGCGTCAACCTCCGAGGTTTACGGCGATCCGCAAGTTCATCCTCAAAGAGAAGATTATTGGGGACATGTGAACCCGATTGGCCCTCGCGGTGTCTACGACGAGGCTAAACGCTTCGCGGAAGCGATGACCATGGCTTATAGACGGTATCATCATGTGGACACAAAGATCATCCGCATTTTTAATACCTACGGCCCGCGCATGAGAATAAAAGACGGACGTGTTGTGCCCAATTTTATTGATCAGGTTTTGAATAATAAGAATTTAACTGTGTACGGTAATGGATTACAGACGAGGTCATTCTGTTTCTATTCGGATTTAGTTGAAGGAATTGTGCGGATGATCAAATCAAATCATTCCGGGCCGATTAATTTGGGTAATCCGGACGAGTTTACTATTATGGAATTTGCTGAACTCGTTCTTAAAATGACAAAAACCAAAAGTAAAATAGTCTATAAACCGTTACCGACGGATGATCCAAAGACCAGACAGCCGGATATTTCCTTGGCAAAAAAAATATTGAAATGGGAACCGAAAGTTAAATTAAAGCTGGGTCTGAAAGAAACGTTTGATTGGTTTAATGAACACCATCAAAAATAATTTATGGGATCCAATATCAATATTTTAGGTATTTCCGCGTTCTATCATGATAGTGCTGCTTGTTTGATACGTGACGGAGAGATTATTGCTGCGGCTCAAGAGGAAAGGTTTACGCGAAAAAAACACGACGACGCTTTCCCAAAAAATGCCGTTGATTTTTGTTTAAAAGAAGGAAATATTTCATTAAAAGATGTTAATCACGTCGGGTTTTATGATAAGCCTTTTTTAAAATTTGAACGCCTGCTTTTGACGTATTTAAGTTATGCCCCTGCCGGGATTAAATCGTTTTTGAAATCCATGCCTGTATGGCTGAATCAGAAGATATTTCTCAAAGATTATTTAGCTAATGAACTGAATTACGACGGGGATATTATTTTTACCGAACATCATGAGTCTCACGCTGCCTCGGCGTTTTTCCCCTCACCATTTAAAAAATCCGCCATACTGACAATGGATGGCGTGGGCGAATGGGCGACGACGAGCTATGGTCTGGGTGAAAATAATCAGATTAAACTTTTGGGCGAAATTAATTTTCCGCATTCGATCGGTTTATTGTATTCAGCCTTTACATATCATCTGGGATTCAGAGTAAATTCTGGAGAATACAAAGTCATGGGTTTGGCGCCGTATGGTGAACCAAAATATGTGGATTTGATAAAAAAGAATTTAATCGATATAAAAAGTGACGGCTCGTTTAGGTTGAATATGGAATATTTTGATTATTGTGTCGGCCTCACGATGACGAATGCAAGGTTTGATCAATTATTCGGTTTTTCCCGTCGAGATCCAGAAACCGAATTAAAACAGCATCATATGGATATGGCCCGTTCTGTTCAAGAAGTCACGGAAGAAGTGATGCTTAAAATGGCTCAGCACGTGTACAGTGAGACCAAACAGGAAAATTTATGTTTGGCGGGCGGTGTTGCGCTCAACTGCGTCGGGAATGGAAAAATTTTGAAAAAAGGACCGTTTAAAAACATTTGGATACAGCCGGCCGCGGGCGATGCCGGAGGCGCATTAGGAGTAGCATCATTTATTTGGTATCAATATCTGGAAAACAAGAGAGAAGTCAATGGGACCGATGATCTGCAAAAAGGATCTTATTTGGGGCCTCGATTTGACGACGAGGAAATCGAAAAATTCTTGCTGCAGGAGCGTTTGCCGTATACGCGCATTAATCCGGATGACTTGCCGCAAAAGGTGGCTCACTTAATCAATAATCAAAAAGTGATTGGATTGGTCGTCGGAAAGATGGAGTTTGGTCCACGTGCTTTGGGGGCAAGAAGTATTATTGGAGACGCACGTTCAGAAAAAATGCAATCGTTGATTAATCTTAAAATTAAATTTCGCGAATCGTTCCGTCCTTTCGCGCCGAGCGTCCTTAAGAATAAAGTTTCAGAATATTTCGACTTTAATGCGTCGAGTCCATACATGCTTATGGTAGCCGACGTTCAAAAAGATAAGATCAATGCGGAGTCTCGAACACGTTCAGCGGAAGGAATTGAGAAATTGAAAATTTGTCGTTCAATCATCCCGGCCGTTACACATGTTGATTATTCGGCGAGAATACAAACGGTCGACGAGAATACTAATCCTTTATTCTATAAAATCATTAAAGAATTCGATCAGTTGACCGGCTGTCCCGTGATTATAAACACATCGTTCAACGTTAGAGGAGAGCCGATTGTCTGTACCCCACAAGACGCTTATCGTTGTTTTATGTGCACCGATCTCGATTATCTCGTGTTAGAAAATTTTATTTTGGATAAAAATTTACAGCCGAAATCCGATCAATATAAAAAAGAAAATATGTCCTTGGTACTGGATTAATATGACAAAAGAAAAAAAAGATTTATATGTGTTCGGATACGGGATGTCTTTGATTATTCCCTATTTGATTTTTTTTCGCGGCTACTCGTTCGGATTTAATTTAATCTCCGTTGTGACTTTACTATGTGGTTTTGCTTTTGTTTTATGGGTCACGGTAAAAATTGCCGAATTAAATCCAAAATTGAATAGCTGGATATTGATTGTTCATTTATTGGCGGCGGTTCGTATCATTCAGACCGGGTCCAAGCTGCTTCCGATTATTTTCTTGATCATAGCTGCGGCATTTTTATTTACTTCAATGATTAATGTTCAACGATTAAATCCAGTTTACAAAACATGGATGAAAGTCGGACATAAAATCAGTCAAGTTCTGACCATCATTGTTTTAGGTATTCTCTATTATTTGGTTTTTAGTCCGACGGCCATTTTTTTGAGACTGAGAAAAATAGATTATTTAAAAAGGACGATTGATCTGAATATCTCGACGTATTGGATCAAACGTGAACAAAAAGAGTTTAATAAATTACAGTACACGAAACAATTTTAATTATGGCAAAAATTTCTATACTAACGGAGTTTTGGGAATTTCTTAAGGTAAGAAAAAGATTTTGGTTGGCTCCCATCATTATTATTTTGGTAATTTTGAGCTTGCTGATTATTTTCGCCCAAACCTCGGCGGTGACGCCTTTCATTTACACGATATTTTAAAATGATTACTAAAGACGATTTGATTAGTTTTGAAAAGGAAATCGCCGATATTTTCGCTACGGGGATTATCCGCGCACCAGTTCATCTGCGTTCTGGCCGGGAAGATGCTCTTATTAAGATCTTTAAAGAAGAGAAAATTGATCAGAATGATTATATCTTTGGTTTTTGGGATTCACATGAATTAGCGCTTCTTAAAGGAGTTCCCCGAGAAGCATTGAAAGAATCCATTCTTCAAGGAAATAGTATCGCACTGTGTTTTCCGGAGCATAAAGTTTTGTGTTCAGGCATAGTCGGGAGTTTGATGGGAACGGCGGTAGGTACCGCGTGGAGTTTAAAGAATCAGAAGAAAGATGGGTGGGCTTTTCTATTTTGCGGGGATATGTCAGCGGAAACGGGCATTTTTCATGAAGCGGTTAAATATGCGGTTCATTTTGATTTACCCGTCAAGTTTATCGTCGGTGATAATGGTTTAAGTGTTATGACGGACACGCGCGAAGTCTGGGGAAGTCCTGATCCATGGTTTAAGGGGACGAAGTATGAAAGTAAAATCATCTATTTTAAATACAAGAATGACTATCCGCATTCGGGATTAGGCTGGAAAATTAAGTTTTAATCGGGAAAAGATATGAAGTATTTTGATGAATTAAAAAGAACGATGGAATGGTTAGCGCAACAACCGAAAACGATGTTCGTTGGTCAAACTGTCGCCGGGCCAGGTACATTTATGTTTCAAACCTTACGCGATGTCCCGAAAGAAAAAACGCTTGAAATGCCGATTAATGAGAGTTTTCAAATGCAGTTTACGATCGGTATGGCACTGGCCGGATATATTCCGATCAGCGTTTATCCAAGACAGAATTTTTTGCTTTTGGCCGCCGGCGATATGGTCAATATGCTCGATAAAATACCCGCTATTAGTGGCA
Source organism: Candidatus Omnitrophota bacterium (assembly GCA_018062515.1). GTDB lineage: Bacteria > Omnitrophota > Gorgyraeia > Zapsychrales > Zapsychraceae > JAGOSC01. The sequence goes on from JAGOSC010000039.1 coordinate 21,652, forward strand.
ACACACTTGTTCCTAAAGTTATTATTCGAGTGGCGACGGGGCCGGATGATCCAGTTAACCCAGGCCATCAGCATGTTGGTAATTACGCGGATGCTTTTAGAAAAATGTTTACATCCATTCATGTGGTGGAGCTTGAGGAGCCAGCTGATATTTTTCCTGCCTATAAAGAAGCTTTGGAACGCAAAGACGATCAGTCAACATTATTGATCGAGCACGGCAATTACTATAATCAAAAATAATGGATAAATCCTCGACGATATTATTGGTTGGTCACGACGATATAATTGAACATTCTTTATATCAATATTTCAGCCGCAATGGATTTCAGTCTGTATTTAGTGTTTCCAAAATGGCGCTCAATGCGACGATACAGCCTTCCGTTTATGATTTTTTTCAAACTCATCGACCGGAATATGTGATTTTAGGATCAACACGGTCGGGAGGAATTATCGCGAATAAAGAACATCCGGCTGACTTTATTTATCATAACCTGCAAAGTGAATGTAATATTTTTTACGCGGCGAATAAGTTTAAAACCAAAAAGATTCTGTATTTAGCGAGCTCATGCGTTTATCCGGAAAAATGTCCTCAGCCGATGAATGAAAATCTGATTTTGACCGGGCCGTTAGAAGAAATCAGCGAACCTTATTCCATCGCAAAAATTGCCGGGATTTCTCTCGCAAAGAGTTTTAGAAAACAATACGGATTAAATACCGTCGTGATGATTCCCGCGACCGTCTATGGGCCTGGATCGGAAACCGATTTAAAAACGGCTCACGTCATGGGGGCTTTGATTCATAAATTTGTTGATGCGGTTAAGAATAAACAATCCGAAGTTGTCGTCGGAGGATCCGGCCAACCCCGGAGAGAATTTTTATACGCGGATGATTTTATCGAAGCTGCTTTATTTATGCTGAATCAGTATAATGATGAACACGTGATTAACGTCGGCGTTGGTGAAGATACTAGTATTAAGGAATTGGCGGGGCTGATCGCGGAATTGTCTGGATTTAAAGGAACGATTAAATATGATTCCACGATTCCCGACGGAGTTCAGCAAAAATTATTGGATAATCATCGAATGAAAAAAACAGGTATTAAAATTAATACCGAACTCAAGGATGGTATTCGTAAAACCATCGACTGGTATAAAAGCGAGGTTAAGGCATGAATGTATTAATCACCGGCGGAGCGGGATATTTAGGGGCGGTGATCGTTCCGCGGTTTCTGCAGGCCGGATATAAAGTGACGGTGCTGGATAATTTTATGTACAATCAAACATCTCTTTTGGATTGCTGTCACGATAAAGGTTTGACGATTGTCCGAGGAGATACACGGGATATTAATTTATTAAAAAAATTGGTTCCATCGGCGGATGCGATTTTTCCATTGGCATGTCTTACCGGGGCGCCGATTTGCGACAAATTTCCGAAGGAAGCTGAGGAAATCGTCGTCGACGCTTTACGAGAAATCATAAAATTACGCCGTCCAGGCCAAAGAATTATTTATCCGACGACAAACAGCGGATATGGAATTGGAGAGAAGGGAAAATTTTGTACGGAAAATACGCCTTTGAAACCGATTTCTGTTTACGGACGAATAAAAGTCAAGGCTGAACAAATGGTGTTGGAAGCCGGTGACGGAATCACACTCAGGTTGGCCACCGCCTTTGGTGTCTCGCCGAGAATGCGTCTTGACCTCTTGGTTAATGATTTTACATACAAGGCCGTGTTTGACGGTAATATCGAAATATTTGAAGGGCACTTCATGCGAAATTTCATTCATGTTCGTGATATTGCCAAGGCCTTTCTCCACGCGATGACGCATTTTGAAAAAATGAAGAATGAGGCGTATAATGTAGGCTTAAGCGACGCCAATATCAGTAAATTGCAGTTATGCGAGGAAATTAAAAAGCAGGTTCCCGCATTTAACTTCCGGGAATCCTTAGACGGAAAAGACCCGGATAAAAGGGATTATATCGTCAGTAATGAAAAAATTGAAAAAACCGGTTTTAAGCCTGACGTGTCTTTGGCCGATGGAATCACTGAATTAATTAAAGCCTACACC
>JAGOSC010000040.1 GCA_018062515.1 Candidatus Omnitrophota bacterium
TTCTTGAAGAGTGTTGTCAAATTTTGTGGGAACTAGGAAGAGACGATGAGAGACAACTAAATCCATTTCCCGATCATGCTATCAGAGTATTGCAAGATATTGCTGGATATCATAACCCTCGCCAATCAATTTTATATAAAGAACAAATCGTTAATTTTTTGGAAAAGTTGAGCGCAAAACCAGATGTTCACGAACACAAGTATTCAATCTTCGAGATTATCCATCAGATTTTGGGAAAGGAAGGTACATATACTACTAGCAACGCGGCAACGATCACATATCATCCCTATGCCTTAAACGCTTCTGCCTTATTACCTTTGAGGGCAAGAGCGATAAGTATTTTGGAAAAAGGATTCACAGGTGAGTCACCCGCCGTTGTAAACAGGGCGTTCTTCTGTTTACTGCACGCGCTTTCTTATTCCCATGGCTCGTTTGGTCGTCCAATTTCACAAGAAGAGGAAAATCAGTGGCTTCCGGAGCAATTTAGCATCCTAGAAATAATTACAAAAATTTTGAAATCAAGTCATAGCAAAGTTTTAGATTTATTGGTACAAAAGAATATGCATTGGTTGAAAAAACATGCTCATCATGACGAGATTAAACTAAAAGTTTGCGAGATTTTTTCGCTTATTATTGTTGATTACGATTTTCGTATTTACAGAGCACTGCAAGGTGATATTTTTGATTTATTGGTAGAGGAAGGGGATTTTGATAAACAACGGGAAGCCATCTCTCAGGAACTGGAGCAGCTTGCGCTTGAAATAATCGAAACAGAAAAAACTCCATCAGGAATTTTTCAAAAGCTAGACGATATATTAGAAACGCTTGAAGATTATCGCTGTGCCCCACAGCCAAAAGATCTTCTATATAAGATAGCTCTGAATAATACTGAGTTGGCTATAAATTTGTTTAAATTGGTTGTACAAAATCCGGAAAAAAGTATCGCCAAATATTCATCCGCATTTTTGTATCCTTTGAGCCATCACGAAAAGTTCGATAGCGTTGTTGAGGCTGGTATTGCCACAGGAAACAAAGATATTATTTTAAACATCATTTACGCATATGCTTGGGGAATATTCTCAAATTCCATCGTTAGGCCAAGCAGTATAAACCATCTTAGAAAAATTATGGATTTGAAAGATATTACTTATATACCAACTTTGCTTAATGCCATTTCCAATCTTGGCAGAATCCAGCCATCGACAGCGAAAGACTTGTTATTGGAAATTAAGATTGATGAAAAGCATGCCAATATATTTTGTCATTGTATTAACGATCAATTTGGAATTCCCATGTCAGAATTTACTAAGAAAGATATACAGCAAATCTTAGATACTTTGGTACCATTAAATATCTTTGGCAGCGATCGCTACCATATAGAGAATTTTTTGAAGAAAGCTGGCCATAATTATCCAGAATTAATAATTACTTTCTTGATTGATCGACTAAAGGAATCCCACCGCACAGATGTGAAGATTAGTGAATACATTCCATTACCGTATTTGGGCTTTGATTTAGTTCTCTTTGACCCTGCCATCATTCAAGATTTAGACAGATTCGTGATTCAAGTATTAGACCTAGTATTGAGCTATGAAGGAAATGACAATTTTTGGTTTCCAAAAATTTTTGAAACTGTATCCAATGGTTACTCAAACAAAGCAATTCAAGCCATGAGGAAATGGCTGAGGCCATTAAATGAAAGAAAAATTCTATCGGTCGCACTAGTGTTGCGAGAGGCGCCTGAGAATTTTCTTTTTGATCAATATGAGTTTATAGGAGATTTATTGCAGTGCGCAAAAGAAATATCAGGTGATTGTTTAAAACAAGTAGAATCAAATATTTTTAATATTTCATTTAGCGGCTCTTGGACTCGAAGTTTTGGAGAACCTTCCCAAAAACATTCAAACTTAAAAGAAAATGCTCTGAAGATCACCCAGAATTTTTCAGCAATACATCCGGCGCATGGGTTCTATTTAGATATTGTTAAAAGTGCTGAAAGAGAAATTGAAGAAGGGCGTGCGCGTGACGAAGAGTTGGAATATGAATAACATTTATACTAGCGTGCAACATGCTTCTTAGTTTGCAGGAAAATACAATGACACTTTCCCAAAATATCAATGAATTGCAAGAACTTTTGGGTGAAATTAGAAGGAAAAATTTTATTAAATTAATTAGTTATCCTCTAATTCTTGTTTATGTTGGAATACCAATCCTAAAATGGATAAATAAGAAGATCGAGGAGTGTAATAATAGAAAAAAACAAATTGATATCAATCTTAACAGTCTTGTAAAAAAAGTTGAAAATGAAGTTGAATCAGAAATTCGTATTGTACGCGAAGAGGATACCTACCTAATCTACCACAAGTTACATAATATATTGACTACGTTGGAGAATTTTAATAGTAGTCTTCTATTTCTTCAAAATAACAATACATTATTTGATAATCAATTCAATGAACGGGTAAGTCAAATAATAAACACCACCCAAGATTCAGCCATATTTATAGAAAGCTTCAATGAGAATTTCGTTAAAAGAAGAAAGGAGAGTTATAGAAATTTGTGGAAAAAATCTTCATTTACTTTAGATGATGAACAACTCACGGCTGTAATAAAAGATGACAAGTATAATTTAATAGTTGCTGGGGCTGGTTCTGGAAAAACAGAAGTACTTATAACGAGAATAGCTTATTTAATCAAGAGAAGCCCAGATACTATTAAACCAAACAAGATTTTGGCATTAGCCTTTCAACGTAAAGCAGCGGAAGAAATTAGAGAACGCTTAAAACAACGATTTAGCGTTGATGTGAATGTTAAAACATTTCATGCTTTTGGAAAAGAAATTTTAGAAACATTCTCACAGCAGACTGGAAAGAAAATTTCTAAGCTCAAGTTTTCTGGAGGTAATTCTGAAAAAGAATTTAATGCATTCGTTAAGAATCTGTTTAACATTACTACTGAAGTCGCTGAATTTCAGAACGATATAATTAATTATATGAAGCTTTATGCAGATGATCAGATCATAAAGGAAGAGACTGACTTCACCATCAAAGAGGACTATTACAAATACATTCGAGAATTACGATACACTGCTTTAGACGGAACAAAAGTAAAAAGTAAAGCAGAAAGAGAAATACTAAATTTTTTTATTACCCATACACTGAATGGAGATAAGGTCAAAATTTTGTATGAATGTCCTGCTGAATGGATGCAGTATGAAACCGAAAAGGGAGAAAGAGTCCCTTCACCTGATTTCTTTTTTCCAGATTTTAACATGTACCTTGAGCACTGGGCGTTGAATAAAGATGGTAAAGTTCCCGAATGGTTTACTGGATTTAACTCCACTAAAGATTACCAAAAATCCATGAAATTAAAAAAACAGAAATTCAGTGCCAATAGGAAGTACAAGTTAATTGAGACGTATTCATGGGAATATAATGATATTAATTTTTTGATATTACTTGAGAAAAGATTTACTAAAAAATTTAAAGAACAATATCCTGATATTGAAGTAAAGTTGGAAAAGATAGGATACAAAGAATTAGTCAATCAGGTCTGGGAAGAGTGCAAAGAATCTACAAAAACCTTACCTAAAAATGTTAGTAAATTCATTGCTATTGCCAAAACATACAGTTTAACTCCCGAAATTATTGCTAAAAGACTAAAAGAGGAACAATGGACTCCAAAACAATTGGCATTTGCCAAAATTGCATTAAGAATTTATCAGTTATATGAACAAGAATTACGCAAGGAAAACGTCATTGATTTCGCAGATATGATTAACTTGGCTGTTAAAGAACTTAGAGAAAATGATGAGTTATACAAGAATGAATATGAACACATTCTTATTGATGAATATCAGGATATAAGCACGCAAAGATATGAACTTATAAAAGCACTAATGGATAAATGTGCAGATTGTAAACTATTTTGTGTCGGGGATGATTGGCAAAGCATAATGAGCTTTGCTGGGGCAAATTCAGATTTTTTTGTTCACTTCGATAAATATTTTGACCATCCGGCAAGGACAGATTTATCAATAAATTATAGAAGCATAAAATCCATAGTTGATACTGGGGCACTAGTAATTAAGTATAACGGAGATGCACAATTACAAAAGAAAACAATAGCAAGTAATCCAAATATAAAGAAAGTAAAAGTCTATACTTTATTACACCAGTCTGAATATAGAAAAAATTATTTCAAACAGATGGCAAATCATTGTGTCCAACAAGTTGGTAAATATTTGAAAAATGGATATAAACCCGAAGATTTAATGATTTTAGCAAGAATTGTAAATAATCCGACAATTAGGGATCCCCTTTTTGAATTTGCTAAACAATATAAGATTCCGATTGCAGGTGAAGGTAATAAAAAAAATACTGTACCATTTATGTCTGTTCATAGAAGCAAAGGTTTACAGGCCAAAGTTGTGTTTATTCTGAATGTTGACAAGGATATTTACGGTTTTCCATGTGAACTTGAGAATCCTGATATATTTGATACAGCAATAATGGGGAAAAGACAGGATAAAGAAGCAGAGGAAAGAAGGCTTTTTTATGTTGCTTTAACAAGAGCAAAAGAAGAGGTATATATTTATAATCAAAAGTGTACTGAAAGTATTTTTCTGAAGGAAATTAAAAATATGGTCGAAAAGGAGGAGATTCAATATTTTGAGAAAGGGGCAGGACAAAAATCAGTAATGTCTCCGGAAAGAGGTCGGTCTCTTCCCTTTTGGTTTAAATGAAGATAAAATCAGTGATTGGAAATAGACGAAGTATAAAAGACGCGAGCAGTATATTTTCTAGCATAAATTATTTGATTAATTATCAAGTATATCCCTTGACAAAGATAAATTTTGTGTTATATTTTTGTTGTAGTTTGATGATAAATCAAATTGACTCACTTAAAGATCCCTCTCTTTAAGTCATTAACTTTCCCGCCTTTTTTGGTTTATCCCCCAAATATGATTCCACCGATGGAGATTCTATGGGTGGTGTACCACGAAAAATACATATTCTTAGGTTTATTATTGAGCAGAGAGTAGTAACGCTTGATGATATTCACGGTTATTTAGGAAGCGAGAATCATACCGATTCGATTAGAGTGACGCTTTATCAAATTGGTGCTTCCCATATAAAATATGGGAAATTACCCAATGGTGTCTGGTATGTCAATGATTCAAAATCTATTGAATTGCTCAAAGCATATCATAGAGATTTCCCCTGGCTTTGTACCCGTAGGATTCCCCTACACTTCATCCCCCACGCGTTAGGCATAAACCGGATTCGTATTATCCTCGAACAAACACCATGCTTCAAGATTGATGCATGGTGGTCTGAGACTTACATCCGTGCCCTAACGCCACGCATGCGTTTTGGGATTTCGTTAGCCAAAATCCCCGACGCTATCTTCTGGCGGCTCCGCAGTGATGGGAGCCGTCAGAAGTTCTTCTTAGAATATGAACGCACCTTAAAAAGCAAATCAAGGTATTTAGAGTTATTTCAGTATTACGCAAATAGGAATGACGTGATTAACAGGAACGTTCTTTATATTTGTGAGAATGAAACAATCAAAGAAGAGCTTGAAAGGATCGAGGAATTTTTAGTTAAGTCAGGAAAGCTTGAAAGTTCAGGGTTATATTTTCAATTTATAACGCTTGATGGATTTTGTCAGCAGTATTTATCTCTAATCAAACAAAAGGGGGAAACGAAATGCGAAAACTTAATAAACACTTAGTAGGCCAATATCTGTTAATAGTGTTGATGTCTATGTTATCTTCGCCGGCATGGGCTGATCTTGAAAGTGGTATGGATGACCTTCAGTCGAAAATTTTAAATATATCGACACCGCTAGCGATTATATTTTTGATTGTTGCCGCATGGCAAAAGGCTATGGGTAACGACAGATTGTTTTTCGCTGCACTTATAGGAACGGTCATTATGTTTGCCGCTCCACAAATTGTTGATTTTATCAGTGTGTCATTCGGGTAATCATCCTATGAGAAATTATAGTGAACGATGTTTACGTAATCTTCAGGATCGCATGATTATCTTTGGTTTTGAAGGCTGGGATATTTTTATCGTTATGGGTGTGGCATTAACTTTTCAATCGATCCATATGAACAAATTAATTCTATGGTTAGCGATTTTTTCAACGGCGGGGTTTCTGTATTTTATTAAAAGAGGAAAACCATCCTTTGCGACGGAACATTTTATTGACTGGTTTGTTAAGGAAAAGAAATGGACAGCCATTCCGCAAGTCATCGGCCATTCCATTAAGGGCAGAGGTATAAATATAAAACTTAATTCACTGCAAAGTATACTTCCTTACAGCCACTTTGAAGACGATCTTTTGGTCTTTAATGATGACTCTTTATCCGCTTGTTATGAACTTATCTGTCCGTCTCTGGATAATTTTTCCAGTGCTGAGTTAGTTGGTTTTTCCCAGCGTATTGAAACATTCTTGAATAGTTTAACCAATAGAGCGACGTATCAGGTGTTTTTCACTCTCGATAGCAATTATCAAAATGAAATTGAAGAGCATAAAGTAATCACCTCGACCCATCACTTAATTAAGTCCATGCATCTGGAAAGAATTAAGAAACTGGAATATTTAAAAGAAGCCAAGATTCTTAGGCGCAGGCGTTGTTATTTATTCGTTAATTATTCCGGATCATATACGGCCAATAAAAGCATTAAATTCTTTAATAAGTTCAGCCAACGAAAGAGGGTTATCCACCAAGAGATTGATTCTCTTAAACATGAAATCAAACTGATCTGTCAATCGGTTGAAGATGGCTTACTAGGAGCTAATTTTCAATTTAAGGAATTAAATAAAAATCAAACGATGCGGCTTATCTATAAATATTTGAATCCAGATCGGGAAAAACTGGGACTACCTTGTCCATTTTTAAGAGAAAACAAGTCGTTCGTTCAACAAGTATGTTGTTCAGACTTGAGCATAGATGAAACAAAAGGTGAGTATATGCAATACGGCGGATTCTACCATAAATATATTACATTAAAAGTACTTCCAGAGTCGACGGAGCCGGGGATGTTGGATCATATCGCTAATATGTCCTTCTCGGAGTTTGATGTAATTGTCAATTTTGAGGCACCTACTAAAGAGTGGGGCCGAAAGAAAATCGAATCAATGCGGAAACGCGAATACGGGAATATGACGGGATTATTTAATATTATCAACAAAGACGCTGAAACCAAAGTCGCTCAATATGAATCTCTTCTTGAGGAAACTCAGCAAAATAATCAAAAGTTGTTTCGTATGCAGTTAACCGTACATGTTTACGCGCAAGAATTAGAAGACGTTAAGAAAAAGACAGTTGAAGTTATCCGAGTTTTCTCGAGTCTTAACGGAGCTGAAATGCATGATGAACGCTGGGGTTCAGTAAAACCAATATTTTTAAGCACGTTACCGGGTTGGACGAAAGAATCTTCAAGGTGGATTCTTTTAAAATCATTACATATGGCGGACTTCTTACCGCTTTTCTCTGAGTTTAGAGGAAGTGGACGCGCGGAGTGTTTATTCTTTAATTCAACTCAAGGTTTAGCTTCCTATGATCCGTTCTCCGATGATTTATCAGCTTACAACACGGTTGTCATCGGGGCGTCGGGCAGCGGGAAAAGTTTTACGATTAATCAGTTAATCAATCAGTACAGCAAAAATGATCCGGTTGAGATATTTATTGATATCGGCGGTTCTTATAAGCGCCAGGTAATTCTAAAAAATGGTGAGTACATTCCTCTTGGATTAAAGGAGAAGTTTACCATTAACCTTTTTGATTTATCCCAAAAGAAACGTCTTAAAGATTTTAGAGAAGAAGAACAAAATGAGATTTTAATTATCAAAACCAAAACAATCGCTCAAATGATGGGTGGACTTTCACGTTTTAAAGAATCAGATCAGATTGTCGAAGATTATATTTTTCGCAGTATTGCACATCTTTATCAAGAGGTTGATTATCCAGAACTTAGTGATCTGAAAGAGGCGTTACAGTTTATAGCGGATGAAAATAAGCAATTACAACCGTTTTATGAACCAGTTGTAGGTTTACTAGGCATTTGGTTCAGAGGGGGTCAATACGGTAAGTATACCGATGGCCCCTCGACAATTTCATTGGATAAAAGTGTCATTTGTTTTGATTTAAAAGGGCTGTCTCAATTTGAACGGTTGCAGTCTGTCATGTTGACCATCGTTACCAATTTTATTTGGGGCAAGATTATGAGCGAACCTAAGCGGCGCAAATTTGTAATATTCGATGAATGCTGGAAACTGCTTAATACTCCCGAGGCCGCGACCTTCATCGCTGAATGTTATCGCACCTTTAGAAAATACGGAGCTGGGGCGATTTCCGTGACTCAATCATTAAGTGATTTTTTAGGAAGTGGACTGGAAGATGCAATACTCGGAAATTCTAATACACGTTTTATTCTGCGTCAGAATTCAGCACCTACGGTTGATAAGATCGTTAAATATTTTAATTTCAATGAACAGGAAAAAAGATTGATTGAATCAATTCAAATTAAAAAAGGCGAATATTCGGAAGTTTTCTTTTCGCAATCTAAAGAATTACAGAATATCAGCTCCAAAATGATTATTTATCCAACACCGATTGAATATTGGGTGGCAACAACAGATTCAAGTGATTTACTTCACTTTCAAACGATTCGGGATCAATTTGTTGATTTGAGTTTGTACGAAGTTTTAGAGAAATGTGCCGAAGAGTTTCCTCACGGTGTCGGACAAAAGAATGCAATTTCTAAAGGGGGTTTTACATATGTTTAAACAACAAAAATTGATTTTAATTTTTATATTATTCCCGGCTATAAGTGGATGTGCGAGTAAGAAGATTCCTTATACCACGGCTGGGGCATTAATAGGAGCTGGAGGTGGGTATGCCATTGATCATGACGGAAAAGATGCTGCGATTGGCGGACTAGCAGGTGGAATCACTGGGGCCATAGTGGCAACTGTTCACGAAAAGAGGGAGAACAAAAAATTCAATGAAGGGTTCGATCAAGGGTATACCCAAGCCCAGCTTGAAATAGCCATTGATGATTGGAAAACAAATACGGGAAGGAAAACTGATGAAGTGTATTCCAATTCATATCACCGAATAAGAGTTCCTACAAAAGAAGTGAATAATGTTATTTACGAAACGCATTTCGAAACATTGGAGGTGTATCAATGAATAAAATTATCGTGTTAATTTCATTCCTTTTAATAAGTCCTCGGCTTGTTTGGGCTCAAAGTACGACATTGGCTGTTTTACAACAAACAATTACTCAAACAGCTGAACATTTGCAAAGCCTGCAAAAGGCAGTCCAACAAATTCAATTGCTACAACAACAGGTGCAAGATACTCAAGACATTCTTCAATTAGCACAGAATGCGGCTGAAGGATCCGATGGGGTTGCGTTTATAAGTGACTTTAGAAACATTGTTACAGAAACCAACGATCTTATTGAACAAATTCAAGGATACGTTGATAAAGATCAAAATCTATCAGAAGAATGGACGGGTGTTTTTGGTTCTTTAGATAATTGGGTTGATCATTCGGGAGAATTCTTTGAGAGTATCGAAATGTCGGATTCGATCAATTCCCGAGGGTACGCCATAGCTGACAATTATCAGGAAGCTTATCAACAAAATGCCCGAAATGCGCAGGCGCTTATTGATCACGCAAAAATCGTTAATGAGAAAGGCGCAGTCAAACAAATTGCTGAAGAAATGGGGCACTTGATCGAAATGGAAAACAATTCGGTTTATTTGCTTTCGGAAATGTTAAGAGGCCAAAGTGTTGAATATTCAAACACGAACTTAAAGAGAAAAGAAGAAATCATCCAATTTGAAAAGGAAAACAAAGGCGTACAACGGTTCATGTCTTTAGCTACTTCTAACGCCTTTGATTTATAAAATATGGATTATATCATTGATGTCGTTAAAGGTGATTTAGGGCGAATTTTATTTTCTGGTCAATTTATGCTGAGCAGTCTTTTCCTGCTAGCTGTAGTAACACAGTATCTCGGTGTTATTCAGCATAAAGATGGTTGGACAGGTTTATTGTTACGCTTAACAATCGGTTTTATTTTGCTTCAAAACTATACGTGGTTGATGGACACAACCAGAGTGATTGTTGAAGGAGTGGATGTAATGATTAATCCCGATCAAAGTTTTATTAATCAGTATGCCACGATGAGCGACAACTTAAGGCAGGAGTATGAAGCTAATGTCCAGAAAAGCATCACATCTCAAATTCTTAATTTTGGAAAAAATACGATTCATAACTTAATCATCAATCTTTCATTTATTTTTTATGCGGTCATTTCAAAGATTATGGAGGCTATAAGATATTCCATCACGGCTATCCTTTATAAATTGGGTCCCGTTTTGATTCCATTGATCCTGTTTAATAGTACTAAACGAGTTCTAAGCGGTTGGTTTACCAGTTATGTTTCTGTGTTAGCTTGGCCGATACTCTGGCATATTACCCTTGCGATTGCTGTAGCAATCAGCCGAAAGATTGGTTTAACGGGGGATGGAATCGAATATTTTGTTGCCCTTAATTTTGCCGTTGGATTTATTTTGATTTCTTCTCCAATGATTATCAGCAGTTTAGCCGCCGGAGTCGGCGCGGGGGCGGCTGCCTCTCTTGCGGGGGCTTTCGCATCTAAATCCGCCATTGATACTTTACGTCAAGGAACACGCTTGAGTTTGGCTGGTTCTGGTGGCGCTGTAAGAGGTGGACTTCAATCAGCACAGAATATTAAGCAAGACCCCTTAGTTAATCCAACTTTAACAGAACGTCTAAAGAATGTTATGAGTTCTGTGGGGAAGGTATCAATGGGTACAATCTCCGGTGGAATAAAGTCTGTGGCTTACAAGACCGGCTTCAAACCCTCTGTGATTGAAAATAATGCTTTGCGTTCAATACGTAATGTCATGAAAGGAAAGAAGAATGAGTGAGCTTGCTTTTAATCGGATAATTCTTGAGAAAAATAATCAGATACTGGCGGTCGTTTCGATTATTTCTTTGGGGTTAAATTTATTTCTGACACTTATTTTAATATTTTCTATAAATCAAAAACCTTTGATTGTTTATGACGATTCCGGTCAGGTAACAACACTCAATCAGAAAAACTTTAAATTGGACGAAGGAATATTGGAAGGTTTTGCACGTATGATCTCCAAAGAATATTTAAGTTTTACCGCTGTATCTTTGCCAACACAGATTGAAGGGATCAAACAATATTTAGCTGAAAGTCCAAAAAATGCCATACTCGAATCTTATAAGAAAAATCAAAAGAAACTGCAGGAAGAAAATGTCTTTCATCAATATTCCATCTACGGAATAAACATTACAAAAAAGAATAATCCTTTCTTAGTCGAAGTTACGGGGATCAAAACAGTATATGCCAATGGTAACAGCAAGAATATTAATGCCTCGTATATCCTTGAAATTCAGAAAATCAAACAATCAGAGGAAAATCCGTATGGTTTGTTAGTCTCAAAGATTACACAGAAAGATGAAAAAGAAACGGAGGACGTAGAATGAGGTGTTTTATTTTTCTATTAATGTTATTAATGGTTCGTCCTGCCATCGCTTCAGAACAAAGCCGGTATCTTGAGCCCAATCGAGTCTTGTTTGAAGAGCCAAGCGAGGATGAAGTCTTAAAGATCAATTCGGCTATTGGATTTACCACTGTATTAGAATTCCCCGATAAGCCTTCGATGGTTTCAACGGGAGATAGTTCACTACTCCAAATCGAAGTACCCAAAAATTCTAAAAATGTCCTGATTAAAGCTTTAAGAAATGAGGGAGAAACCAATCTTTTTGTGTTTACCCCTAATCAACGGTTTAATTATAAGGTCATTGTCGGTGATAAGCATGAGGTTGATTATGTTGTTGATGTTAAAAAAGACATTAAGTCTAAAGAAAAGACACAAAAGAAAATGCCATTTACCCAGTTAATTAAAATGGCACAGAATTATCGAGTCTTAAAAGATTCCAAGCAAATCAACCCTAGATTATTTATACAAAAGGATATTTTTAAAGAATACAACAGCCCTAACCTTAGACTGCAGGTAGTCGAGGTGTTTAAGAATATAGCGCCTAATTATCTTGTTCTCCACGTGGTCATTCACAATATGCAAAATACCACTGTTGAGTTTAATGAAAAGAATACCAACATATATATAAATTGTCAGAAATTTAAGCCTAACTTTGTCTTGTTTGATTCAACAAAATTGGAAGAAAGACAAAAAACTGATGTTTGGCTAGTTCTTGAAAACACATACGTATCTTTGGATAACCAATTTTCTATTGGGGCAGGTGTATATGATAAAGAATATATCTTTTAAAGAATTATTATTCAAAAGTGACCATACAGGCAAACGAGTGCCGACGAGATTTGCATGGAGTTTGGTTGTATTGTTTATTTTTGGTTCATTCTTTATGTCAAAAGAAAAACCTAAGAAACTTAAACATGAAGCTCGCCAAGACATCATCAAAGAACGTGAAATTATAGAAGCGTCCAATAGTCATTCAAAAGAAGAAGAGAAGTCAGCGGTAGATTTATCGGAGGAGATTGATTTCCCAATTAAAGCAGATTCTGTAAAGCCAAAAAGAATCAGCGGTAAAGTGGATGCCAAAATGATTGTTTTTGACGCGACCAATAATTATCAATCCGATCAGATTGCACCTTTAGGGAGCATGATTGAATGCCTATTGATCCACAATATTGTAACAAATAACTTTAGTGCGCCGGTTATTGCTCAAGTTTGGGAGGATTTTTATTTTGACGGAAAGTTACTGTTACCGTTTGGAACAAGGATTTTTGGTACGGCCAGAGCCGGTAAAGAACGCGACCGGGTGTTAGTTACTTTTCATACGATTGTATATCAGGATGGCCGGGAAGTACCGATTAAAGCTTTAGGTTTAAGTGCGGATGGATCAGCCGGGCTGACTGGGATACTTGTATCCAAACAAAATAAAAAAAGGGTTTTAATGCTGGCTATGAATTTTATGAGCGGGATAGCGTTGGGCTTACAGGAAAAAGCGACAAATGCTGTTACTGGACTCAGAGAAATAACAACTGATTCACGTAATGCAGTTTTGCAGGGAGCATCAAATACTTTTGAAAAAGAAGCGGGGCAACTAGAAAAAGAAATTAATGCGGCTGAAGGTTATGCCATTGTCGTCGCGGGAAATAAATTAATTGTTTATTTTGAAAAGTCGGTAGATGTAGAGCCGCTTTAGGAGGATACGATGAAATTAAAATTTTGTCTGGTTATTTCTATATGTCTAATTTGCACAGGTTGTAAAACCTTTCAAACTTCTTTAAAGAAAAATAAATCAATTCCAGTCATAACGGCCATTAATCCGGCAGTTGAGACCGAAACAGTTATGGTTCCAGCTAAAACCAAAAAAGTTTGGGTTAACCCATATATAGATGACGAAGGGAATATGATCGAAGGTCATTATAAGTACGTGATTCTTGAAGAAAGTCATTGGGCTTTACAAGAGATCACACCGCAAGCAACGTGCCAGGTAAAACAAAATACACTAGAGGTAGAAAGAAATAATGAATGACAAGCTTATTTTTTTGGCCTTAGTAATTGGTCTGGGTTATTACAATTATGGTGATTTTATTCATGAACAGATCAATAAACCGTATTTATATGTGTTCGCCATTGGTTTATTACTTTTGGTGTTTTTTATTTATGTTTTCCTTGGGTATCATCTTGAAAAATATTTTAATAGGTTGCGGATGTTCAAACAGGGAATTAAGTTTGATTCGTCGTCTCAAAATGTTTCCTATCCGTTCTTGACGTATAGTCTTGAGGAGACATTGGATAGATTTTACGGGCAAGGAAAAAATAAGACGGATACATTCATTGGATTAAGTGCCGAGAAGTCAAATAAGGAATTTGTTTGTATCCCGGATGAACAACGGAGCCAACATTTACAGGTATTGGGAATGACTGGTACAGGAAAGACAACGAATATCTTTTTCCCATTGATCTATCAGGACGCATTAAAGAGGCGGCCTATTATCATTCTTGATGCAAAAGGTGAGATGAGTTTTATAAATCAGCTAAATGCCGTTTTGCAAAAATCGGGACGAAGCGATGACTTTATGCTTTTTTCATTGTCGCATAAGAATATATCCTGCACATATAACCCTTTGTATGTCGGTGAGTGTGATCCGCAAATTATCATCGATGCTTTTTTTAATAATTTTAAAGATGAGAATTCTTTCTATAGAGAAACGGCCAAAACAATATTTACGAATACTTTCTTTGTTTTACATTCTTTAGGAAAGCCATTTACTCCAATGGATGTTTATACATACCTCACCAACCTTACTGCTCGTCAAGCGGTCAATAAACAAATCAAACAATCCAATGAAACAGGAGCCATATATTTAACATTATTAAATACGCTTATTTCGAGGTTGATTGACCAATATAAGGGATGGGAACACGTCATCACCGGATTTAATAATTACTTGTTGAGTCATCGAGATAGTATTTTAAATGAAGATGATAGTGACATTATTCTTACCGACATCATACGGGAAAGAAAAATCGTTTATTTTCAGTTACCTACCAATGCTTATCCAATTCAATCCGTTAGTATTGCCAGAATGGTTCAGGCTAATTTACGTTACATCTCATCGCTAGTACAGATCGGTCAATTACCAAACGATATTCAAATCAGTGTGATTATTGATGAATACGCTTCTTTTGCCGAAGAGACATTTGTTGAAGTGCTTAGTAAAGCCCGAAGTAGCGGGATGATGGTGACACTTTCCCATCAAAGTTTAAGTGATTTAAAAGCAATATCGGAACCCTTTATGAAACGAATAGATGAAAACACATTAAATAAATTATATCTTAAACAAACCGATCCTGAATTGTGTGAACTGATTGCTAAGAGTATGGGGACGTATGCTAAAGAGGAAAAAACTTTCAGAATGATCGGCGGGAAATTCGGTAATCAGATTCACAATGGTGAATCATCGAATCGGATGGTTAATGAATTTCATTTTCCACCGGATAAAGTAAAACGCCTACACAAATATGGACAAGGGTATTTTGTTTATCGGGGGGATAACAGCCATCAATGTGTTAATTTTAGCCGGTTCCAAAATATTAAAGAGATTCCGTATATCAAGAAAATTAAAAAGAATAAAAAAGGAGGCCTTAGGTTATTTGAAAAATATTATCTTGAAAGTCCTCAGGTAAGAATTAAGGAAAAGAAAGTTTTAGAGGATTGTTTAATAAATGATGGAATTATTGAATGCGATGATTAATCAACTTTAAAAATAATAGAGAGAAAGAATATGAATAAAACTAAATATCATGAGGTAAATATTCGTGATGTAGTAGTGAATTGGGGTGAGTCATTAAAGATCATCCGTAAGAAAAAACGTATAACACTCGTAAATCTTTCTCAACTTACAGGTGTGCAATGTTCCTCTCTTAGTCGAATGGAAAATAATAAATTAACAGGGAGTATTAAAACCTATATCGCGATTGCGAATGTATTAGGCTTTAGATTAAGTGAGATGTTTGCCATGATTGAACAGATGGAAAATAGACGAATTTCAAAGGCAAGGTATAACCATGACTAAAAAAAGGGCAATAGAAACAGGGGCAGTCTTATTACACCAGGAAAATATTGAAAATAAAATTTATTTGATTAGGGGAAAGAAGGTGATGATTGACAGTGAATTAGCTGAATTATATGGCGTTCCAACAAAGGGATTAAATCTGGCGGTTAAACGAAATTTGTCTCGTTTTCCATCGGATTTTATGTTTCAACTCAATGAAAAAGAAAGCCAATCTTTGAGGTTTCAAAATGAAACCTCAAACAAAGGCCGCGGCGGTCGTCGATATTTGCCTTATGTTTTTACCCAAGAGGGCGTTGCCATGCTATCGAGTGTTTTAAACAGTGAAAGGGCAATTCAAGTCAATATTCAAATTATGCGGGCATTTGTAAAGCTACGAGAGTTGATGATTTCGCATAAAGGATTAGCCCAAAAAATCAATGAGCTGGAAAAGAAATTTAATGATCATGACAAAAGTATCGCGTTGATTTTTAGGGCGATCAAAGAATTATTAGAAAGCCCGCCGGTACAGGAAACATCTAAAGAGGGTATTGGATTTCATGTGAGGTGAAATATGGTTATCGGTATAAACAAAAAATATTTAAATGTGGAAGAATTGGCTGAGTATTTGGGATTCAGTTCAAGTGCCATTCGTAAATGGGTTCGGCTTGGATCTATTCCATTCGCCAAAGTCAATGGGGGTATCAGGTTTGATATCGACCGGATTGAAAAGTGGGTAGAAAAACACTCACAATCAGTAATTAATTGATTGAACATTTATTGCAAGTGCACTATACTACAATAAAAATTGGGTATAGGTCATTTGCGGAAAATGAAAGGAGGATTAAGGAGGATTCGCGAATGGCTACTATTTTTAAACGAGGTAAAAAGTGGGGAATTAGCTACTTAAATCCTCAAGGTAAACGTATTAGAAAGATAGTCTCGCCCTATAAAGAAACAGCTCAAAAAATCTTAAAGAAGATCGAAACGCAATTAATAGAAGGCAAATATCTCGATATTAATGATGAAGAAAAGGAAACTGCGGATATTTCTTTTAAGGAATTTTCTCTGCGCTATATAGACATGCATATCAAGCTCCACAATAAAAATCATTATGGTCAAAAAGGAACTGTCCAGCTACTCATTAACCACTTTAATGACCAACGTCTTAATGAGATTGATCGCTGCGCGATACAGTCTTTTATGGCAAAGAGAATAAAAGAAATAAAACCATCTTCCGTCAATCGGGAAATTTCCATGTTGAGCTCAATGTATAATAGGGCAATAGAGTGGGGTGTATATAAGGGAAGCAATCCTGCTAAAGGCATCAAGAAGCTTCCTGAGAATAATCAACGTACCAGATGGCTGACTCGTGACGAACAGTCCCGTTTGCTTAATCAATGTCATGGCTTAACTAAAGTGATTGTCCTAATAGCCCTAAATTCCGGAATGCGTTGGAGAGAGATAATCAATTTAAAATGGAAACAGTCTCAAAACAGTAATTACATTGATTTGCAAAACGAAGTATTTTTTATTCATGAATCACAGTCTAAAAGTAAAAAATCACGTTATATCCCTATGGCTAAATCTGTAAAGGAAATATTAAAAAATGTATCGCGTGGTACAAGCGAGTATATTTTCTTGAACAACAAGACAGGTAAGCCTTTTGGGAGTATAAAATTTTCCTATAAAAAGGCATTAAGAATGGCGGAAATTAAGGATTTTACTTTCCATGATTTGCGGCATACCTTTGCTTCGAATTTGGTGATGAAGGGAGTTGATCTGTATGTCGTGCAAAAATTGTTGGGTCATGCGACAATCAACATGACTCAGCGATATGCTCACCTACATCCTCACCAATTCAGAGATGCTATAAGAAAGTTGGAAAATGATTCTTTACTATTAGAAGAAATAAATTATAATGAAGATTCTAAAAATGTCACCGATTTGGCACATCGCCTTATTTTTAATGAGAATTGAAATTTACCAATATTATAAACTATTGATATCAAAAGAGATTTAATAATTTGGGCCATTAGCTCATCCGGTAGAGCAACTGACTCTTAATCAGTGGGTGGCAAGTTCAAGTCTTGCATGGCCCATTTACTTTTGTAAAAAAGTGATGGGTGGTAAGTAGTAAGTGATAAGTGATAGGTATAAGAGTAAAAAAAATAATTATCACTTACCACATATCACTTATCACATTTGGAGTTTTAATGAGTATTAACAATGATGAATTAAGAAAAAAAGCCAAGCAATTTCGACGAGAAATTGTCGAGGTTGTGCATGGGGCCGGCTCCGGTCATCCCGGAGGATCATTATCCTGCGTTGAAATCCTAATTTCTCTTTATGAATATAAGATGAAGCACAATCCCAAAGATCCAAAGTGGGATGGACGAGATCATCTGATTATTTCAAAAGGGCATGTTTCTCCCGTCGTTTATGTCACCTTAGCCAATTATGGTTACTTTCCTAAAGAAGAATTAAAACAATTCAGAAAATTCGGTAGTATTTTGCAAGGCCATGTTCATCACAAGGTTCCCGGCGTTGAATTTAATACGGGATCATTGGGTCATGGATTGTCCGTCGCTAATGGTATTGCGATCGGTAATAAATTGCTGAATAAACCCAATAAAGTTTATTGCTTGATGGGCGACGGAGAAATTCAAGAAGGTTCTGTTTGGGAGGCGGCTATGCACGCGTCACATCGAAAATTGAATAATGTCTGTGCTATTGTCGATTACAATAAAGTACAAGAAAATGGGCCTACGAACGAAATAAAAAATTTGGAACCTCTCGCCGACAAATGGAAAAGTTTTGGTTGGGAAGTGGCCGAAGTGATTGGCCATAATTTTGTTCAACTGTCTCAAGCCTTCGATCGGTTTGATCAAACCACTGATAAACCGTTTGTCATTATTGCTCATACCATTAAGGGAAAGGGTGTTTCCTTTATGGAAGGTGAATGCGGATGGCATGGAAAAGCGCCTAACGCCAAACAACTGGAAGAGGCTTTAGCAGAATTGGAGTAATACATGAGTGAAATGATTGCCACGCGCGATGGATTTGGAAAAGAATTGGTTGAGCTGGGACGCGCGAATGATAAAATTGTCGTTGTTTCCGCCGATCTCGAAGATGCGACGCGGGCGGAATATTTCAAAAAGGAATTTCCGGATCGGTTTTTTAGTTGCGGAATTGCCGAGCAAGATATGGTTGGAACGGCGGCGGGTTTAAGTCTTCAAGGTTTTATTCCTTTCGTTAATTCATTTGCCGTTTTTATGACCAATCGCGCCTATGATATGATTCGATTGGATGTTTGTTACAATGACTGTAATGTAAAAATTATCTGTTCCCATTCCGGGGTTACCGTCGGTGAAGATGGCGCGTCTGCTCAGTCATTAGAAGATTTATGTTTAATGAGGGTTTTACCGAATATTAAAGTTGTTTTTCCCGTCGACGATTTAGAAGCCCGCAAGGCAACACGAGCGTTTGCCGCTGAAAAAGGGCCGATGTATATGCGCACTTCCCGAGCAGCTGTTCCTGTATTAACGTCGGCCGACGATGAATTTATTATTGGTAAGGCGAATGTTATGCGCGAAGGAAAGGATGTCACTCTGATTGGTTGCGGAATTATGGTTTCTGAATCGCTTAAGGCGGCCGAAATTCTTCAAAAAGAAGGGATCGAGGCGCGGGTCATCAACATGCATACCATTAAGCCAATTGACGAAGCGGCTGTTATCAAAGCGGCAAAAGAAACTGGCGCGATTGTTACCGCCGAGGAACATCAAAAGAATGGTGGATTAGGCAGTGCCGTCGCTGAAGTCATCGTTCAGAAATTCCCTGTCCCGATGGAATTCGTCGCTGTTGACGATACTTTCGGTCAGTCCGGCACGCCGGCGCAATTGTTAGAATTTTATCATTTGAAAGACGTCGATATTGTGAAAGCTGCAAAAAAAGCCATTTCTCGTAAAAACAAAAAATCTTAAGAAATACCGTCATTCCTGTCAAAAAAACTTGTTATCGTCACGGAGGAAAACATGCCGAAATCATCAATTCAACAATTGGCTGAGTACGGACAGAGCATATGGCTGGATTATATTAATCGGCCGATGCTGGAAAATGGTGAGCTCAAAGGCCGTATTGCCAATGGTCTTCGGGGAATGACATCCAACCCGTCGATATTTCAAAAAGCGATCGGCACGACCCACGACTATGATCGGGAAATTATCCGTTTAAAATCTGAAGGAAAATCAACATTTGAAATTTATGATGCATTGACCATTAAAGATATTCAGGATGCGGCTGATTGTTTTAAAGGCGTGTATGACCAAACCAATGGTCTCGACGGATATGTGAGTTTAGAAATCAACCCATTGTTAGCGACAAAAGTGGAAGAGCAAAAAAAAGAGGGCATACGCCTTTATAAGAAAGTTAATCGGCCTAACGTCATGATTAAAGTTCCGTCGACGGTGCAAGGTGTTTCCGTCATTGAAGAATTGATTGCCGAAGGAATTAACGTTAACGCCACATTGATTTTTTCTCTTAAGCAATACGAACAAACGGCAAAGGCTTATTTAAACGGTTTGAAACGATTAAAAGCCAAGGGCGGAAATCTTTCTAAAATCCATTCGGTGGCCAGTGTTTTTGTCAGTCGAGTGGACGCGGTGATCGATCCATTGTTAAAAAGTAAAATAGCTTTGGCTAAAGATGGCGTAGAAAAACAAAAAAAATCTGCATTATTAGGAAAAGCCGCTGTCGCCAATTGCCGGATTATTTTTGAAAAATATAAAGAAATTTTTTCCACCGACGAATTCATTCGTCTTCAATCCGACGGAGCGAATGCCCAACGGGTGTTATGGGGTTCGACCAGCACCAAAGATCCGGCGTACAGCGACGTCAAATATATTTCCGAACTTATCACCTCTCCGACGGTAAATACCGTTCCGGAACCAACACTTAAAGCTTTTCTTGACCATGGAGTCGTAAAAGAAGCTTTCGGTAATTCTCCGGAAGATTCACTTCAAGTGATTGATCAATTAAGCGAATTAGGAATTCATATTTCCGATGTGAATAATCAGTTATTGATCGACGGCTGCGCGGCTTTTGATGATGCGTTTGAAGGTCTTCTTAAATCCGTTGAAGAAAAAGCATCAGCCTTAATACAAAAGTAAAATTTAGATAACGGTATGAATAAACCTAGTATTATCGTTTTTGAAGATACTCAAAAACTTTCTGAATACTTTGTCAAACAGTGGGCCAGTCACGCGATAGAAACAATTGCGCGCTCCGGCCGGTTTTGCTGCGCTTTCAGCGGAGGGCGAACTCCCGTCGAATTCTACAGTCTTTTGTCTGCATTCAATGAATTTAGGTCATGGTCAAAAGTTCATATTTTCTTAACCGATGAACGTTTTGTCAATGAATCGGATAAAGATAATAATTTTAGATTAATCAAGGACAATCTTCTAAGGCACATCAGTATACCGCCGGAAAATGTTCATCCAATTCCCACTGATGCTCCAACGGTCGGGGTTGCAGCCGAAGAATATAAAAATATTTTATTAAAGTATTTTACCCTCGATAAAAATCACTTACCCGTTTTTGATTTAATGCTTTTAGGTTTGGGAGAGGATGGGCATACAGCTTCTCTTTTTCCTGATACGGTCGGCATGGATGATCGTTATCGTTTAACTTTGCCGGTCACGAATAGTCACTTAAAATATGACCGAATCAGTTTAACGTTACCCGTCATCAATAATTCCCGGCACGTATATTTTATCGTCGCAGGAAGGCACAAAGCTAATATTGTCAGAGAAATAATCGAAGAGAAAAAAGACTATCCAGCGTCTAAGGTAAATCCTACCCAAGGAACATTAACGTTTTTGATGGACGTTGCGGCGGCGGGTCTATTAAAAAATCCAAAGAATTATATTCCCCGAACTGTATACTCTTAAAGAGGAGCCATTATGTTTAGAAGAATGAGTCAAATGCCGGCTGAGGAGGTTTTTACCCGCACATTTTTTGGTGTTGTGCTGATTTTGTCGGCTTTTATTTCCTGGGGACGATGGATTACCCTGGTACTCGGCATTCTTTTTCTCCTCTCTGCCTATCAAGGGTTTTGCCTCACCTGTTACCTTTACAAAAAATTCGTTCAAAAAAAGAATTCTTAAAACATAATTGTTTCCCCGAGTCTCTAGAGTATAATGATATAAATCTTAACGCATAACTCTAAAAAGAGAAACAGGTTATGAATCCCTGGAAAAATATTGCTGTTTTAAATCAGCAGGAAATAAGACAGCTCCAGAATAAAAAACTCCATCAGTTCATTAATCAATATGTCTATCCATTTAGCCCGCATTACAAACGCCTTCTTGATGATCACAAAATTAATCCAAACAAGATCAAAACCGTCGAAGATCTAAAACATATTCCGTTTACATCCAAGTTAGATTTACTCGACCAGGATGACTCAACGCAGCATTACAAAGATTTTATTCTCCAGCCTAATGAATCCAAGATTCGATTGGCCTGGCCATTGTCCCGAAAAATTCCTTTAGCCATCCGCAAGGCTTTTAAAGGAAACGATTGGGCGGCGCATTTGTTGACCAAGGAATTCCGTCCGGTTTTTATTACGTACACGACGGGAACCACCAACAAACCGATACCGTTTATGTATACGAATTATGATATTCAGAACCTTTATTCGTCGGGCGCGCGGATGATGCATCTCTTTGGCGTTCGTCCCGATGAGAAAGTTTTAAGCTTATTTCCTTATGCGCCGCATTTAGCGTTTTGGCAGGTTGTTTTTGGCGGTTTCGCTGCCTGCAATTTGGTTCTCAGTACTGGCGGAGGGAAGACGGTGGGGACCGACGGAAATATTAAAGCTTTAATTAAAATGCAGCCGTCTTTGGTTCTCGGCGTTCCGAGTTACGTTTATCACGTGTTAAGAGAGGCGAAAGAACAAAATTGTAATTTAAAGTTTGTTAAAAAAATTGTCCTCGGCGCGGCAAAAGTCACCGTCGGATTTAAACAAAAGCTGGCTGAATTATTAACAGCTATGGGCGCGCAGGACGTTTCTATTTTCGGAACATATGGTTTTACGGAAGCGCGCTGCGCATGGTCGGAAAGCCCGACTAACATCAATGAATCGAGCGGGTATCATCTTTACCCGGATAAAGAAATTATTGAAGTCATTGATCCGAAAACAGGAGATGTCAAAGGCGAGGGCGAAGACGGTGAGTTGGTTTACACGTCGCTGGATTCCAGAGCGAGCTGCGTTTTAAGATACCGTACCGGTGATTTTGTCAAAGGCGGAGTAGTCTATAGTCGGTGTCCTTATCGCAATTGGTTTATTCCCCGCGTTTCCAGTGACATCACCCGTTTAAATGATGTTAAAGAATTACAATTATCTAAAGTCAAGGGCGCGCTTGTCAACCTCAATCACTTCGACGAGATATTATCGCAGGAACCCCAAATTGATGAATGGCAGATTGAAATCCGTAAACGAAACGATGATCCTTATGACGTCGATGAGATGGTTTTATATATTTGCGCGAAAAAGGAAACAGATCAGGCCCGTTTAAGCGATACAATAAAACGTAATATGGTCGCGTCGACGGAAGTGGCTCCGAATGAGATCAAGTATATATCAATGCCCGAAATGGTCGGACGCTTGCAGATTGAAGTGGCTAATAAGGAAAAAAGAATTTTGGATGTAAGGCCGAAGATTTAACCGTCGATCTTCGTCGGAAAATAATGATTAACCCATAATAGGTGAAATATGAAAAAAGTTGTGGTCATGGATGGTATCCGAACACCGTTTATAAAATTTCAGACGGATTTTAATAACATTTCCGCCCAAGAGCTCGGTCGTATTGCATTTCGCGAATTGATTGAAAGAAATACGTTTGATCCTAAACAAATAGACGAGGTTATTGTCGGATGCGTCGGTCAACCCGCTGAGGCCGCTAATATCGCCCGCGTTGTGGCTCTTTTGGCCGGAGTTCCGCAAGAGGTCCCGGCTTATACTGTTCACCGTAATTGCGCCTCAGGGGTAGAATCAGCCGCTCAGGCTTTTATGAAAATA
>JAGOSC010000041.1 GCA_018062515.1 Candidatus Omnitrophota bacterium
ACTTCACATAATTCGTAAATTATTCCGTCTCTTTTTATTCGAATAATGGGAAATAGAAGTATATAAGACAGAGCCACTTTTTCGAATTACTTCAATTTATTGAGCTGAGGTGTTTTCACTTTATTATTAATGGTCTGGGCGGCATTGTTCAATTTGTCCATGAATCCAGCTTGTGCCGTCGACGAACCAAGCGCCGAACAAACAACCAGCATTAAAAGACTCATCATTAAATTTTTTAAAATTTTCATACTTTTCCTTTCATTATTGATCATAAATTTCTTCAAAAGCCTTCATTTATATTTTTGTTATAAAACTGGAGAGTCGCTCTATCCTCTTTATTTTCTGCTTTTTCTTTTGGTCATCCTAAATCTTATAAATTCATATTCCCATTCTCATGACATAATACCTCTTTTTGTAAACCCGTCAACCTTCATGCGGAATTAGGTAGTTTCCATAAGAAATATATAATCATCCCAATCCAAAATAAAGCATTTAAACCAAGCAAGTTATGCAAAAATACCCACCACGTCGAATAAAACATGAAATGGATTTGATTGACTCCTTTATTTAGAGGAATGGCTTTATAAGCGAGATTAGCTTTGTAAACAGGCACAGGATTATTGTTAATCCACGCTCTCCATTTTGGATGCCATGTATCCGAGTAGAAAAGCCAAGCATGATCCTGATTTTTTGTATCGACGGTTAATCGTAAATGATTTGCACTAAAATCATCCACTGAGTAAGCAATATTCAGTCTTTGATTATCTTTAAGATTGTCACTGGATGACCATTTCTGCACGGTATTACCTTCTACTCCATTCTTGGGAGAAACAAAAAGAACATTACCCTCATAAAGTGAATTCGATATCTTGGAGGCTACATCATTATCATCAACCAAATATGCCTTGGAAAAAAATTGAATTTTATTTTCTGTTACTCCGGAAAATTTTAAAGCTCCAGGGTGGTGGAACGGAAATGTTAGTTTGCGTTTCACATAAGCTACGGGAATCGATTGAGACTCTTCAATATTTTTACCAGAATATGCATTGTAATATCGGTTCAATGTTTTCGGCCAGAAAAATACTGGATTTGAACAACCGACCTCATCCGCCCCTAAGAAGTCATTAACGTTGCAATAGCGGGCTGTCAAAGATTCGGAGCTGAAAAAATTTTCGAAAATTCTTTCACGTTCATTCTGGGGGAATTGTCCAAGTTTGTGTTTTCGAAACTGGACAAAAGGTGCTTCTTTAAAAACAAGAGCGTTAAATTCATTTTCTGTAAATCTATTTAATCGTATTTTTGCTTCAAAAATTTTATAAGAATAAAGATCAGTTGTATGTAAAACAAAAAAAGACGCCATGAAAAATAAAAAAGAAATACGTCGATTCCATACAGAAAATATCAACCAAAAAAAGAAAATTAACAGAGCTATAAATCCGCTTATTAAAAAACGCTCTCCCCTCTCTCCCATGTATAGGGGGGTTAACTTACTATGAGAGGTCAAGTATCTCAAAATTTTTATTCCTTCGGGATTTTGACTTAGCCACACATGAGATAACCCTAACAATAAAAAAAAGATACAAAAGATAAACCCAATTAATTTTTTCCTTTTAGCGCTCAGCGATTTGTCAAAGAAAAACGCTTCAAATCCAATCCCAGCTAACAAACATAAAAATATGCTTATAATTGGGGAAACTAAACCAATATGCCGGTAAAACTTCATTAAAGGCCACACATAATAGGTAAATAGGGAAATATGCGTCGCCGCGGTAAATAATCCCAGGACGATTATGGTTAAATAAAGACCCAGGCGTCGACGGGAATGTTGAGTAAAAAAGGCGTACGCCGCGAATAAAACTGGAAAAAATCCAATATATAAATTTGCATCCCGAAAATTTGACTGCGCCGTAAATAAGTCAATCCATTTCCCGGGATAAATTGCTCCTCCGTAGTTAAGAAACGTTTTCAGCAATACGGATCCATCGGGATTTCTTAGTTGGGGGAAAATAAGAGTGTTCGGATCTTTACTGATAAAAATAATCGTAAGCAAAAAAGCACTTAAAATTATTCCTATTACCGTATACAAAAATGAGAAATGATTGAACTTCAAATTTTGTATATTTCTTCTATATTGGCCGAAATTCATGACCATATCGAAGAAAAAATAAATGGCAATGACAAAACTAGTCACCGCCATGGAGAAAACCATAGAAGAAAAAGATTGAATGACCCATAAATTAAAAGCTGCTAACAAGAAACGCCACTTCCCTGTTTCCAGAAAACGATGACCAAAATATAAGATCAAAGGCAGGCAGTAAAAAGAAAGTTGATTAAAATAAATCTGTGAAAACCATATGGAACTTCCTAAAAGGGCTATGGACGTGAATAGATGGGTATAGATAGACGTAAAATACCGTTTCCCGAGCAGCCAAAAACCTATATATAGGATACAGGTGTTAACTAATATGCCTGTGTAAAATAATGCTAAGGCATTATAATTTTTAATCAGCGTCCCCGTTGTAAAAAGAAACTGAAAAAATATATCAATACCATTGATAAAATAATAATAACTGGCCGCATAAACACCATGTGTGATAAACGGCATCCACTGGGGAATTTCCCCGTGAACGGCCAAGTTATTTAGGAAACTATAAGTCGATAGGAAATGATGAAGCGTGTCATGTGTTCCGCACATCCTGAGTTGATACATTTTCAGGAGAAGAAATAATTCAATCAGAAGCGGAATAAAAAAAAGGATTTTTTTGGATATGCGCATTATACAGTCTTAACCAGCGAGGAATGTTTTTGAATAACACTAGTGAAACTTATAATTCTTCGGATAACATCATCACTAATCTCAAGTTATTTATTTTTAACAATGCTCCCCTCAAACTTCATTCGAGGATCATTAACATTAACGAGCTCATTCAATTCGTAAACATTGTGATATCCATACCCATATAAGTTGATATAAGTCGGAATATTAAGTGCCATCATGATTGGCTTTTCTTGAACCTGAAATTGTTTGGTTAAGGAATCAATTGTATTAGGAAAGGCCACCTTCGACGGAAAATCGGTTTGATTGCCTTCAAAATTATTATTACAGTAAATCAAAATAGTCGTTTCAAAATTGGGAATGACCTTTTTTAGATTGTCTTGAGTAAAATCAGTGAAACTTAAATGTTTGGCTCCTTTGATATGAATGCGGTCATACCGAAAGTCCGAGCGGGAATCAAAGATGATTACATTCGGCTCTTTACTCATCTTTAAGAAAGTATCTAAATCAACGAGATGCGTGGCCCGATGCGGTTCGACAGCAGCGACGAGTTCTTTGAAATCGTTAAAACTGACTTTGGCTTCTGGGTAATTCTTTTCTTGCGCCAAAACTACATGTGTGACGAGTAAAAACATGAATAATATAAAAAATTTTTGCATCATCTTGTCCTCTTCCCTTCGCTTTCCCCAACATCTTCTTTACAAATTAAATCAGATTCATTGAGGCCTTTATTTTGTAATGCTTTTAGGAATTCGTCCTTTAAACTTCCGCTTAAGCAACCATGCATTGTCCACGAATCAAATTGCTGATCAATACCTTGAAAATAAATAACCACTTCTTGCTCGCCATCCTTTTTAGATTTTAAATTATTAAAGTCAGCAAAAATGATCGGCTGATGTTTTACGGTTTTATCTACAATCTTGGGAATAACCATAATTCTGAATGTGCTATTCCATTTAGGATCGGGCTTATATCCCACATTTTCTAAGGACAAAAGAAAAGCTTCGGAACATGTATTATGCGTGCTTCTGCATTCCATAATGATCTTTGCAGAATATGCCTTTCTTCTCGCCTCTGATTTACGGGTAAGTGCGGTATATGAACTGGAACTGATAGCAAATAATCCTATATATCCCGCTATGTAAGCTAAAAATATCCACCCGATTATTTTTGACACATACCCAAAACTAAAACTCAATGCTATTTTTTCTTTGACTTGACTTGATTCTGGATTTTCAAACTGCTTTATTACTTTAGGATGAATAAGTATGAATAAAGGAAAAACGATAAAAATCGCATTAATAATTAGGTAAGGAAGGATCATACGAGATGCGTATACAGCAATTACTGAATTAACATAGTATATTAAAAATAATATACATAGACCTGAAACCCAGATACTCGCCTTCCTCGCCCAGGATTTTAACAGTAAAATATGACATCCGACGATGAACATAAGGGCAAACGGAATTAAATTACAAAAATGAAAAACTGCCAGAGGATAACGACTGTTTAGAAGACTATATAAAACATCTTTGCTAGTCGGCACGATGTGGAAACCGGAATACAAAATGAATGACCATCCGGCTAACTTAATCGCAAAAGCTACTTTAGATTGCGGCGGACTGACACTTACCGATATACTCTCATTTGTTTGATTTGACTCAGCGTCTTCGAATTGTTTTCTTACACCTGGACGAATAAAAACAAGCAAAGGTAAAATCATCATGCTTATCATGAACATTAAAGGAGTAATAAAATAGGTTACTTTGGCCTTGGAAATCATTTGGAAACCTTGAATCACCATAAATAACGTAGCAAGTCCCGATATCCAAATAATTGCTTTTCGTGCCCAGGGTTTTAAACGTAAAAGTTGACGGGTGACAAAAAAAGTAAAAATGCAGATAATCAAAAATAAAAATGTATAAAGAATTCTTCTCCCGTCACCAGAACCAACGATAAAAATTTCACTGATAAGATGAGCACCGGATATTAAAATATTGAAACCCGAAAATAAAAGGATTAAATAGCCGACGACTTTAATATCGACGGAGATTTTTTTCATGCTATTTCCTTTTTAGAACTAATTTTTTTTCTCAATAAAATTTCTTAACGCATCAAAGTCAATAGTGTCTTCTAAAATTTGGTTTTGAGCACTGTCTATAATGATCATTTTTCCTTTACCACGCAGATTTTCTAAGTCCTTCTTGGAAAAAATACACGCCCAAGGGGCCGACACATGACGCATGGCCTTTGAGCAATATTGAGATGATAGCGATGTATTCTCGGAACTGACTAAAGTCATTGACCCGACATCGCTAACGGTTTCCTCAGCATCGACCACAATCTCGACGAGAGATTCATCGCCATACTGAAAACGCGCTGTGTATTTAGTAAAACTGTATTCCGAATATTCTTTGAGAGCTGGGTCAAATCCATCACCTCCCCATTTTAATTCGTTTGGGGCAGCAAAAGCCAATGTTGTCATGGAAAGAAATAAAAATATAAAAATTTTTTTCATGGAATCCTCTAATGATGTTTGTGTACGTTGGTATTGGTTGTGACGTTAAAATTCATAACAGCCTCAATAGGTTTACCGTCGAGAAGAAACAGACGGTGATCGTTGGTATTGAGCGTTACTTTAATTTGATGAGGGCCCTTCGTCTGAGGCTCGATATAAAACCATGGACCATAAGCGCGCCCGACCTTTTTATTATCAATAAAAATATGGACATGCCCTTCGCCGGGGACGTATTCTCCGCCCGTTTGTTCCGGCGCAAATTCAAAATACTTTGTCTTGATATGCAAAGCATAACCAGAGGACTCATCTTCGATTAACTCAAGTTCCACCGTTGGCGCTTTTGATACGTTCACTTCAACGCCTGCCTCCGTGCGGATTTTCTCAGCGGTGGTTTGATATTTATTCATCGCCACATTTTGATATGGCCATAAGAGCAAAAACACAAAGAAAACAAAATTAACACAGGCAAAAGCCATACGCCAAAACAATGACTTGTACCACTCGACGGGTGTGGGATAAACCTTTCCCGATCCTTCGAGAAGAAAAACAATCAGGGCCGCGTGCAGAATCGTATGACCAATGACTTCTGTTTTGCCAAATACAATCGTTGTCATAAAAAATACGAGTGTCACGACGAGGGCGAGCGGACGCTGAAGCAAACAAATCATCATTAAATATCCCAGGCTGATCTCCACAAACGCGGCTGCTGTCAAAAAAAAGTGCATATTAAGACCAAACGCCAACTGCGGGTTCTGTTGAAGAACATACAGCCCCCATTGCGGATAAATCAATTTTTCAATTGCCAGCCATGCAAGAGAAAAGCCAAGCGTCACGTATAATAGAATCAGCCCCGTCGCTCGTATTTTCTTATTGTCGAGTTTATGGACAATCAAATAATACCCGACTCCGACGAAAATCGCGTAATCGAGCATATGAAACCAACCGTAACTCGACATACCATATAAATACAATCCAGTCATTCCGAAACCAGAAATCATGACTGTCTTTGGGAATAAGAGTAAAACCGCGAGGGCAAATTGCACCCAGCCCAATGTGTCATTTCCGGTTTTAAGTTCGGGGACAAACAATGCGCCTGACTGAAAAGAAAGCAATAACACCGCCGCCGACGCTGCGCGCATAACGATATCACTGTAATTTCGATGATCTTCGAGCCAAACGGTCAATTTTTTTGACCATTGATAAGACAAACTTCTGTAGTCGATAATAACCAGTATTCCAATAGCAACCACGCTTAAAAACATCAATCCCCAGAATGTCACATCTAAAATCTCGGGAATGGTTTTAGGTTTATCGTTAAAACTGAAATTGCTGAACCACTTCACGTGCGCGAAGACCGGTGTCGTTAAAATAATGGTCAGTAAAAATGTTAAACCAGTTATTAATTTCTTTAACATAACTTCTCTCCATCTTCGACAGCGAAGATTTTCATTATTTTTTGTAGACTTTTATAGGAAAGGGTAATAACAATTAAAGGAATTATACCGTTACGATTTGGATAAAGCAATGATGGGTTCGTTTTTGGAAAGTTTTGATTAACGAGGCTTTTGAACTAAAAAAACTTATGAATCAGTGTAATTTATTTCAACATTACTCGAGGTTGTGATCACAATATTCTTCAAGATTGTACACGCTCAGGCGGTGGTGGCCGCCTCTCTTTTTACACTTTTTCTTGGATGGATATCATTCTACTTATGCCGAAACGTTATTCGGCCTTTAGTTAAATCATATGGTGATAAAAAAACTGTGACCTTATCTCCGGGTATGATCTTAATCGAAAATTTACGCATTTTTCCCGCGAGATAAGCAACAATCTTAAATCCGTTTTCCATTTCTACATCATACTTCGCATTGGATAATGCCTTTTTTACAACACCCTGTACTTCGACAGCTTCTTCTTTTGACATAATTCCCACTTTCATTTAAAAGCGACGAGTTAGAATACTTATACTCTTTACGCTTAGCTCAAAAATTCTTTGACGTGAACATTACAATACGCTTCTGAGTTATAAATACTCAAACGTTGTTTACAGCCGAATTTTTTACAAACTCTTCCCATTTTAAATCGCGGGACTGGCCCTTTTCTTTGTGTTTTTCTGGAATGCATATTTAACCTCTAAAACTTTAAGTTATCTCCACCCGTTACGGTAAGTCGGTCTTTCAGAATTACCGTCATTATTTTTTGCACTATCTGCGTAGCTCACCATTGGTTTAGCTTCATTAATCGTGATCCGTTTTCCTTTAATTTCCGTAATGCCGCCCATAGCCGCCATAGCTTCATTATGATTCGGCATTTCCACAAAACCAAATCCCCGAGACGTGCCGGAAAATTTATCTTTAATGATTTTTGCTGTTTCCACTTGACCAAACTGGTTAAACGCCGACTTTAGTTCCTCCTCGGTGATATCATAAGAAAAATTACCAATATAAATATTCATTTAACTCCTTCATACAACTTTAATAAATACGATTGATTAAGGTGGGAAAATCGGCGTTTATTTTTTTAAGTTCTCATTAGAACTGTCTTTATGCACAACCTTACCTTGGGCAATTTCTTCAAGGGCGATGGTGGTCAAATTGGCTGAGGGATGATGTTTGATTAAAGCAGGCATTCCTGACGCTAATTCTAGAGCTCGATTCATGGCAAGACGAGTGAGACGAAATACGCTTCCTCCGGATGTGGCTAACAATTCATCGGAACAATAATACCCGTCAGTTTTTTTACCTTTTCTAATGTTTTTGATTTCGATTGTAGACTCCTGTTTTATTCTGATATGATTTTAAGATTTACGACCCAGTGACCAACCTTCGGTCACACTTCGTTACTGTGGTTTTCACTGATTGTTTCTGACGCTGAGGATTGAACTTCCTTTGCGCCGGTATAGGAACGGATATGAAATGCCAGAAACCCTTTGTGGGCTGCTTGCATCTCAAATTCAACTTTCAAACCTTCTCCTAAGGAATCAAACGAAGTATCCCATAAACAATCTTTGTGAAAATGAGCTTCTTGTCCATCCTCCGTTGTGATCTTTCCATATTTTTCATTTTGAAACAATCGTGAAATATTGCCTACATGCATGATTCAACTCCATTGATTGATGATTAATCAAATGCTAGTTTTTTCGACGAGACCTTCGATTGTTAGAGGACCTGCTTTAAGTGTTTGAGATGCCCAAAACTGACTAGTTTTTTATTCTGTTCATCCCATAGACGGAAGGTTAAAGATTTTAAACTGGTTAGAAAGGTGATCGCCTTTATTTCCTGGAACATTGGGTTTTCTTTATAACAACGTTCAAGAAAATAATTGGGAATACGCGGGCATAAATGATGAATATGATGAAACCCAATATTTCCAGTAAACCATTGCAGAACCTTCGGTAATTTTAAATATGAGCTGCCGTGCATGGCTTCCGTGACATAATCCCATTCCTCATGACGTTCCCAGTAAACCCCTTCAAATTGATGTTGAACGTAAAACAGCCAAACACCAGCGGACGCCGCTATCATAATGACAGGAAGCTGAATCAGTAAATAAGCCTTTAGTCCGATGAAAAAACTGATCATGGTCCCCATCAGTAATATTCCTAAATTAGTCATATGAATACTATTTATTTCTCGTTTGCCAGACTTATGAAAAGGTAAGCGCTGAACAATTAAAAAAAGAATGCTTGGGCCGATGATAAAAAGACAGATGGGATTACGGGCAAAACGATATTTAATGCGAACCCAACGCGAGGCTTTAAGATATTCCTGGACGGTCATTGTCCATACATCGCCCCATCCCCGGTTATCCAAGTCACCCGCCTGGGAATGATGCACGGCATGAGAATGCCACCAAAATTGATAAGGTGTAAAGGTAAGAATTCCGGTCAAGATACCCCAAAAGTGATTAGCTCGTCTGGATTTAAAAAAAGAACCGTGCCCGCAATCATGGAAGATAATGAAAACGCGGACTAATAATCCGGCTGCAAAAATACTCAAAGAAAGCACCAGCCAGTATGATACCTCGAGGCATTTATACATCAAAACCCACAATAACGTATAAGGAACGAGCGTATTCACCAATTGCCACACGCTTCGACTGAATTGTGGATTCTGGTATTTGGCGACAATCTTTTGCCAGGATTTATTTTGGTCAGCTTTTATCGATGAGAAATCCATTTTACGTTCCTTTTTGATAACCGACACACAACTAACATTTTTGTTTCGAAAATAAAAACGCTAAATAGACTTGAAGATCACAGACAGGAAAAGGTGGAAAGGCTGTGGTGGAAATTATTATCTAGCTAATAGATTCGTTGCAAGTATAACACTTTTCTCGAGAAAATACTAAGGCTAATTTAAAATAAATTAGCGCTGTCCTACTCTCTTATCCCTGCGAAGTTTAAACTCTTAGCTCGACGACGCCAAGTTTCTGTACGCTATTAACAAAAGGCAATGTTTAATATATCGTGTTTGCCGAGTATTCCGACAAGTTTATCTTTATCATAAACAGGAATGGTGTGAATATTTTTACGGTGCATTAAAGCGGCAACTTTAAGGACGCTGTCTGTTTTCTGTACGGATATAACTTTCTTTGTAGCGATTTCTCCGACCTTTATTTGATTGATCTTTTTAAGCGCATCCAGCCTATGTTTCGTCCCTTTTTTTAAAGCTCCATCCAGTAGTTTTAAAAGATCAGTTATAGTTACGATACCAACCAGCGTGTTTGGGGCATCGTTTTTGACGACTAGAATACCGTTAATACGATGGCGAAGTAACAAATGGGCAACGCCAGCGATATTCGCGGCTTCTTTGACTTTGATGACTTCATCCGACATAATATTTTCGATCAATGCGTTTAGCATCTCATTGTCTCTCCCTTTATTCCCCATCCAAATAACTTGCATTCAGGTTTTAATGGCTAACGAAGATAAAGTGATTTGTTTTTCCATTCACACAAACTTAACTCCGTATCACAAAAATAGCCATGCAAATGAAAGCTACGATCAATATAATTATTAAAAATAAAAATTTTTTAAGAAAGCTCCATAATTCAAGGATGGCCGCCCGTCTAAAATCTAAATTTTGATCCTTAACTATCCTAGCTTCAATTGAAAAAATTAAGTTTAACAAAATGATAAGAAAAAAATAATTAATGAAAGTAAACAAAATTCCGTATAGAAGCATCGTTTGAAGCTTGCTATGAACCCCATGTCCAAAAGCAAAAAGCACTATTGGGATTATAAACATACCAATCACAGGAAAAGAACTTAGCACATTACGAGTCCAAGGTTTTTCTTTTAATATACCGATTCCCGCGGCAATTTGCATTAAAAATGGGAGACAAACAGTGCCTAAAAGAAATAGCGACCCAAAGATGTACTCAATAGTCTTGTCAAAGTCTCCTTCTGAAATAGTTATGAAGATTTCTGGAATAATCTCATAGATTGAATACAGAACAAAAAAGCCTAATGGGATAGAACTAAAAATGATATAAAGAGCTAAAATTTTATATATTGTTTTACTCATTCCCCATCCCAATAATTAACATTCAAATTTTCGCGACCGACGTAGACAAAACGGCTTGGTTTTCCTTGAAAGTCAGGCGGATATTCAGCTAAGATTCCGAATTTGTTCGAATCCGGATAGTCGACAATTTCCGGAGTCATTTTGGTGCTGACGGCGAGATATTTTAGTTCGACCGTTCCGTTATTAATAATTTGATGGGCCTTTGTTTTATCTCCGGGCGGACAGGCAATAAAATCTCCGGAGCGCAGAGGATAAGTGTTCTCTCCTATTCTCGTTTCACCGGTTCCTTCGAGAATGAAGAACATTTCCTCGTTAATTCGGTGATTATGAAAAGGGAAAGCGCGTTTTCCCGGCGGAACGACGGTAATATTATAACCAAGTTTCTGAGCACCAATCTGCGCGGAAATCGATCCCATTTTGGAATCAAATTTTTCAAGAGCCTTCCCCGTCGGCCTAAACGCCTCCGGACGGGGTTTTAATTCAATGTCAGCAATATTGATGATTGGTTTGTTCATAATTTATCCTTTAAATTTCTAATAATTAAATCCATTGGTTTATTAGTTATGCGTGGCCTTCTCAAAACGTTGATCAGGAATAATCCACATCAAAGCGATTGAAATGTAGAGAATATCCGAAAACCATTGGTTAACAAAGGCCAACACAATCGCCAACGCGTATCCAGCCATCGACGCCTTTCCTTTCCAATCTTTGCCAATAGCTTTAGCTAATGTATCGTCCTGTCCTTGGGTTTTTAAAATATAACTTTGAAGAATAAGATATGAAAATCCAGCCAACAATAATACCATTCCATAGACCGCCGTCGGCCATGTGCCTCCGTGATTTTCCCCCAGCCAATTCGTCGAGAAAGGTATCAAGGAAAGCCAAAATAATAACATTAAATTACTCCACATGATTTTGGCATTAACCAACTTGGCCGTATGCAATAAATGATGATGATTAATCCAATAAATCCCGACATAAATAAAACTTAAAAGGTAACTTAAAAAGACAGGAATTAATGGTTTGAGATCGACGAGATCAGCTCCATGCGGTATCTTAATTTCCAAAACCATGATCGTGATGATAATCGCGATGACGCCATCACTAAAGGCTTCTAAACGAGTTTTAGGAATTATATTCAATTTATTTCCCCGTCGACGAATTCGTTGAAACTGCCTTTTCTACTTTCGACCAAGCTTCCTTGATTAGAGCTCGTTTACACAGGGCTTTATAAGTATAGTACGCCCCGGAAACAATGGACATCCACCCTATATAGTAAGGCAGATCTCGAAACATGAGACCAAAAATTAAACCAAGAATCGGTCCGACCAGACCCGGCTTAGGAAATGAATAAATTGTTTTAGTGGTGTGATTATGCACGGCGATGACTTCAAATTCACCGCGCTGAAAACCAGCCGCCGTTACCGAATCGCCATTGGTTATATTAGGAGTCACTTTCATAAATACGGGCTGATTATTAATCCTGAAATTCAGGATACTGCGAACAATTGATTGCGATGTTGTTTGATTTGTCTCCGATACCGTTGTGCTAACGGTAACACTTTGATCAAGTCTAAGGCCACTAACGGTACCCGCCAAGACAGTCATTTTACTCATATTCACTCCTTGATTTATTTTATTTTGACCAGTTCAGAATTTGATTTTTTACTCCAATTCAAAAGATCATGAATAAAAATCACTGATACAGCGACAAGAAGTAATGAGATACTCTTGTCCGTGACTTCAACCGCCATTTTCTCAGCGATCGACGCAAATTCCGTATTTCCTGTTAAACCCACAAAAAAATGATATACCACCATCGTTCCCTTATACGTCGGCAAATGAGTCATCCACGTAATAATCATCACAATGATCGAATTTAGTACACCCGAGATGATTCCGACAGAAATTAATCGAATCGGTTTATGTAGATTAATCCATCCGCGTTTGAAAAATATCCATGTTATCAGCGCCATAAAGACATTACAAAACATCCATACCCATGATGAAGGATCCCAAAAGGTAAAGGCCATCACTAAATTATAAATTATACCGGCGAGAATTCCCGCCTTCAGCCCGCCTAACACAATCGCGAGTGATGTTCCCCATGTATCCAAGAAAAATGGTAAATTAAGAAAAGTCATGAGCACGCTTCCGGAATAATTCAACATCGCCATAGATAAAACCAAAAGCACTGACCGGTTTTTGAAAAAGCTTTCAGTCACCTCCTGCGCCCAAATGTCACTTTTTAGTTTCTGTTCAATACGGTCAAATAAACCATCCTCGTCTGGTGAATTCGCTCCTACCAGCTTACCGATAAGCGCGGAAACATACATAACACCGATAATGACTTGTACAATCACAATGGCCCTGGCTAAGGAAGATACAGCCGTAAATCCGCTGAATCCCGTCGAGCTCATCGACACAAAACTGAAATAATAATACGCCGTCAAATTGGCGCTTGGTTCCTCGCCGGGAGGAAAACTTAAAGAACCTGCGACAAGCGACTCAAGGAGTGCGTAGATAACACCAAAGGTCATACCAATCATAATATAGACACAAATCGCGCCGAATAATTCATTCACGGTCACTTTTTTAACCGATAAAATATGCAGTAAAATAACCGACAATGTGTAGACGAGAAATATGGCTAAAAAACACATTTCGGCATTAAGGATTTGCTTATTTTGAAGAAACATATTGCTCCACGCCGTAATCAGCGTCGGAGCAGCTAAAAGTATCCCTCCTGCAACATGCCGGATATTATAACTGACAGCATATATCCCGGATAAAAGAACAAAAGTAAATAAAAATAGATATATAATCGCCGTCGATCGTTCCTCAAAAAACGGCAGGGTAACGATAAAAAAGAATAATGAAAACAGCAATGATAATGATTTATACGTTTTTAATGTTTTGGTGACTTTGGGAAAGTATCCTTTTACCGTCGGTTTTACATTGAGAGCTTCGATGGCCTCTTCTTTTGTATTAAAAACAGGAAGCTGACCGCTTTGATGAAATATCTCCATGTAGCCTTTCAACTCGGCGGGCGGATGGATAATGCCTACTTTTTCATTTCCTTTTTTTATTTCCATGAGAATGACGGCAATAGCTGAGGTGTCAATATCAGTAACTTTTTTAGTATCAATAATAAAATTTTTTTGCGGAAGGCCGGCAGAATCTAATTTTTTTCTAAATTCAAGTATTCCAGGTAAAGTAATTTTATTAATCGGTCCCTGGAACTTGAGGACGCGCACATGTTCAAATTCTTCCCATCCGTCTAAATGAGGCGGATATGGTATTTCATGATATTTAAGAAAATCGGTGATCATACTACCCCTTAATATCCGGTTCGACAAGATTAGCTAACAGCGTCAAGGATTCTTGCCAGCCTAAGTAACACATTTCGGCTGGAATCACTGCCGGTACACCTTCTTGAATAATATTTAATTCTGTACCGCATAGCACCTTCTTCAACTCAATCGTCGCTGTCATTTCGCCCGGAAGATTCGGGTCATCAAATTTATCGGTGTAACGTATACGCTGATTAGGAGTCAATTCAATGTACTTCCCTCCGAAAGAATGGATTTGGCCAGTCGTGAAATTAGTAAATGACATTTTGTACGTTCCGCCAACTTTGACATCCATAGAATGGACTTTACATGTGAATCCATGAGGTGAAATCCATTTAGCAATAGCGTCGGGCTCTAAAAAAGCGCGATACAATTTCTCAGGCGTTGTTTTTAAGACACGATGAAGACGAATGGTATTTGTAGACATAGTATTCTCCTTTATAGCATTTAATGATCTAGATTTACTTTAATTCCGCCAAATAACTAGTCAATTTTTTGATCTTTTTATTTTCCATCTCAAAAATATCACAAAAAACCATATTAAGCA
Source organism: Candidatus Omnitrophota bacterium (assembly GCA_018062515.1). GTDB lineage: Bacteria > Omnitrophota > Gorgyraeia > Zapsychrales > Zapsychraceae > JAGOSC01. The sequence continues at coordinate 14,727 of JAGOSC010000041.1, forward strand.
TTCCGCCGTCTTTTCGCTGACTTTTTACGGAACCTTCAGCAACAACAATATTATTTTCTTCAATTATTTTTGTGAGTTTAATGGTAGGGCTTCCGACAAAAGCGTCATTTTCAATTTCCCGATCAAACGCGTCTTTTCCTTTTACATGAAAAAATCCGGGAATAATCCACTCAATATCGTCGGTGAGACAAGATAAGATGAGCTCATGGTTGGATTGATTAAATCCGTCCATATATTTTTCCACTGTTTTCTTATTTTCAGTCAATTTAAAGGATTACAGTAATTTTAATAATATTATTCTTATGAAGCGGGTAATGATGGATTATACATTCAATCGCGGAATTGTGCAATTAGGTTGTTTGATTGGTATCAGAACTTTTCCCGATACGCCGAACAAACTCTTCAGATTTTTGTGAGAACAGGTATTTACCCGTTCCCGGTAATCGGCCCAAAAGACATAATAAATACCATATTCCGAAATTGAAAAGATCGGTCAAACGGCCATAGTGCTCATAAAAAACTTTTACGTCCGCATCCTTTAATAATTGGTTAACCATGATCCAAACAGCGAACTTGCAAATCATCATCATCGGAACGAACCAGATGAATCCATAAAAAAGGCGTTTCAAAAGTTTTCGTTGAGGGCGTTCACCCTTTTGAATCAGGTCTGTTAATCTCTTCATTTCAGCCGTAACCGGGAAATAAATGCGATCTAACTTTTGGAACAATAAGTGAAAAAGTACCGTCATGAAAAAGGCTAAGATGATCGCTTCGGGGGTGGCAAACTTTAAAGTTTCCGGATCGGCATTCGGAGCGTCTTTTCCAGAAAGAAGAAGTATAAAAACAAAAAAAAGAAAAACTCGAAGAATCGTGCGTATCCACCGATATATGACATTTTGGGAAGCGATTTTTTCTAATACCATTCCCCAAAAAAATGACATGATGAAGGGAATAAAACCCAAAATAACGGCCCACATCGCCGGCACGTGTAAAGTGCGAAAAAGAAAAACGATACCGATGACCACACCCCAAATCAGAAATCCGACGATAGGATAAACGATCCACAGAACCGGTATGATCAAAATAAGTGTGTAATCAATGGTGGCCAGCCCGAAGGTGACTGGGTGAAGGGCTTTATCCTCTTGTGTTTGATCGGTCACCTTAAGACCCTTCTCTCAGCCAGTAAAAGAATTGTATCCTTAATTTCATCACAAAAAGTATACAAATAATTGACTTGATAAACAAGATTACGTTCTAATTTATACGTTTACGGAAACGGAAAACACTTAGGCCTAAAATAAGAACAGCCAATACGGCCAGAGGTATAACTTGGTCCCAAAGATCAAACAAACCAAGACCTTTAAGAACAATACCTCGAACAATAATCACATAGTAAGTGAGCGGGATGAAATAACTTAGATAAAAAACAAAATGCGGCATGGTTTCCCGAGGGAAAATAAAACCAGACAATAAAATGGACGGCCCGATAAAGAACATAATAATTTGCGAAGCCTGCTGCTGATTATCCGCCACCGTCGAGGCTAATAGCCCTATTCCCAAACAGACAATCAAAAATAAAAATGTGAGTGCTAATAAAGTCAGATAACTGCCGCGTATCGGAATATGAAATAAAATCTGCGCGGCACCGAGTATAGAAATGGTGATTAACATACCAATGCATATGTATGGAATCAGCTTTCCAATCATCAAATCCAACGGTTTAATCGGTGTAACCAAAAGTTGTTCAATGTTCCCTCTCTCTTTTTCTCGGACGATGGCCGTCGCGGTAATCATCGGAATGATCATTTGTAACAGCAATCCGATCAATCCCGGAACCATGAAAAATGAACTTTTTAAATCGGGGTTATACCATAATCTCGGCCGGAAATCGATAGGCAAAACATTGATGGGAACCAAACCTTCCCTTTGCATAAAATTAACAACGATGGCTTGGCTGGAATTCATAGCGACATTCGCCGGTGTTGAATCTGTTCCGTCGATTAACATTTGCAATTGTGTTCCTCGACCAGAAAGCGCATCTTTTGTAAAATCCGGAGGGATTAAAAGGCCAGCCTTGGCTTTGCCTTGATCAATATAACGGTACAATTCTTTGTGCGAATCAACTTTTTTGACAACATCGAAATATCCGGACTGTTCAAAAGATGTCAATAACCGGCGGCTTAAATATGTTTGATCTTCATCATAAATAACCGTGGCCAAATGTTTCACGTCCATATTTATGGCATAACCGTAAATCAAAAGTTGAATCAGCGGCATCATAACGACGAGCATAATGGTGCGCCGGTCGCGGATGATATGAATAAACTCTTTATACATAATGGCTTTAATGTATTTCATCATTAACCTTTTCCAAAGTTGCAAAAACGTCTTCCAAAGATGCTTCAATGGGTTTTATGGATTCGATTCGTATCCCATTTTGCCTAGCCGATTCCTCGACGGATTTCCGTGCCATATCAGGATTTCCTGTAATCAAATGTAATGTGGTTCCATAGGCTGTCACGCCATTTATCCCAGGCAGGTTTTGAAATATATGTGACGCTTTCATGAGTGGATAACATTGGACTTCCAATAATTGGTTGCTGATTTCTTGCTTCAATTGCTGCGGTGAACCTATTTTCAGGATTTTACCTTGATTGATAAAAGCAATTTTATTACAGCGTTCCGCCTCTTCCATATAATGCGTCGTCACAAAAAGAGCAACACCTTCAGCGGCCAGTTGATACAACACTTCCCACATGGCCCGACGGGATAAAGGATCTATACCGGCGGTTGGTTCATCCAAAAATATAATTTTTGGTTTATGCAAAATAGCGTTAGCTAGACCGAGTTTTTGTTTCCATCCTCCGGATAGATTGCCAGCCAATTGGTTGCGGTAAGGATTAAGTCCCGTCATGGCTAACACCTCTTTAATACGCGGCATCAGCTGTTCTTTATTTAACCCATAAATTTGCCCGTAAAATATTAGGTTTTCTGTGACGGTCAGATCAATGTAAAGACCGAAACGTTGCGAAACATAGCCAATCGTTTGTTTAATATTTTCCGACTGCTTATTAATATCAAATCCTCCGACGGTGGCTGTACCGCTGGTGGGAATAAGTATGCCGCAGAGCATACGTATCGTCGTACTTTTACCCGAACCGTTCGCTCCTAAAAAACCAAAGATTTCACCGTAGGAAATGGAAAAATTGACCTGATCCACAGCGATTAATTTGCCAAAATGACGGGTTAAATTCTTTGCCTCAATGGCGATATGCTCGTTCATGAGATCCTTTATGGCTACTCCATATCTCGTAGAATGACATCGGCGGCAACGCCGGGACGTAAATGTTTGGATGGTTGGTCTAGGGTAATCTTAACCGCAAAGGCCTGCGTTATTCTTTCTTCCTGAGTTTGCACATTTCGCGGAGTATATTCAGCTTTGGTGGCGATAAAACTTACATGACCTGAGGATTTATCTTCAAGTCCATCAAATGAAATACTGGCGGATTGACCAATATGAATTTGATTAATCCGACCTTCCGGAACAAAAATTTTGACCCATAATTGACTGCGGTCTCCAATAACAAGAACCGGCGAACCAACTTGAACCACTTCTCCGACTTCATGCACCTTTACCAAGACAATCCCGTCGATAGGAGAGATAATCTGTTGATCATCTAAAGTTAAAGCCGCGTACTCTAAAGACTGCTGCGTGGCTCCACCTTGAGCAACTAAACTGGCCATGCGTTCATAATCTTTCTTCGCCTGAACATAACGATCCAAGGTGGCTAATTGCTGCCCAGCCTTAACTTCATCACCTTCATCGACGGATAATGTAACAATTCCTCCGTTGGCTTTTGCGCCTAAACTATGTTCCGTCAACTCTAATGTCCCTGAAAATTTCTTCGTAGAATCTATTTTATGCGGATCACACGCGCCGCACAGAACGATCAAAGAAATAATAAATATGGAATACCTGAATTTCATGGATGATTCTCCTGAGGTTTTATAGATTCATTTAATACGTCACTTAATTTTCCTAAAGCATGGTTCCAATTTATCTGGGCGGTTAATACAGCAGCCTTCGCTTCATCGGCGTCATTACGGGCCTGGGCATCTAAGGCTATTGCTTCTAATAATTCAATTTCCGTCGCTGTTCCGTCTTTCACTCTTTGTTGAACCAAAAGCAATTCCTGTTGTGTCATTTCTTGTCGGGATGTTTTCTCTATAAATATAAATTGTGTCTGTTCAAATAATTCACGGGCTTTTATGATTTTGGCTTGGAATTGAAATTCATTATGATTAAGATTGGCTTGATCATACTTAACCTGACTGATGGCTTCATCTACCTGAGCCCGACGTAAGCCACCGTCAAAGATCGGCAGCGAGGCTTGTACACCCACGGTAAACGTATTGTTTGTATCGCTAGGATCAATTCCACTGGGGCCAAAATCGGCAATACCGGAAATGTTTGGTAAATATTCGGAACGCTGACTCTCTAATTGTGCTTCGCTAAACCGTAATTGCTGTTTAGCGACCTGAATATCTGGTAATTCCTCAAAAGATGTTTGAATGTTTTCCTCAGGTTCGGGAAAATTGATTCCATTATCGTCGATAAATTGAATTGTATCGTCGAGACTTAATCCTAACGCGGCTAGGAGATCAAGCCTACTTTCGACAGCATGCATGTAAACTTGCTGTTGAAAACTCAAAGCCGTGTCATAAGCTGTCTTCGCTTGTCTAACGTCGATATCTGAGCCAATTCCATTCTCGAGCCGGCTTTTGGCTATGTCCAATTTTTTTAAATCTCTTTCAACCATGGTTTTCGCAAAATCCGCTGTTTGTATAGATCGTCGGGCATCGATATACAACTGAGCGATAAGAACTAAAACATCCTCTTCAACTTTACGCCGTTCAGCCACACTCAGAGCACCCTGCGCCTGCGCTGTTTTTAATCGATTGACTGTTCCTGCATCAAAAATCATTTGGGTTAATTTAATACGCGCATCAAAGGTATTAAACGGACCCACCAAGGGATCGCCCGGCATTTCAATTCCGGCCGTTCGTAAATCACGAGTTTGCCTTTTTTGTGAGACGTCGATACTTACTTGGGGCAATAAAGGTGCGCGGCTTTGAGCGATCCGACTGATGGCTTGATTCACTCTTTCATCAGAAAGGATAAAACGAATATCGCGTTGTTGAGCGATTTCTAGAGCATCTTTAAGAGATAATGTTCGAGGCATGGTCTCGGCCTGCGCTGTTATGATCAACGCGGCAAGAAAACACATATTAAGGAAATGTACTTTTTTGATCATCTGTTTACTTCTGTTGAATTGATTTTTCTCGTATACTTTTGTTGAGTTTATCCGCTATTATTTGAAATGATTTTATTTCGTGTGGATTCAAGGCGACTAAAACATCTTGCCAGCGCGCCATGGCAGCCTGACGGAATTCATCAAAAAGCTTATTTCCCTTCGTTGTCAATTCGATCAAAACCTGTCGACGGTCCTCCGTATGCTGGACGCGTCTCACATAACCAGCTTTAACCAGCCGCGTGACAATCCCGGTCATGGTGGGCATACTTACCTGCATATTTTCGGACAATGTGTGCATGGCCGGACGGCCTTGAGAATATGTGGCAACTAAAACAAAAAATTGAGTATGAGTGAGATTTTTCTTGGAAAGAAAACCAATATGAACACCCTGGATGATATTGGGCATTAATTGGGCGATGGAACGGCTCAAAACTTCTCTTTTGATTTGGCTCATATAATCTCCTTTGTCTTGACTAAATGTTAGCATAGGCTAATAATTGTGTCAAGCTACAAAATCCCTTCAAGTGGGATTTAATTCAAAATAAAATATAATTTTTATTGGAGACGCCTAATGACTTGAAAATCTTTTTTAAGAGTTTCTTTTAGAGGCGGGTTATACAGAATAGCGGCGGGATGATATAAAGCGACGACGGAGAATGTCAAATGTTCAAAGGAAATCTGCTCAATTTTCCCATGAAGTGATGAAATATTGGCAACATCTTTCATATTTTCAATATTAAATCCTCCCAAAATAAATCGCGCGGCAAAATTACCTAAAGGCACGATGACCTTGGGCTGAATAATCTTAATCTGCTCAACCAAAAAAGGTGTGTGGCTAATGATTTCTTCTAATTTGGGATTACGGTTTTTAGGTGGCCGGTATTTCAAAATGCTGGTAATGAAAACATCTTCTCTCTTTAAATCAATGGAAAAAAGCAGCTGATCAAGAATCTTTCCCGCGCTGCCGATAAAAGGCAAGCCCTTTAAGTCTTCATTCCTACCAGGCGCTTCACCGACAAAAAAAATCTTTGCGTCGGGACTGCCTTCGCCAAAAACCAAATGAGTCGCCGTATCCTTTAAATGCAAATCGGCCTTAAGCATTAAACTCTTTAGATCATTAAGCCGGGTAAGTTTTGATTTTGAAGATTTAATTCTCGATACTGCTGTAGCCATCAATGGATAAACCCGAAATACGCGAACATAAGCCCGAGGGAGATTTTTACAATTCCCCACACCTGTTGATTTTTGTAACAATTTTTACAAGATTGAATGAGTTGAGGAAAAGCCATTAACATAATCCCTTTTAGTGTTCCCATCCAACCGACAATGGTAATAAGAACCGTCCAGTTCCCCGTCCAAATATTATGATATTGGACTAAAATCATTCCAAGCACGAGTGTAATAAATCCGGTTACAAAGGTCAGCGCTGAAGACTTTTCAAATTCTTCAACCATTTTTCCGTAATTTAACCTCCCGCTTAAAGCCCCGATGCCACCGGAAATATACGTAATTGAAAGTATTTTTGCGACTAAAATCGATAATCCCATTTTCCCTCCTTTAACTGTCCGTGCGTCCCAAAAAGTCGTTTTTGATCAATTTAAACTATTAATTTTTATTGTTTTTATATTTTTATCTGGGAAAATAACTCATATGAATCAGTCGCTGAGCAAAGAAAACCCAAAACTTAAGTACGTATCTTTCCTATTGTTTCTTGCGCTTACCTTTCTAATTTTAGGGCTTTTTCTTCCCGCGATTTATCTTAAAGAAATGGTCGTATTTCGACACACCTTCTCAGTCCTAACCGGTATACAGAATTTATTTCATGAAGGGCAATCGATTTTAGGGATTATTATTATCCTGTTTTCGGTTATTTTCCCAATATTCAAACTTTTTGTTTTATACGTGGTTTGGTTTCACCATGTTCCTCAACAGCGTCGATCCGCCTTTATACATTGGCTCAGCATCTTGGGTAAATGGTCGATGTTAGATGTTTTCGTCGTAGCAGTGACGATTGTGATTACACAGGTATCTCACTTTGCAGCCGCAGAGCCCAAGTCGGGGATTTATTTCTTCTGCGCTTCCATCTTGATCACTATGTTGATCACCGCAAAAATTGAAAAAATCATAAAAAAGTCGTAAATATACCAGCCACTATTTCGGAGGATTACGTTGAAGCTCTAGGCCGTATTTATCTTTTTCAATGAGATATTCCGCCCGGATAACTTCGCGTTCGTCCGGAGTTTTTGCACCATTTAGCTTCTTTCGCCATACCGTTTCAAAGTCTTGCATTTTCTTTTCAGTGGGATTCAATTTCTTCTTTTTTGATCTCTGCTTTTTGTCGGTTTGGGTTTGATCAGATTTAAAGATACTTGAACTGGACTGAACCTGAGGAGTTGGCTCAGCGGTAGGTTGGACAGCTTTCTCTGTCTCAACTGCGGGGGTGATTTTAGCTTCTGCAGGTACGGAAACGTTTTCCACAGCCGGCGAAGGTTCCGCGGCCACTACTGCAGGTTCAACTGAGGGTGCTGCAATTTCCGCCGGAGCAGCTGCCTTCTCTGCTGCTGCAGCCTGATCTAATCCCTGCGCTATAGCAAAATGAGTAGGAGCGATTAATAACAAGCCGGGCAAACATAATCCAGCGG
>JAGOSC010000042.1:0-2908 GCA_018062515.1 Candidatus Omnitrophota bacterium
AATACGACCAGGCGATGTGATCATCATCGAGCCAGGTGAAAAACATTGGCACGGCGCTTCGTCGACAACAGCCATGACGCACATCGCCATTCAGGAACAAATCGACGGAAAAGCGGTTGATTGGCTCGAAAAAGTCAGCGATGAACAATATGGAGGATAGAAAAAACAGAGATGTAAATTCTGTAAGCGTTATTTTAAATGCATTGACGTGGTCTTTTATTTTTCCAGGATTTGGACAGTTATACCTTGGAAAAATCAAAAGAGGATTCATTTTTTCCTTAATCCATTTAGTTAGTTCCACCGTTCTGATCATATATCTCGTTCATCCAATAACACGTATCAACACTTCAGTCCTTACCTTTGCCGACATATGGTTGTTTTTTGAGATTTACGTTATCTCCGAAGCATATTTGTATGCGTGTAAATTAAAATCATCCAACGTCAGAACTTCTCAAGTTAATTTTAAATCCGTCATATCTTTTATATTACTTTTCATTGTCATATTTATTTTTAACGGATACATTCTTACTATAAGATTAATGGAATCTTTTGTTTGGCCGGTCCTGCCTGAACCCACAGCATCGATGATTCCCGCAATTGAAATAGGGGATATTTTTCTAATCAATGGGATTGTTTTTAAAAATAATCCGCCTCAACAAGGCGATGTCCTTGTGTTTAACTATCCTCATGATATTGAGAAGGCGTTTGTTAAGCGGGTGATTGCCGTCGAGAATGATACGGTATTAATTAAAGAAGGTAAGGTTTACGTGAACGGAAAAGCTCCTCAAGATGACATAATAAGGAATAATTATTATTCAAATGAGGGGCAATATGGGGCTGTCGGACAAGAAATTAAAATCCCTAAAGGAAAATATTATGTTTTAGGGGATAAGACTCAAAAGAGTAAAGACAGCCGGTATTGGGGTTTCGTTGGTGATGAACATATCATTGGTAAAGCTTATAAGATTGTTTATCCTTTTGAGAGGTCTGGAGTAATCAAGTGAACCAAAAAAGTCATCAACTAACAACATCACTCTAGGTAGTAAGAGTTTGTATTTGAAAGGAATTTAATTTGCTGCATATTTTTGTCGACGCTGATGCGTGTCCTGTTAAAGAAGAAGTTTATCGTGTTGCTAACCGCTACTCCTTAAATGTCACATTAGTGGCGAATTCCTGGATGAGAATTCCCGACGGACAATCCGTTGTCCTCAAAGTTGTCGGTGGAGATTTCGACGAAGCTGACAATTGGATTGTTGAACAAGTTCAACCGCATGACATCGTGATTACCATTGACGTTTTATTAGCGGAGCGCTGTTTAAAGAAGGGTGCTCGTGTAATAAGCTCAAATGGAAAATCTTTTACCGAAGAAAATATCGGTGATACCGTCGCGACGCGAAACCTGATGGCCGAGCTGCGTAGTGGAGGCGAAATTACCGGAGGACCAGCGCCATTCAAAAAAAGTGATCGATCAAATTTCCTTCAGGAACTGAATGAAGTCATTCAATCCATTCAGCGTAAGCACTAAGTTATTCATCCCCGACCAGTTACAAAAATTACCTCATAAAAAAGACCAATAATGGATAAGGCTCTTTTGCCATAAAGATGCAGGGCTATATTTGTTTATTCAAAATTCTTTAAAATTATTTATTTCTTAAGTTAATTTTTTTCAGCTAGATACACATCGTTTATAGTAAATATTCAATATTCGTCAGTATTTTTTTGATTTACTTCCGTGGTGCTCTTGTCAACTGTACAAAAAATGTTACACTTTGTTCATAACTTTGAACACTTTGTTCTGGAGCTTAAACATTGCTCCCAACTGGATTTAACATATTCGGAATTGATTTAGGTATGATGCGACATTGCCTCACAACGCAGCTAGATACACCGGATTTACCTAATAATAGAAGGCTGTCGCCCAATCTTCTGAATATTGTCATAACGACCATTGTCTAAAAATAGACAATGGTTTTTTTATTAATGATGAAATTGAAGAAAAATGGAGAATATATAATGAAAGTAAAATGTAGAAGTTTTTTCATTTTTGCGGCTTTATTGTTCGCGTTTATTCCGAACACGGCACACAGCGCGAAGTATGAGGATCGAGCCTTTGTGAAGGTAACCTCACAAGATAGTAAAATAGTCGAGGAGGCGCTTTCGGGCGATGCTCGCGCTATTAGTCCAACAGGTGGTGAAACGGATGATCCTTCTATTATAGGGTCAGTCGGAAACCCTGACCCGGCTTCTGACTGCGGAAATGGTATTTGTCAGGTTACGGAAAGTCATCAATTGTGCCAAGTAGACTGTCCATCACCATATTGCGGGAATGGATTCTGTGACGCGCAATATAATGAAAATGGGCAAACTTGCCAACCTGATTGTACTATTACTTGCGGTGACGGTATATGTCAGTCGGATGAAAGTCATATTTTGTGCCAAATGGATTGTCCATCACTATATTGCGGTAATGGAATCTGTGAAACAGAATATAATGAAAATCTGACTACTTGTGGGCCAGACTGTGCTGTCCAAAACGAAATTCAGATGAGTGGATTCGTTAATGAATGGGTGAATGGCACGTTAGTCCCGAAGGCGGGAGTAAGTGTGGCCATTATTAAAAACGGTCAAGTGCTTGAGACCTTGACGACGAATGCTGCTGGTCAATACACAACGTCTGGTCTGGAAGGATCCGCGGATCATTATATTCGTCCAAGCCTCCCGCATTATACCTTTACCTTAGGCGGGCAACCAATTCCTGCAGGCGAATTAGGATTTGGACCAATACAACCGTATCAGGTTCAAGGACAATTCATTGACTTTGAAGCTTATCAAAATGAGTTTCAAATGAGTGGATTCGTTAATGAATGGGTGAATGGCACGTTAGTCCCGAAAGCGGGAGTAAGTGTGG
>JAGOSC010000042.1:3008-22657 GCA_018062515.1 Candidatus Omnitrophota bacterium
AATACACAACATCGTATCTGGATGGAGAAGCTGATCATTATATTCGTCCAAGCTTCCTGCATTATACTTTTATCGCAGGGGGACAACCAGTTCCTGCGGGTGGATTGGGACCGATACAACCGTATCAGGTTCAAGGACAATTCATTGACTTTGAAGCTTATCAAAATGAGTTTCAAATGAGTGGATTCGTTAATGAATGGGTGAATGGCACGTTAGTCCCGAAAGCGGGAGTAAGTGTGGCCATTATTAAAAACGGTCAAGTGCTTGAGACCTTGACGACGAATGCTCTTGGAAAATACACAACATCGTATCTGGATGGAGAAGCTGATCATTATATTCGTCCAAGCTTCCTGCATTATACTTTTATCGCAGGGGGACAACCAGTTCCTGCGGGTGGATTGGGACCGATACAACCGTATCAAGTGCAAGGTTATTCCGTCGATTTTGAAGCTTATCGTATTAATCATGTAGTCGAAGTAGCTCCTTCGGAATTGAAAGTTGACGGATTGAGATAGGCACAAGTAAAGTAAAATTGTGTATGAACACAATTCTTAAGTAAAATTAAAGGACGGGCTCAATTCAGAATATGGATTGGGCTCGTCCTTCCAATCATGAAGAAATAGTATGGAGGTGTAAAATGAGTGCCATGAGTAGATTCTTGATTATTATCGCAACCGTCACACTCGTTTGTGTACCGAATGTAATGGCTCAAAACGCGGATCGAAATGTGCTTAGTCAGGTGGAAGAATCTTGTCCCGTTGAGGATCATAATGTTGGTGATGGAGGTGCCTGGTGTTAGAGGGTGGCCTTATACAGCCTGAAACTCTGAATTTGGACAATAATGAAAACATAGAGGTGAAAACAGTAGGTAAGTCAGAACGAAAGAAATAAAAATCATGTGACATTGAAATATGGTTTTTAAAATAGAAAATAAAGGACGGGCTCAATTTTAATGATTGGGCCCGTCTTTTTTTAGAAAGTTTTTACTTTTTAAACCATTCAAAATTATTTTTTCTCTTCTACGACATCATTAAAATAATGATATACTAACTTCACTATTAGGTTAAACCATCATATTGATTTTCAAAGATGAAAGAATTGTAAACATGCCGCCGCTAGGTGAACTTCTCGTCAGTAAAAAAATTATTACCCACAAGCAATTAGAGCTGGCTTTGCAACGCCAAAAAGAAACGGGCGAATTATTGGGCATGGTCTTATTTGGCATGGGCTTAATTGATGAAGAGCAAGTTATCTTGCCCATTCTCTCTGAACAATTGGGAATTGATTTTGTCCCGCTTCGAAATCTCGATATTCCTAAGAGCGTCATTAATATGATCCCCGCGAAATTCGCGACCTTTTATCAAATTATCCCGATTGAATTTAAAAACAATCTTCTGACCATCGCCACGGCTCATCCATTAAACCTTGATGTTATCGACGGTGCAGGTGTTATTGTGACCTCCAAAATTAAGACAGTCTTGGCGAGTCAGAAGGAAATTCTTGAGGCGATTCGTCAATATTATGGAGTTGGGGCGGAGACGATTGACCAGATGTTAGGCGCGGTTAATATTGACCTTAAAAATGAAAAGATTGTGGATAATATTGAAAAAATTGATTCGGAAGCCTCCATCGCCAAATTTATTAATCAAATCCTTTTCGCCGCTTATAAAGACCGCGCCACCGATATTCATATTGAATCCTTTGAGCATGAATTGAAAGTACGTTACCGCGTCGACGGTGTTTTGTACGATACGAAGTTGCCGGCGAACATTTGGCACTTTAAAGATTCCATTAATTCGCGGATTAAGATCATGTCCAATTTGAATATTGCGGAAAAACGTTTGCCGCAGGATGGACGTTTTAAAGTTAAGGTGGGAGACGTTCATCTGGACTTGCGTGTTTCATTTGTCCCGACGCAATATGGTGAAAATGTGGTTATCCGTTTATTAAGTACGGCGAAATTGTATGATATGAAGGAATTGGGATTGTCTAACACAGAATTAAAAATTTTAACCGATTTGATTAGTAAACCTCACGGGATTATTTTTGTCACCGGTCCGACGGGAAGCGGTAAAACGACTACATTGTATTCCTGTTTGGCTCAAGTGAATCAAGCCGACCAGAAAATCATTACCATCGAAGATCCGATTGAATATCAATTAAGAGGAGTGACACAAATTCAAGTTAATCCGGCTATTGGTTTGACTTTTGCGAATGGACTGCGTTCCATGCTCCGTCAAGACCCTGATATCATGATGGTCGGCGAGGTTCGGGATTTTGAAACGGCGGAAATTGCTATACAAATTGCGTTAACGGGTCATTTGGTTTTTTCAACGCTGCATACCAATGACGCGGCCAGCGGCGTGACGCGTTTAATCAATATGGGTGTTGAGCCGTATTTAGTGGCGAGCGCGGTTGAATGTTTTATTGCTCAAAGGCTTATTCGGCTTATTTGTCCGAAATGTAAAACGACGGGGAAATTGACGGCCGAACAAGTACGGGATCTGGGGCTCAAAGAGGAATATGTCAATTTTGTCGTCCATGAAGGCAAAGGCTGTGAGCATTGCAATTTCACCGGCTTTTATGGAAGAGCTGCTATTTATGAATTTTTACTGATCAACGATTCGATCAGGGAATTGATTTTGTCTCAGGCTTCGCCCAATCAAATCAAGAATAAAGCAGTGCAAACCGGCATGCGTACACTTTTGCAGCATGGCTGGGAAAAAATCAAAGCCGGCGAAACGTCGCCCATTGAAATTATACGGGTGACTAAAGAAGAAAACCTTTAGAAAGAATTAAACGCTCAGTCATATGCCGCAATTCAGTTATAAAGCCAAACAAGGCTCTCAGAAAATTGTCGACGGTGTTATTGAGGCCAACAGCATGGATAATGCGGTTAGCCGTATTATTGGCATGGGGTATACACCGCTCGACGTCGTGCCATTCAAACGAATTTCGAATAATAAATATCAAGTTAAGAAAATATATGTTCTCATTTCGGATTTTTTCAAAAAGATTTCCAAGAATGATATTTTATTGTTTACCCGTCAGACAGCCGACTTAGTGAGTGCGGGTGTTCCTCTTTTACAGAGTTTGGAGATCGTCGGAAAAAAGATCAAAAACGTCCGGCTAAGACGTATTATTGATGATGTGCATAAATTTGTAGAGGACGGAGGTTCGCTTTCCGACGGTTTGGCTGCTCATCCGCAAGTTTTTTCCAATTTATACGTTAATATTGTCCGCTCTGGCGAGGTTGGAGGTAATCTCAGCATCGTCTTGAACCGTTTAGCTGATTTTAATGAAAAAGAGCAGGAAACCAAAAGTCAGATTATGGGGAGTTTGCTGTATCCCGCATTTATTTTGGTTGTTGGTATTCTGGTTGTTTTCGTTTTAATGACCTGGGTCATCCCGCAGATTACGCTTTTATTTGAAGACATGAGCGAGGAGTTACCCCTTCCGACGGTAATATTGATTAGCATCAGCAATTTCTGTGTCAGTTTTTGGTGGGTTTTGCTGCTCGCAGTGGTCGGCCTGATTGTTTATTTTCAAATCCTTTATTCCACCGAGCAGGGAGAATTATGGATCGACGGCCTTAAATTGAAAATCCCATTGTTCGGCGAATTTATTAGAGACGCGGAAATCGGCCGTTTCGCGCGAACGCTTGGAACGCTGATGGATAACGGGGTTGTCATTAATACAGCGCTGGAATCTGTTCAGTTAGTTGTTGAAAATGCCGTTCTTCGTCGAGATATAGAAAAAATGACGTATGATGTCGTTAATGGAATGAGCCTGACGGCGGCCTTAAAAAATAGTCCTCTATTTCAAGACTCCGCCGTTAACATGATTACCATCGGCGAGGAAAGCGGGAGAATTCATGAAGGGCTTTTTAAATTGGCGGTGTTTTACGAAAGACAGACGCAGAGAATAGTAAAAGGCATTGTGTCATTACTTGGGCCATGTATAATTTTATTTATCGGTTTGATTGTGGGTTCTATTGTAATTGCTATGCTCATGCCGATACTAAAAATGAATACTATTATTAGTTGAGTAATCGAGGAGAAAAAATGAAGAATTCTAAGTGGGTGGTTATTAATTTTTTAAAAAGTAAACGAGGTTTTACTCTCGTGGAAATATTATTGGTTGTCGTCATTATAGGTATTTTAGCGGCGATGGTGGTCCCTAATATTGCCGGTCGAGGGGAAAGCGCGAGAAATGGGGCGGCCCGAGCGGACATTGACGCCAATTTATCTGCTGCCTTGGATATGTATGAACTAGACAATGGGAAATATCCGACGACGGAACAAGGCTTAAAAGCATTGTTAAGCGCGCCTACCACTTCACCCGTTCCGGAAAAATGGGCAGGCCCCTATTTGAAAAAGAAACGTCTTCCCAAAGATCCTTGGGGCGAAGATTATGTTTATATTTCTCCGGGTGTTCAGAATACGGATAGTTATGATCTTTCTTCCCTTGGCGACGACGGTGTTGAGAGTGATGACGACGTCCGTAATTGGGGAGATGCGGCGGAGTGAGTCGGGGCTTTACACTTCTTGAATTGATTTTGGTTATGGGTTTATTGGTTGTCTTAGCTGCGTTAACGGTGCCGAATTTTAAAAAGTTTTTTGAACAAACGAAAATAAAAAATATAGCCAATAATATTTCTTATCTCATGCAATACGCTCAAAGCCGTGCGGTCACCCAGAATAAAATGATGCGATTGACGTGGGATGAAGTTTTCAGCCAATATTGGTTAGAAGAAGAAATTGCTAATGAGAAAGATGTGAGGATGGATACGGCGGAACCGGTCTTTCAAAAAATTTCCGGCCGTCGTGGAAGAATGAGCCGTATTCCCTCCGATATTTCCATTTATAGCGAAAAACCTAACGTTGAATTCTTCACCGACGGAAGAATTGAAAAAATGCGTATGCGTATTTGTCCGGAAAGAATGTGTCACGATAAAGTCAAATGTGAGCTCTCTTGTATGACTATTTCGACTCACGAACAACGTGCCAAAGTTTCTGTCTTCGAAGAAAATTTTCAACCTGAGATGTAAAAAAATATAAAGGCAAAATAATTGAAGCCAGAATTTTTTAAAAGTAAAAGCACAAGGCAAGGTTTTATGCTGATCGAGGCTTTACTGGCGGTTGTGATTCTTTCCGGCGCTTTAACTTTGATCATTCGGTCAATGATTACCAGTATGCGGGCTAGTGTTTATAATACGCATTACGCGCAGGCTATCATTTTGGTTGAGAATGTTATGTTTGAGAATATGCGGAAGAATAAGAATCAAATATTAGGCGCAGAAGGCAACTTCTCATCGGAACTGGATAAATATCGTTACCAAATAGCCACTGAAACATTCTCTCCATCACCTGATCAGTTGAATGAATTAAATGTCGAACTTATCTGGCTGGCGGGAAAACATGAAAAATCAATTTCTTTATCGACGCTGCTGAATACTCCGGCGGAAAAAGAATGAATTTCTTAAAGGTTCAGAAAATTTTGAGAGTTCACAATCAGCGAAGTTTTACTTTGATTGAATTGCTCGTTGGCATTGCAATATTCACGATCATTGCGTCGAGTGTTTATTTGACTTTTATTAATGGTATTAAAATTGAGAATCAATCCCTCGAGGCCGGTCAACTTTATGGGGAGTCGCGTTGGTTAATATCCGCTTTAGAAACAGATTTGGAAAATGCGGTCACTTATTCATATCGTAAAAACGGTGAAGCTCTGGATTTGAATGCCTTCCGTGGGATTAATAATAGTTTATCGTTTATTATTCCTACGGCGACGGGTTTGAAAGGCGTGCGGTATTATTTAATGGCGCCGGAGGCGAGCCATATTTATAAAACAGTGATTGGCCAGACGACCAAAAAAAATGTGCGTGTCGAGACCGGTGAAAGCCGTTCAGCGTCTATAAAATGGCTGGTCCGTGAAGAAATTCCTTTTTACAAACTGATTAATAACATAGCTGCCGACAGTGAAGAGATCGAAATCCTATCTCGCTCTATCAAAGAAGATTCTTTTGAGTTTTCTTATGGAATTGATGAAGGGGAAAGCCGGACGAACATGATATGGAAAACCGCGTGGACGGAGCAATCCCTTCCGGCCGGAGTTCGACTAAAAGTAACGATTATTAATCCGGATAATGAAGAAAAAACATTCGCGATTGAACGGGATTTTATGATTCCCGTCGGATATTGGGCCGGAAATAATATGAGCTTGATATGAGGCTGCAAAATAAATCTGGTATAATACTGCTCATTGCGCTTTGGACGGTTGTTATTTTGACGATGCTGGCTGCCGGGTTAGGACGACGAGTCTCGATTGAGCTGGCCATGACTAAAAATGCTTTGGGCAAACTGCGATCTAAATATATTGCCTTGGGCGGACTGAATTATGCCATGAGTCTCATGTCAGTTAAAGAGGCGGAGAACGAACCTTTCAGCATAGATTCAAAATACCACTGCGGTTTTACGCTAAGAGAGGACCAGCGTCCAGAAGATTTGTTTAGAGGAATAAAAATTAAAAATGGATTTTTTGATATCGGTTTTTATGGGGATGCGTTTGGTTTTGAGGATGAAGAGAGCCGTATCAATATTAATGGTCTGAATGCTAACAATTATGAGATTTTAAGCCAGCTTATTTTAGAGTTGGGTTTTGATGCAGAAGCCGCAGATACGATAGCCGCGTCGGCCGTCGATTGGATCGATGGAGACGATGAGATGGTCAGCGGTGCACATGGAGCTGAGAATAATTATTATATTTCCCGGCCGGAGGGGTATCCCTGCAAGAATGGATATTTTGATAGTATTAATGAGCTTGCATTAGTGAGAGGGATGACCTCGGAAATTTTTACTAAGTTAAAACCGTACATCACCGTTTTCCCAAAGGAAGGTTCATTGTTGGTTAATTTGAATACTGCGTCGGAAGAAGTTCTTTTAGCTTATGCAAAAAATTATGCGGGAGACAAGACAAATACCACCGTCGAAGATGCCAGGAGATTGGTTGAGAAAATAGTCAGCTACCGTCGAGGAGATGACGGGATGTGGCCGAGTTCGGATGACCGTCTTCTGCAGGTAAATGAAATGGTGCTGAATGCCAGCGAGCGAGTCATCTTTATGGCGCTTACTCAGCATCAAACTCCTAAATCCAATTTTATCCGGGTGACGGTACGAGGTGTGGACGAGAATACGCAAACGGCTTCCGTGATTGAGGCCGTCATCAATCGCATGGATTTATCTGTATTGTATTGGCATCGCACTTAAGGTCAAAATTATTATGTCAAAGAAACTTCAGTACTTAATTGAATTTACCGACGCCTATATCAAGGTCTGCCAGGGCGTCATGCAGCCGGATGGTTTGGTTGTCTTGAAGGCTGATGTTGTCCCCGTCGAGAATATGGCCGACCCTAAGATCATCCAGGAGCTGACCAAACGGTTTAATTTTAATGATATCAAAGATGATAATCTCATTATCAGCATTCCCCGTCGGCAGGTAATTTTAAAGCAGCTTTCTCTCCCATCACAAAATGATCAAGAACTCCGCCGTATGATTTCTTTGCAGATTTCCGCGCATGTTCCTTTTAACCGTGAAGATATTGTTTTTGATTATTCCATTTTGGAGAAAGATACCAATGGATATGCCGCCGTACTCGTCGCTGTCATTAACAAGCCGGTCATTCAGCATTATCTTGAAATGCTTCATAAAATGAATGTGTATCCGCAAAAAATCTTTATTCGCTCCTTTGGGGTGGCGGAATATTTTTATTGGACGCAGAAGGGGAACAATACGTCGGCTTTATCCGTGGTTATTGACGTCGATACGGGCGGGTCAGAAATTTGTTTCTGTCAGGACGGGGCTTTATTATTTTCGAGACACATTAATGTCGGGTATGAAAGTTTGACGGAGACTGAAATAGGGCGCTTTGTTGACCAAGTCATGTTGACGTTTGGTGCGTATCGTAAGAGCTATAAGAATGAAGATATTGCTTATGTGCATATTATGGCGTCGGGAGACAGAGGTAATCAACTGATGAAATATATGTCGAAATTGCATCCAGCTATCACTGTCATCGATAAGGGGCCCTCGATTAAGTTAGAGAAAGAAGTAAATATGGCGACTATTCAGGAAAAAGGCATTTCTTTAGCGGCGATTTACGGTTTTATGATTAATTCGGATAAGAAATACCCGAATCTATTGCCCGTCGACATACAGAATACCAAAAAATTAAAAGTTGAACGTAAGATATTGGTTCGTTTTATTTTGGCATTAGCTTTGACGGTTGCGGTTAGCGCGGTTTCGCTGGGATTGAAACTCCGGGAAGACAGATTGTATCTTGAAGGTTTGGAAGATCAACTGACAGATGCTAAAAAAGGTATGAGTGAAATTGAAAAACAATCGGTCCTTATACGTTTTTTTGATGAAAAAATAAAAAGTAAAATATTGTTCGCCGATGTCATGAGTGAACTGTACCGATTGACTCCGGCGGATATTTCCTACCAATCATTAGAGATGACTCAACAGGGCTTATTGATCATTCAGGGATTTTCACAAAATGGATCAACTGTCAGCCAGCTTCAGGGGCAGCTGGTCAATTCAGGATTCTTTAAAGAGGTCACGCTGCAATACGCGACAAAACGAAAAATATTTACCCAAGATTATACGGATTTTAGGATTCAATGCACATTACAGTTCAAGGTAGACGGAAATGACTCATAAATTTTCACAACGGGAAAAGATTTTGGCATTCTTAACCATTGCCGTCGGCATTATTTTTATTGGTTATTGGAATATTTATCGTCCTTTTAAGAATGAGGAAAATTCAATTCAGAAAAAGATTGCTTCGACGGAGAAAAGGTTAAGTAAGAATTTAAGGACGATCCAAAGTAATGAACTTTCTAAACCTGAGGTGGAGGCAATATTAAAGAGATTCAAGCAAGATGGGTCGGATGAAAAGATTATGTCCGCTATTACGACGGAGATTGAAACGGCGGCTTCACAAACAAGTATGCGTATTGCGGACATGCAGCCGAAGCCATCTCGAGTTGTTGATTTCTATAGAGTTTTTTCAGTGAATTTGTCTATTGATGGCGAATTAAAAAGCATTACCGAATTCATTCACGTATTACAAACAGAGCCGCATTTATTCAATATTGAAGAATTAAGGATTAACCGCGTCAATCCCCGCGGATCGGACCTGCGCTGTCAGATTGTTTTGAGCCGAACTCTTATCCCTAAAACTGAATAGCTTTGCCTGCCTAATAGTATTAATAAAGATATAAGAAACATAATTTATTTATTTGGAATGACTTGACACTGATTTTTAAATATGTCAAATTAATCGGGATATAACAATATCAACGCATATTCAACGCAGACTCGCAGTATACAACGGAAAAAATCCATGGCATTGATACAAAGAAAAAATTCATGGAGAATTTTGACTTTTTCGTCGATGATTTTACTTTTTGTTTCCCTATTGATTACATTAAGTGCGATTAATCGATTTATAAGAAAAAAGGATTCTCGTTCGGTTCCGGTGTTAACGAAATCAGACATTCAAACACAAAAAAATTTTGATATCGTCATTCCCAAGGCCAAGCCTTTTTCAGCTTATGCCGATATTATTTCACAACGTGATATTTTTAAACTGCCGTATGAACAATTTGATTTAACGTCGAGGCAGGAGACTGATTTACCTCAGGCGGATGATTCCGATTGGATAAGAAATTATAAAGTATCAGGAATTTTGGTGGATGGAGATCCCCGCTGTGTGATTGAAGATGTGGCGGCTAATGAAAT
Source organism: Candidatus Omnitrophota bacterium (assembly GCA_018062515.1). Taxonomy (GTDB): domain Bacteria; phylum Omnitrophota; class Gorgyraeia; order Zapsychrales; family Zapsychraceae; genus JAGOSC01. The sequence goes on from JAGOSC010000042.1 coordinate 12,813, forward strand.
TATTTTTTTAGCGGTTGGCGACCATCTTAAAGAAGCCGTCGTCGAGAAAATAGAAAAAGGCCGCGTGACTTTTTTATACAATAATCGCCGGATTGAATTGACTCCATGAAAGACGTAAAAAAATCAAATGAATAAACGAAGTTTATTTTTACTAAAAATTATTATGATATGCATTTGCCTGCGGCCATCTCAAAGTGATGCGGCGGATATTAATCAGGTCAAGGAAGCTCTTGACCGCTACGAAGCTTCGAATGAATATGTTCTTCCCGTCGATGGTGCTGGCGAGAATTATAATGATGAAATTCCGCAAGCCGATCCCGTCTTAACGCAAAACCAAGTGATAGGTTATACCAATGTTTTAACACCTGAGCCAGTCATTGTCGTCGATCAAGCCAAAAATGAAAATCCCCCACCCGTTCAGGCGAATCCTTTGAAAGAATTTCCAGATGACATGGTCATCGACGCTTTAGAATTAAAAAATATGGATATTGTCGACGTCTTAAAGTTAATCGCTGACAAAAGTTCTTTAAACATTGTCGCCGGGGATGGTGTCGTCGGCAAGGTCACTATTTATTTAAGTAATGTGAAACTTAAAGATGCTATGCGCATTATCCTTGATTCCAATGGTTTGGCCTACAAATTAGAAGATGGTATTGTCCGGGTCATGACGGCCAAAGAATTTGAAACCCGTTATGGTTATATTTTCGGCGGGAATATTCAGACCAAAATGGTTCAGTTAGCGTACGCCAATGTCAACGATTTGGTGCCTGTTTTAAATCAAATAAAAAGCTCATCGGGAAAAGTTATTTTTGATATGAAGTCTAATACGATGGTTTTAATGGATTCCCCCGAAGCGATTTCACTGATGGAGCAGTATATCATTCAGATTGATTCTCCCGACCAAACAGAAGTATTTCAGTTGAGCTATGCCAAAGTGAAAGATATTGAGGATAAAGTCAAAGAAACGTTGACTCTAAACACGGGGAAGCTTAAATCCGACGAGCGGTCTAACCGTTTTGTTATTACAGACACGAAACAAAAGATCGAAGAAGTCCGCAATGTCATTCGCGCTTTTGATCAGAAGGAAAAACAAGTTTTGATTGAAGCCAAGATTGTGCAGATTATTTTGAGCGAGCAGCAGAAATTCGGTATTGACTGGCAAGCCATGGTGCGGGATTATCATAACCTTGAATTGACATCGCATTTTAATATTTTGCAGGACAACAGTAAACGCGGGGAATTGAGCATTGGAACTATTGAAAGTGATGATTATGAGATTCTTCTGCACGCCTTGAAAACTGTCGGTACAACCAATATTTTATCCAGCCCGAGTATTACCGCCCTTAACAATCAGGAGGCTAAGATTCTCGTCGGATCGACGGAGCCTTATGTTACAACGACGACGACTGTTCCGTCCAGCGGCCCATCAACGACGGCGGAGAGTGTTAATTTTATCGAAGTTGGAGTTAAGTTATATGTGACTCCGGTGATTCATGAAGATAATTTTATCACCATGAAAATCAAGCCGGAGGTTAGTTCGGTCACGAGGACTTTAACGACGGGTAATAATAATTTGATTCCTGTCGTCGAAACCTCCGAAGCAGAGACGAGAGTAACGGTTAAGGATAATGTGACGATTGTCATCGGCGGGCTGATCAAAGATGAAAAGATTGATTCCACCAATAAAATACCTCTGTTAGGCAGCATTCCTCTCGTCGGAAGGGCCTTTCGTAATGACGACACATTCAACCGCAAGACCGAGATTGTTATTTTCTTGACTCCTAAAATTACAAACGGAGATGTTGCGATGGATAATGGGATTTAGCATTTGTCCCTTACAATATGTTTTGACTGGCCCTCTCGTAGATTTGTTGAGAGGGTTTTCTTTTTATATCGTCTTAGAATAAACAGAAAAGGAAGCGTTATGTTTGAAAAGAAACATCAGAAGGTCGTTCCCATATCGGTCTTTATTCGTAGGATGGTCGCTTATATTTTTGTAGTCATTTTATTGATCATCGGTGTTTTGTCTATCGGCGTCGTCGGGTACCACTTTTTTGCCGGATTCACATGGATTGATTCACTGTTAAATGCATCGATGATTTTGGGTGGTATGGGGGAAATAGATCCATTGACCACGACGGGCGCTAAGATTTTTGCATCTGTTTATGCCCTTTTTAGCGGGCTGATGTTTATCGCAATTATGGGGATTCTTTTTACTCCTATGATGCATCGCGTACTGCATTCATTTCATATGGAAGACAAAGACTTCGAGAAGTGAAATTAATCAAACAACCATTTCTGCACTAATTTGGTGTAGTGCGGCATGACGAGATAGACCATGATCACAATGGTAATGCCTGAATTGATGAATACTTTTAGGTGATCGTGTTCTGTTAATCCTAATTGGTTAAATACCGGCAGCATCGCCCAACGCACCATTAAACCAACGGGAAAAAGGGCTGACCACGTGAGCAAAGCTTGTTTCCAGCGCGTCGGCACTTTCGCTCCACTGCCTTCCTGAGTAAACAAAAAATCTAAACCACTACGAATATGAACATGATCATCTTTTTGAAGAATGGGCTGAACTTTTTCGATAAATGATTTGCGGTCGTCTGATGTGACCCAATTGCGTAAATGCTCGACGGTATCAAAACGGATCACGACGGTGTACGTTGTGGTTAAGCTGGGAACAGGTCGTATAACCTGTAAATCAAGATGTCCCGGATAAGATCGGCATACCGGGACAATTTGTTTGAGCCAAGCTTCGTAAAGGTCATGTTTCCCCTCGTGGACGTGATGGGTAATAACGCCCGTCGCGCCTTGTACAAGTTCATCAGGAGAATTTGTTTCGGGTGCATTTTCGTTCATGGAAGTGATTATAAATCATTTGTCCGCGAATTTCATATGAATTCATTCATTTTTCGAGATGAAGTGTTGCCTTTTTCGTTAAGCTCAAGTGTTTTTTTTCTGTAATATTATATTTACCATAATATTGACAATAAGCCATATCGATGGTAAACATTAATTATGGATAAAGTGTTTGATTGTTTTGAGTGGGACGAACGCAAAGAATTAGACAATATTCAAAAGCACGGTGTAGATTTTTTTATGGCCTGCAAAGTATTTAAAGATGTTAAGCGAAAGATATACGTGGATTCAAAGCACACCCATGACGAAGAAAGGCTTTTTTGTATCGGAAAAGCGGACGGGCGGATAATAACAGTTCGATTTACTTATAGAAATAAGAAAATCAGAATAATTGGGGCTGGATATTGGAGAAAAGGGAGGCAGTATTATGATCAAAAAGATTAATCATTCAGATATGCCGATTGGAAAATTGACGAAAATCAGAGATGTTCTTCCGTTGCCTTCAGAATTAGCTATGCCCGAAGAGACGACAAAAATCACGATCTCACTGAATAAGTCTAGTGTCGATTTTTTCAAACGGCAGGCAAAGAAATTTAATACCAAATATCAACGGATGATTCGGGAGTTGGTTGATCGATATGCAACGGAATACAGCCAAGAAAAAAAGAATTAAAAACACAAACGTTGGCTTTTCATTTTTCGGTAATGATCCTCAAGGAGAATAAAGGAGAGCGCATTAATTTGGATCATAGATAGATTTGACATTTCATCAAATATATATTATCCTTTTTGCAGGCAATCGTCTCCTTACCAGTCATTCCCATAAACAGGCAAGCCTACGAAGGGTGTTAGCATTAATGTCTAATAATTCGGAATAACCTGTTTATGTTCAAAAATCCCATTCTTAAAATCATCATTCTGATCGCAACGGTTTTATCCCTGTATATAAGGGAAGCCAGCGCGATGAAACAAATCGAACCCCGCGATAATAAAGTTCTCATCAATTTTACACACAACGGAACTTGGCAAACCACCACACTTACGCCGATCCTTAATTTCAGCGGTTCTACCAAATTGGTAACAATCATGGTTGTTTCAAGCTCAGACAGAAAGGTCGGGATCCGTCCGACGGGAACAACGTTTGGTGACAATATGACCCGTTGGAGAACCGAGCCGACGGATAATTATTATATCGTTACGATGATGCTCAATGCATCTAATCAGATTGATTTGTACGCAGAAGACAATACGGCGCAATTTTATTTAATAGCGGAGATGGGCGGGGCAGGGGTAGTCGCGTTTAGTGATCTTAAAGTCCCGAATGCAGGGCCGCAAGCAAATGTATGGAAAGATGAAGATGGAACATCATATTTTGGCGCCAATGCGGGTAATGTTTCCGCGGTTATGACATTTAATCGAGGGCAGGCGAGTGTTCGGGGCAATGGTTCGACGTTTGATCCAATCCTTTCCCGTCGAGCGGTGAATAGCACATCAGTAGCGCCCGTCGATAATAATGATATATTTGAAATTAAAGAGATTGCTCCGGGCAGCGCTTTAGGTGGCCGGGAAGTTGATACCGTTTATTTGGTTGGATACTTCTTAAAAGGAAACTTTTCCGACGGCGGATCACAATATTCATATACGGCTCCGCTTAATCCGTCGATTAATAAATTGAGAAGTCCGACTGCATTCAAAAATTATGATGTATCGGCGATAACAGGAAATAATGCCCGCGTCATTCATTGGCAAATTATGCACACGTGGCCGGATAGTGCCAATCCGACTTATGTTCGATCAACGACGAGTACCGATACGGCGCTCACTCAATCTCAAAACAGCCAAATTCTTTTAACATTTCCTGTAAAAGTTGATATTACCTCACAAGTGAGTTATCAACTGCCTACGGACCCAAATTTTCCCTATTATATTACCGGATATTTGACAGAAACTCCGCCGGCGTGTATGACGTCGAGTACAATTTCGTCTCATATTACAACGAACACGCGGCTTTGTTTAAGCAACTCTCCCTATACAGTAACAGCAGATATATTAGTTTATCAGGGAGCTAAATTAATTATCGAACCGGGCGTGGTCGTAAAATTTAATCCGGGAAGCGGTTTAAACGTAGGGAACGCTAGCAATTCTATGGGAAGTTTGATGGCCAAAGGAACAACTGCTAATCCTATCATTTTTACATCCAATGCGCCAAGCCCCGCAGCAGGTGATTGGGATCACATTAGTCTCAGCGCATATACTGACGCTTCACAAACAATAATTGAAAATGTTTCGGTGGAATATTCAGGATTCAGCGGTTTTGAAGCTTTGGAAGTCAACGTCCCGATAACGATAAAAAATTCAGTCTTCAAGAATACTGATGGTAATGGGATATGGGTTAATGGATCTTCCCCGACGATAACCAACAATACATTTTTTGGCAATACATCCTATGCAGTGCGAATCAATGGAACCAGTGCGGCACCTATTTTACGCGATAACACATATGGCGCAACCACCGGACCTGGGGGAATACTTTCTAATGATCATGTGATATCTTCGCGTACATTAACCAAAGACAATACATTTTATGTCATTTTAAGTCAGAAGCTTATTTACAATAACAGCCTGTTAACAATTGAACCAGGTGTTACCGTTAAATTCGGTGCGAATAGCGGTTTAACCCTTGGTAATGGCACCACTTCAACTGGAGCTTTAGACGCGCGAGGTACAGCCAGTGAGCCAATTATATTTACGTCGAACGCAGCCAGTCCCACGGCGGGAAGTTGGAATAATATTAATTTTGACTTTGCTAATGCTTCCCAAACATTTTTGGATCACGTAGTCGTCGAGTATGGAGGTTCCGACTATAATGAAGCTTTTGACGTCAATGTACCCATTACGATTACAAATTCTATATTCAGGAATAATGATGGTAACGGGATATATGTTAATAATTCTTCGCCTACCATTACTAATAATACATTTTCCGGAAATACATCCTATGCGGTGCGGATTAATGGAAACAGTGCTGCAGCTGTTTTGCGGAACAACACATATGGCGCAACCACCGGACCTTCAGGAATACTAGTAGAAGGCAATGTTCAAAATTCCAGGACTTTCACGAAAGACAATACATTTTATGTCATTTTAAATCAAAAACTTATTTATAATAACAGCCTATTAACAATTGAACCAGGTGTTACCGTTAAATTCGGTGCGAATAGCGGCTTAACCCTGGGAAATGGAACCACTTCTACAGGAGCATTGGACGCCAGAGGCACAACCAGCGAACCGATTATATTTACGTCGAACGCGGCCAGTCCAACCGCGGGAAGTTGGAATAATATTAATTTTGACTTTACTAATGCTTCACAGACATTTTTGGATCACGCTGTCGTCGAGTATGGAGGTTCCGACTATAATGAAGCTTTTGACGTCAATGTACCCATTACGATTACAAATTCTATATTCAGGAATAATGACGGTAATGGGATATTCGTTAATAATTCGTCACCCACTATTACAAATAATACTTTTTCTGGCAACACATCTTATCCGGTTCGAATAAATGGGAACAACGCATCACCTGTTTTGCGGAACAATACATATGTCGGTACCGGACCCTCAGGAATACTGGTTAATGATAATGTATCATCTTCACGCACATTAACCAAAGACAATACATTTTATGTCATTTTAAATCAGAAACTTATTTACAATAATAGCAAGTTAACCGTCGATCCGGGTGTCACAGTTAAATTCGGTGCGAATAGCGGTTTAACCATTGGTAATGGAAGCACTTCAACCGGAGCTTTAGACGCGAGAGGTACAGCCAATGAACCGATTGTGTTTACATCCAACGCGGCCAGCCCGACAGCCGGAAGTTGGAACAATATTGATTTTAACTGGACGAATGCATCACAAACATTTGTGGACCATGCTGTCGTCGAGTATGGAGGTTCCGACTATAGTGAAGCTTTTGACGTCAATGTACCCATTACGATTACAAATTCTATATTCAGGAATAATGATGGTAACGGTATTTTCGTTAATAATTCATCACCCACAATTACGAATAATACCTTTGTCGGCAATACATCTTATGCCGTACGGATCAATGGAACCACTGCCGCACCTGTTTTGCGGAACAATACTTACGGTGCGAACGGAGCATCAGGAATACTTTTTAATGACTCTGTCCAAAATTCAAGGACATTAACCAAAGACAATACATTTTACCTCATTTTAAATTACAAACTTATTTATAATAACAGCATATTAACCATTGAACCGGGGGTCACAATTAAATTCGGTCCGGATGCTGGTTTCAATTTAGGAAATGGAATCAATTCAACTGGAGCTTTAGATGCGAGAGGTACTGCAACTCAACCAATTTTATTTACATCAAATGCGGCCAGTCCAACACAGGGTAGCTGGAATGGTATTTATTTTGGCTACAACACTGCACCCCAGTCGTTTTTCGATCATGCAGTGATCGAGTATGCCGGTGACAACTATAATGGATCTTCTGTTGAAATTATATCACCGGTGACGATCACCAATTCTACGTTCAGGAATAATCTTGGCAACGGAATATACGTTAGCCAATCAGCCCCCGTCATTACGAATAATACATTTTCAAGCAATTCTTCATATGCCATTCGAATGTCACCAAATTCATCGCCGGTTTTAACTGATAATATTTATGGTGCTAACGGAGCTGAAGGAATACTTATTGATAATGGAACGGTTACCGGCCTGACCACTATAAGTAAAGCTAATATTTTCTACGTGGTTAATAGTTATTTGGGTGTCACAGGTAAATTGACCATTAAACCGGGTGTAACGATGAAATTTGGTGACAATGCGTCCCTCACTATCGGTAATGGTGGCACGATACCGGGGGCATTGGACGCACAAGGTACAGCGGCGGAGCCAATTGTTTTCACATCAAATTCTGCCAGTCCGACTCCAGGAATTTGGTATGGAGTCGTTATTTACAATAATGCAACTTCGCATAATACATTTATAGACAATATAGTTGTTGAGTACGGAGGAAAAGGGGCGGATGAAGGTTTTACGATGGTTGCCCCGGTGTTGGTCAAGAATTCAACGTTTAGATATAATGACGGGTACGGCCTTTATGCTCTATATTCAGTGTCAGCGGCATCGTCCAATAATTTTGTCGGCAATACTACTGGAGGAATGAACGCTTATCCTTTAACGAACGTGATCCACGCGGAAAATAATTGGTGGGGACATGCGTCGGGGCCATCCGGTATAGGGCCCGGGACGGGACAAGCCGTTAACGGAAATGTGGAATATGCACCATGGCGTGGTGAAGCCGTCGATCCTGCCTTCACGTTTTACGACTTTTCCGTTTCACCCAAAAAATTCAATCAAAACGGAGGATCAACCAGAATAGCTGTAAAGATCACTGAACCGGCTCAATGGGACATCACCATCCGAAACAGCACGGATAACATTGTCAAAACTTTTTCCGGGTCAGATACCGTTATTAACCAGGATTGGCTGGGCGATGACAGTACATCAACGCCTTTACCAAATGGAGTTTACAAGTACATTATCTCTGCCGTCAGTGAGGAAAATCCTGAGAACATTATCACCTTAGTAGGCGGAAAATTGACTTTGGATAATACCAGCCTCGTCGCTAAAATCACAGTGCCGCAAATAAATACTATCGTAGCCAATCAAGTTCAAATTTATGGAACAGCGTCGGGAACGGGCTTTGCGTCGTACGTTTTGGAATATGGTCAGGGCCATTCTCCGCTGACGTGGACTCCAATCTCGACAAGCACTTCCCCGGTAACGAATGGATTATTAGGAACATGGACTGTTCCCGAAGTAAACGCGCCGGCTGGCCGCATTCGCCTGCGGGTCATCAATACTACAGCAACGACGTTTACTGATGAAATCCCGATTCGAAGCATGGCGCTTTATTCCGTTGCTGATACTCCTGATCCTTTTTCACCCAACGCAGATTCAACCAAAGACACAACGACCATTTCAGCGGGCATTACCTATTCTTCAAACTGGGAGATGACGATTAAAAGTATCGGGGGGACAGTGGTCCGGATATTTACCGGAACAGGTTCGAATTTTTCAAAAGTTTGGGATGGAAAAGATGAACTCGGCGTCACGCTACCCGACGGAGCTTATACCTACCAAATACAAGCCGACGATCCAGTATCCGGAATATCCTCTTTAAGTTACCCGCAAACAATTACTATTGATAATACTTTGCCCAATGCAGCCATTACTGCGCCAACGTCCGGCAGTATTGTTTCCGTAGTGGATGTGATCGGAACGGCCAGTGACACACATTTTCTTTCTTATCAACTGCAATATGGATTAGGAACGTCTCCGACGGCTTGGACAACCATTGTTAATAGCACGACGCCGGTAACGAGTGGAGTACTCGGAACATTTAATCCTTTACATTTACCCAATGGGCAAAATATTGTTTTGCGTTTAATCGTCAACGATCAAGTAGGAAATATTAAAACAATAACCGTTCCTATTCAAGCCGAAAATGTGCTGATCACGAACGTAAGCAGCTCACCTCAGTTTATTAATCCTTCATTAGGTCAAACATCGACGCTGACTTATACATTGGACCGTGCCGCGAATGTAACGATTGAACTTTATAGAACATTTGTGACAATCGGCGGCGGAGGAGACGGTGTATTCGGAAGAGAATATATTGGAAATTTGATCACTAATGCGTTAAAGACAGCTGGGGTTAATACATTAGTTTGGGACGGAAAATATCTAGGAGCAACGGTGAACCATTCAGCGTACACCTATGTCATCAAAGCCAGCGTCGGAGCAAAAATCGGATTATACGACCCTGCTTACGTGGCTGGCTCGTCGTCATTGAGCAGTTTATCACTGGTTCCGTCGAACTATAATGCCTACGCGAATGAACCAGTCTTGATCAACTATACACTCAATACACC
>JAGOSC010000004.1 GCA_018062515.1 Candidatus Omnitrophota bacterium
GTAGTAAGATTGAGGCAATTCAGGCGCTTTAAGCGGCATATTACCTGCGTAAATCTCGCCGGCTGAACCATCTAAAGTGATGAATTCGCCTTGCTTGATTGTCTTGCCATTAAGCGTCATCGTTTTCGCTTCGTAGCTAATATTTAAGGCCTCACAACCTACGATACAACATTTCCCCCATCCGCGGGCAACGACAGCGGCGTGACTTGTTTTTCCGCCCGTCGCTGTTAATATACCTTTAGCCGCATGCATACCACCCACGTCCTCGGGACTAGTTTCTTTACGGACCAAAATAACTCTGTGTCCAGCCTTGGCGATTTCTTCAGCTTCAGCCGCGGTGAAAACAACTTGTCCACTCGCAGCGCCGGGAACTGCATTAATTCCGCTACCTAAACGAGCACTCTTCAATTGATCCGGTTTAACTTCGCCCGTATCGATGACCGGATAAAAAAGCCGTTCAATATCGTCGGAGGAAACTCTTCCCACAGCCTGTTCTTTCGTAATAACAGGTTTTACAGCGAGATCCGCGTATTTTTTAGGAAGATATTTTTTCTTGACGAGATCAGCGGCTTGCGCTTTCGTCAAAAGAGGTTTGGTGGCATGGTCGAGAGCGATATTGAATGCGGCAGCAGGCGAACGTTTTCCGGTTCGGCACTGAAGCATATATAATTTTTCATCCTCGACGGTAAATTCCAAATCTTGCATTTCTTTGTAATAAGATTCGAGAATAGCTCGCACGGCGCATAATTGATCATACGCTTTTGGCATGGTGTCTTGCAGCGTCGATAGTTTTAATGGTGTACGGATACCAGCGACGACGTCTTCACCTTGAGCATTGATCAAATAATCGCCATAAAAAGTATTTTCTCCGGTGTTAGGATCTCTCGTGAAACAAACCCCTGTACCGCTATTTTCACCTTTATTTCCAAATACCATTTGAACGACGTTGACCGCGGTTCCTTTAAGGTCAGTGATTTTTTCTACCCGACGGTAAGTCTGGGCTTTTTCTGCTTCCCAGCTATTAAAGACAGCCATGATTGCGGCCCATAATTGTTTCCAGGGATCTTGAGGAAAATCTTCACCTTTTTTCTTTTTATAAAAATCCTTAAATTGTTGGCACAATTCTTTAAGTTTCTCGGCTGGAATATCTGGGTCATTTTTGATGCCGAGTTTATGTTTCATATCATGCAACATATCTTCCATTGGCTGTTTAGAAAGCCCCATCGCTGTAGCCGCGAACATTTGAATAAATCGACGATAAGCATCATAAGCGAAACGAGGATTACCTGTTTTCTTGGCTAAACCTTCCACGCTTTTATCATTCAATCCCAAATTCAAAATCGTTTCCAACATGCCCGGCATAGAACGCGCCGCGCCGGAACGTACAGATACTAATAACGGATCATTCGGATCGCCTAATTTCTTGCCCGTGTTTTTTTCTAGCTTAAGAACGGCTTCTCTGACTTCTTTTTCTAATCCAGCAGGAAGTTTCTTGCCGAGTTTATAATATTCTTCACAAGTTTGAATAGTGACGGTAAAACCAGCTGGAACTGAAATCCCGATACTGGTCATTTCCATAAGACCGATACCTTTTCCGCCCAGAACATTCTTAGTTAATTCTTCGCCTTTGGCTTCCGCTCGTCCAGCGCCATACGAATAAACATGCTTCTTACTCATTTCTTTTCTACCTTTCATTGTTATTTTGTAATTCAAATTTACTTATCAATTAATTCAAATGATCAGCTAAAAATCTTTTCAATCCCTCGACAGGAATACGTTCTTGCTGCATAGTGTCCCGAAATCTCACCGTAACTTGTTTGTCTTCCAGCGATTGAACATCGACGGTAATACAAAAAAATGTACCCACTTCATCTTGTCTTCGATATAACTTGCCGATCGCCGCGGTATCATCATACACGGTGGTAAAATCTTTTTGTGTCTCACCTTTAATCTTTTTAGCCAAATCAACAATATCTTGATTCTTTTTCAACAAAGGCAATACAGCAATCTTGGTAGGACACAATTCTTTACTAAATTTAAGGACAACGCGAGTTTCTTCTCGGACTTGCTCCTCATGATAAGCATCAGCCAAAAAAGCTAAAGTAGCGCGATCAACGCCGCCGGACGGTTCAATAACATACGGATAAAATTTTTCATTCGTCACCTGATTATGATACCGTAAGTCTTTTCCGGAAAGATTGGCGTGCTGTTTCAGATCATAATCTGCACGATTAGCAATACCTTCTAATTCGGACCAGCCGAAAGGAAATTTATATTCCACATCGGTACAACCTTTGGCATAATGAGCTAATTCGTCGTCGGCATGTTTCCTCAAACGAAGGTGATCCTTGGCGATTCCTAACTTAACATACCAGCCAAACCGTTCTTGAATCCACTTCTCATAACATTCATCGGATTGATCGGCGGTAGTAAAATATTCAATTTCCATTTGCTCAAATTCGCGCATTCTAAAAACAAAATTTCCGGCGGTAATTTCATTCCGAAAAGATTTTCCGATTTGTGCAATGCCAAAAGGTAAGCGACGGCTGGAAGAATCAAGCACATTTTTAAAGTTAACAAAAATCCCTTGAGCTGTTTCTGGCCTTAAATAAACTTCCGAGCTTGTGTCTTCAACCGCGCCCAATGAAGTTTTTAACATCAAGTTAAAAGCCCGCGGTTCGGTGAACTGCGTGCCGACTTTAGCTTTATCTTCTTCGCTTAAATGATCGTAACGGTATCTTTTTTTGGTTTTCTTATCGTCGACTAAAAGATCAGTAAAATTTTCGGCGTGACCGGAGGCTTTCCACGTGTCCGGATGCATTAGAATGGCCGCGTCTAATCCGACCATGTCATCCCGATGGTGTACAACACTTTTCCACCAAGCATTTTTGACATTGCGTTTTAATTCAGCACCCAGAGGACCATAATCCCAGGCATTAGCTAAACCACCATAAATTTCCGATGATTGAAAAATAAAACCGCGTCGTTTGCAAAGTGAGACTAATTTTTCCATTAAATCATTAGTTTGCATGAGACGTTATTCTAATAAAAAGTTTGTCAAAAAGCAAGAAATATGTAAATTCTTCAATATGTATTATTTTATTGTAATACTATTTAACTAATTGACTATTAGGACGACCTGTCAACCGGTCAATAATGAGCTGTTCCTCAAGAGGTTTACTTTTCCAACGACGATGAATCCACCCGCCCCATTCATGAGGATAGTTTCTGACATATGTTTCAATTCTTCCGGTAATCGCGGACACATTTCTGTAAATGGTATCTTCTTCGTCAATTCCTTGTTCAAGCGTGAGTTCGGGTTCAATCACAATTTTTAAACCCATTTCTTTATCATCGTCCTGAAGGCAAAATATAGGTAATATAGGTGCCTTCGTGCGCATAGAAAATACTACCGGCCCCGCCGCCGTCGCAGCCGGAAGTCCAAAAAAGTCTACAAACACTCGGCCGTGTTGGCCATAATTCTGATCTAAAAGAATAATCAAGACTTCATTGTTTCTCAAAGCCTTGAGTGAATCAACAACACATTTCTTCGCCGGTAAATCATATATCGTTTTGATTCCAGACTCTTGCCGTAGTTCAGTAATATATTGTTCAAAAGCATGGTCTCGCACACGCCGCATAATCACATTCGTTTTGTATCCGGCGCGCACAAGTTTTTGATACATTAAAATAAAATTTCCGAAATGCCCGCCGGTAAGAATGACGCCATTCCCCTTGGATAATGCTTGATCCAAATGCTCTTGGCCTACAATTTTAATATTTTGATCGGATAACGCATGACGATCAGCATAATACAGAAGGTCTACCATGCCGCGGCCAAAATTCTGAAAATATTGTTTGGCAATTTTTTTAATTTCCGGATCACTCATTTCCCGGCCGAAAGCAAATCGCAAATTTTCATAGGCTGTCTTTTTCTTCTTATACATTACTAATTTACCAAACTGTAAAAAAAAACGGGCGATCACCCGATATACAGGATAAGGCAAACGTTTGATAATCCCACGCATGACGAAAAGTAAATTCCGTCCCAACGAGCGATAAAATTGTTTAAGGTTTTCTTTTTTCATTGTAATGTTTGTAATTGATTCAGTTGTTTTGGGTCTATAGTGAAACTATGTTCGTCGCCGGGAAATTTCCCTGTTTCGACTTCAGAACAAAATGTTTTTAAACTTTGAGTGATCGACTGATCTAAATTATTATACCGTTTTGCAAATTTGGGATGAAACCCGCTATATAGACCTAAGAGATCGTGTGTAACCAAAACTTGCCCGTCGCAATGAACGCCGGCACCTATACCGATCGTCGGAATTTTCAAACATTCGGTAATAATGCGGGCAATTTCGCTGGGAATACATTCCAACACAACACTAAAACAGCCGCTTGCCTCTAATGCCAAGGCATGGTCAATAATATCCTTGGCGGATTTAGCATCTTTGCCTTGAACTTTAAAATTCTCTGCGGTTTGCGGGGTCAATCCCACATGCCCCATGACGGGAATGCCTGCATCAAAAATAGCTTTAGCCACTTCAGCACATCGGTCAAACCACTCTAACTTTACCGCCCGGCACCCGACTTCCAAAAATTTCTTGGCATTTTGAACAGCCGTTTTCTTATTACGATAGGAGCCGTACGGCAAATCTCCGACGACAATGGCCCGCTCAACCGCCCGGACCACAGCCTTAGCATGATGGATCATTTCCGGCATCCCAACTTCTTTAGTCGAATCAAGACCCAAAGCGACATTGGCTAATGAATCTCCAACCAAAATTAAATCAACGCCTGAGGCATCAATTAATTTAGCCATCGGATAATCATATGCCGTCAGCATTTTAATTTTCTTTCCTTTTTTATCAAGGATATTTTGAACAGTTATTTTTTTAACAGGCATAAGATCAACCTACCAAATGTTTATGAATTTGTTCGGCGGCAGCCTTTCCGGAGGCTATGGCCTCGACGACCGGCCCAGCATTGGTAACAACATTACCGGCGGCAAATATGGATTTCGTGTTCGTCATATGTGTGGATTCATTGATTTTAACGCTACTGTCATCATTTAATTTTATATTTTTATATTTCTTAATAATGTTAGAATTGGGCAAATGTCCGACGGCAATAATCACGGAATCCGCCTCAATTGTAAATTCAGAATCAGGTACCGCCGCCAGCGACCATGTGCCGTTCGAATCTTCATCTGCGTAATCCATCCGCACGCATTTAATACCGCTCACAAAATTATCCTGGGTGGGTAGAATCTCCATGGGTTTAACCAAAGGTTCAAAGTGAATTCCTTCTTCCATGCCCAATGTTTTTTCTTCATCCCGCATATATAACTCGTCTATGGTTCGACGAAAAATCAGTGTAACTTGTTTTTGCAACCGCACCGCCACGCGCGCACAATCCAATGCCGTATTTCCGGATCCAATTACCACAATTTTATTTCCTAAAGGAAATTGCGTACTACGCTTCTGATTAATCCGCATAAGAAATTCTTCTCCATAATAAACACCGCCTAAATGGGATCCGGGAACTTCCATAAATTTGGGTATGCCAGCGCCCATGGCCAATAATATGGAAACGTACCCTTCGGTTTTTAAATCATCCATCGTCTTTGTATTGCCGATCATGCAATTCGTTTCAATCTCAACACCCAAAGCCTTGATTTCATTAATCTCAGCTTCCAAAATTTTATTAGGAATTCTAAATTCCGGGATTCCGTAGCGTAAAACTCCGCCGGGCTGATCCATCGATTCAAATATGCGGACCTGATATCCTTTTTGAGCCAATACGGCCGCGGCACTTAATCCAGCCGGTCCGGAACCGACAATCGCGATCTTCATCCCGCGATTGGCCGCTTCCTTTCGTCCAGAACGAGATCGATTATCCGCAGCATACCGTTCCAATGCGCGAATACCGATGGGGTTTTTTTCTTCATTCAGAATACAGGCCAACTCGCAGGGCGCTAAACAAATTCTCCCGCATATCGACGGTAGTGGGTTCTGCTCGCGTATCAATTCATAGGCTCCGCCGACATTACCTTCACGCAATCGTCGGATAAAGCCGGGTATGTTGATGCCAATAGGGCAAGCATTAACACAAACCGGGTCGGCACATTGAGGACAACGCCTTGATTCCTCGACGGCTACTTTCTTAGAATATCCGAGAGAAACCTCATTAAAGTTCTTGGTTCGCTTTTGTTTTGGTTGGACAGTTTCTTTTGATTGTCCCATACCTGCTCCTTATACGCATTCAGTCGAATTTTATAGTCATCAAAGTCGACCTTATGTCCATCAAATTCCGGGCCTTCTATGCAGGCCAATACTAATTTACCGCCCACCTTAACACGACAAGATCCACACATGCCCATACAATCGGTCATAACAGGATTTAAATGCACAAATGTTTTTATTTTCTTTACCTTAGTCATTTGACATATCGCTAACATCATGTCAACCGACCCAATCGCATGCACTTGATTGATTTTGTCATTTTCAATTAAAAGTTTTAAAATGTCCGCGGCCAATCCCTTTCGTTCATAACTTCCATCTTCCGTCGCTATCAATAATTTATTACAAGCCAATCTCATCTGAGACTCGAGTAGAACAGATGTTTTCGTTTTAGCGCCGATAATTCCTATTACCCTGTTTCCAGCCTCTTTCAGTCCTCGACAAATCGGCAAAATTTGTGCAGTTCCAATTCCCGTTGCCACACAAACAACCACGCCTTTCTTTTCTATATTAGACGGGACTCCCAAAGGACCTAAGATAGAAAAAATTTCATCCTTAATCGCCATGGCTCCAAGTTTATTGGTCGTAGGGCCTACTTCTCTAATAATAAGGGTAATTGTTCCTCTGACTTTATCGTGGTCAACCACGGCAAGCGGAATACTTTCATCAGACTGATCGGCCCTTAAACTAATGTACTGACCGGGCAAAATCTTTTGGGCTATATTAGGGGCTAAAACGTCGAGACGTTTAATTTGCTTAGATAGGATTTGTTTGTTAATGATCTTAAACATTGAGATTTTTTGGGAAGTTAAAATTAATTGGATCGATGATTTTTTCCATTCTAATAGAAATTACTCGTGGTGTCTATCTCAACTTCTAACACTCAGATATCCATTAGATAAATACCCACCACGGCGGTTTGGGCATAGCTTTAAATATGCTAAACAATTTTCCAAACATAGAAAATGTTCCGCCAAGGAGCTGTCCGGGTATAGCTAAGAGTGAACACCCGCTTAAACCAGCGATGACGATTAAAAATAATATTATAATGATCAGATATCGAGATCCGGACTTCATAAAATATTCACCCTCGACTAAACATTCTTGGATTCAAAAACTTCCTTGGCCGCGAATAAACCGTTGAGCGCGGCCGGAAAACCTGCATAAACGGACATCTGCATAATAACTTCCACAATTTCATCCTTACTGCAACCAGCGTTAAGAGCATTAAAAATGTGCGCCTTGAGTTGATCTTTGGCATATCCTAACGTTGTTAAAGAAGCAATCGTGATTAATTCTCTGGTTTTAACATCAAGACCGGGCCGAGAATAAATATCTCCATAGGGAAATTCAATGACAAACTTCGCCATATCTGGACTTATATCTTTCAATAAATCAAGGATTCTCTTGCCAGCTTCGCTATTTATTTTGCTGAGCGTTTCCCAGCCTTTATCGTATCGGGTATCAGACATAAATTATAATTTTAAGAATACGCTTCCATCCATAGAATCGGACGACATAAGAGATTTTATTCCCACCCCTTCAATGACTTTCAAACTATCGACGACCGGAATCATCACATGATCGATATATAATTGGCGCTTCTGATTGTCTGTCGTGCTGTACGCATCCATAGACTCCTCAATCTTCATCGCATTTTGGACATTCGTCGCGATATCGTACTTATAATCTTTGATTTTATTATTTAAAATCTGCAACTCATTCTTCTGAGCAGCTGCATCCTGCCCGGCAGTTTCCAAATCAACAATTATTTTCTCAAGGTCTTTGACTTGCTGTTCTTTTTGTTTTAATTCTGCCTCTTCGTCTTCAATTTCTTTTTGAACTTGCGTCAATCGCATTCTAGCTCCGGATTTAAAGGCTTCTTTTTTCTGATCATTGGCTGTGATCCAATTGTTAGACCATTCTAAAATTCCCGCCATTTTAAAAGCTATTTCATCCATCTTATAAAATTGCACGCCAATACTTTTATCTGTTAATCCTTGATTCAAGATTTTAAAGGCAGCATTACTGACTAATGACGGCATCGTTTTCTTTGATGTATCAATTGAATTCTTCAACAATTGTTTATTAATGGAAATGAGCAAGAAATCATTAAGAAAACAATACGCTGGCGATACGTGCTCGGAGATGGGCATATCAATATAATTCAAATTAACGCCATTATAATCCTCATTCTGAAGCGCGACGACGGGCTGATTTTTTAATAGACCCAATAATTTTTCCACCTTAGCTTGATCTTTTATCTTTATAAATAAGGTAAATTCCGGGATTGGAAAATTACCGTCGGCATGGATATCTTTAACGTAACCGCCGATCTCATTTCCAAACGCGGGAAGAATATCACCTTCCACCGTTAAACCGATGGTCTGTTCAAAGGCCGCTAATTGTTCTGCCGTCGACCACTTCCCAGCTGGTTCTGCCGCCTCCATTTCTTTTTTCAGCTCTTCCCAATAATAATTCAAATCAAAGCAATTACCCCATACGTAGGCTAAGGAACCGGCCGGCACAAAATTAATACTTTGATTATCTTGATTTTGACAGGCATCGTAATATTTAGCCATGGCTGTATTCATGTTCTTTTTATCAAACAATAAATTCACTTTGATTTCCATCAAATCTGTCCACTCAATCGATAAATTCGCCGATTTAAACCCTTTTATGGAATCAAATGTTTGACTAATGTTTTTTCTTTGTTCCACCTGAGCAATTCCGTCGGCAACGGGCATTTGAATTAAAAATTCTTCCAGACTGGAGACAAGTTTTTCCACATTGAAAAAAGTTTTTATTTTCGGATTCCGAACGTATTTTGATTTAGCTAATACATAATCCTTATTATCGAATAAGGATTTTGCTTTTCCTTGAAAGACCTCAATACTTTTCTGCACGGAGGTTTCTCCGATTCCGATAATCATAAGGTCATTGATCCGCGTGTACACAAGTTTGTAAGGAATATCCTTAATGGTCACGCTTTTCATATCTTTTCCCATATACGTTTCGTCGGAAATTGTGACGTTTTCACCCAATTTTCCCAATGAGCTGGTTATAAGTTCGGTCATTTGCGACTGGGTGTCCAGCCGGACAACAAATAGCAATTTTGAAAAAATCTCGTCGACAACATTTTGAAATATCTGCGGCTCCGGCCGGGAAAAAAGCGAAGAATCGAATTGAAGCCCGTAAACAGCCACAGCAATTTCTTTATTCAAAAATTTGTTTATTAATTCACTTTCATTGGGTTTTTGTATCACTTGCTTTAAGTATTGAATGACCGTTTTTTCCTGCGGACTTAATTTATCATCCTTCAACATTGCGTCAAAATTAATTTGGCTCAACCTTTTCCAAAATGAGGTGTTAGATAATCGTTCCACATTTTTCTTTGTATCGATTAGGTCTACATAAAAGAAAGGATTTTCCGGCATGACTTTTTCGATTTCATTATTAGATGCGGCGAAATTGATCATTCCTCTTCTATTTAAATAAAAAATTCCGGCCCCGACTAAAAACACGCATAAAACGATCACTACTATTTTTTTCATATTCCCTCCAAACTTATTCCAAAAAATCGTTTGGCATTTTGATTAAAATGCTGAAGCGCGATATCTGGTTTTACATTTTTTAATTCACAATAGGCTTCCAAAGTTCTAAAAACATCCTTCGGTTCAGATTTAAAACCGATACCTTTATCTTTATCGTTAAAAAATACAGGACAATCTGTTTCAATCAATGTTTGTTCAATAGGCGCATAGGTGATAGCCTCACGCGACTGAGGACTGTAAGCGACACTCGGTGATGCTGAGATATAGTAACCGGCGTCTAATATATCCTTAAGAACGTCCGTCGGGCCACTGTACCAATGGAACTCTGCTTTCACAATTTGAAGATCCCTGACGGTTTCGAAACATTCGCGCCAGGCTCCCCGCGAGTGAATCACCGCCGGCAAATTAAATTCTTGCGCGAGCAATAAAAACTCTTTAAATACTTTTCTCTGTTCATCTTTCTTTTCCTGATCTTTACGGACCCATTTATACCAAAAATCCAAACCGATTTCTCCGACGACCGTAAGCTCTTTTATATTCTCCCGAACAAAATCTAAACACTCATTTAATTCGGAAAGGTTCGCTTCCGACGGATGCACTCCCATTCCCAAAAATATTTTGGGAGAAGAAAACTGATTCTTTATTTTCAAAGATTTTTTACAAGATTCCAGATCCATACTGACGGCGACAATGCCCTTAACTCCGGCTTGAAACGCCCGATTTAAAGCTGATTCCAAATCTTCCAAATGGTCCAGATGCGCATGTGTATCGTACGTCACCATGTTCGTTAACTTTCCAACATGAATGTTACCGGACCGTCATTGACCAAAGAAACTTCCATCGTGGCTCTGAATCGCCCAGTTTCAACTTTAAGTCCCTGCAATTTTAACTGTTCGACAAAATAATGATAAATCCTTTCTGCTTCCGCCGGCTCGGCGGCCTGATCAAACGAAGGGCGACGGCCTTTACTGCAATCCCCATAAAGCGTAAACTGAGAAACAACGAGAAATTCGGACTTTATATCTAAAGCAGAAAGATTCATTTTTCCCTCTGTGTCGTCAAATATTCTCAGATCACAGATTTTCTGAACAAAATAATCGGCTAAATTGATGGAATCTTTTTTAGAAATACCCAAAAAAATCAGTATTCCCTTGCCGATGGCACCGACAACTTTCTTGTCAACCTTTACATCAGCCTGTTTTACTCTTTGGATAAGAAGTTTCATAATAATAAATACTATTAATATTTTTAAGACTTTAGCATAGTTTTACTTTATCGGTCAATTATTAAAATCTGTATTCATTGACAGTATTTGGCTTTTATGTTAGAAAAAACGATGAAATTAGAAAAAGTTTTACAAGACAATGCCTTTTCCCCCGAAGCCACACAAACATTCCTTTCTTCTGGAATAAAAGATCTTTATCCGCCTCAAGCCCAAGCTATTCAAAAAGGAATTTTACAAGGAAAGAACGTATTGATGGCCGTACCGACGGCGGCAGGTAAAACATTGGTTGCCGAGCTTTGTATGGTTCATTCTATTCTAAAGAAAAACGGGCGGTGTCTTTACATCGCTCCTTTAAAAGCCCTGGCTAGTGAAAAATATAATGATTTCAAGAAAAAATATGAACATTTAGGTGTTCATGTCGGATTGGCTATCGGGGACCATGATACTCCAAGCCGGGAGCTCGGCCGTTATAATATCGTCGTCGCTACCGCCGAAAAAGTTGATTCATTGATGCGCTCAAAATCCAAATCGATCGTCGAGGCTTTAACCGTCATTGTCCTTGATGAAATTCACTTTATCAATGATGCCTCGCGCGGGCCTACGATGGAAATTCTCACCGCCAGAATTAAAGAAATAAATCCAAACATACAAATTTTAGCGCTCAGCGCGACGATTAGTAATGCCGATGAAATGGCTGATTGGTTGGGGGCAAATCTTGTCAGTAGCAAATGGCGCCCTATTCCCTTAAAAGAGGGGGTTTATTTTAATGGTCAAATTGATTTTGACGATGCGGCCAGCCGGGTTATTACAGAAGAAGCCCGTGATGATGTCAGCAAACTGACATTGGATACTTTACGGGCAAAAGGTCAGGTTTTAATCTTTGTAGGGTCACGCCGATCAGCTCAGTCGGTGAGCCGTGATGTAAGCTCGTCGGTGGTCAAGATTCTGACGGCTGAAGAAAAAAAGAAACTTTTGGAATTGTCGAAAAAAATTGTAGGTTCTCCGTCGGATTCTACGAAAGTCTGCCAAAAACTGGCTGATGTGATCAAATGCGGCGTTGCTTTTCATCATGCGGGACTTAAACCTCGCCAGCGGGATTTGATTGAAGAAAATTTTAAGAATACCTTGATTAAGGTTATTGGATGCACCCCGACATTGGCCGCCGGCGTTAATCTTCCGGCCCGACGAGCAATTATCCGTGATTGTAAACGCTACGAAAGCGGAGTGGGCAGCGTTTATATTCCAACCGCTGAATACAAACAATGTGCTGGTCGCGCTGGACGCCCTCAATATGATGATCAAGGCGAAGCCATTTTAATCGCCAAGACACTGTCTGAATCCTCAACATTATTTGAACGTTATATTCACGCTGATCCGGAGCCGGTTGTTTCTAAGCTTGCCGATGAGTCGGCTTTACGGATTCACGTCCTCTCTTCTATTGCGGGGGGTTATGCCTCTGATGTTCAAAGTATGCTCAATTTTATGAAACATACTTTCTTATATCATCAGCAATTAGAACCAAATCTGGATGAGATCATCACGCACATGTTTGAATTTCTTCATCGCGAAGGTTTTATTGAAAAAACCGGCCAGCGTTTTTTTGCTACACCATTTGGAAGTTTGACGAGTCGAATTTACATCGACCCGTGGACGAGCATTTTGATACGGCAAGGGCTCAATCAAATCAATGAAAGCAGGCCTTATTCCGACGTGGGTATGCTGCATCTTTTGACTTGCACCCCCGATTGTCCGACATTAAAAAGCCTTGGCAAGGATATTGTCGAGGAGCTAGAACAATTTTCCACCCATTTTCATAATGAGTTCTTACTGACCCCCGAAAACACTCACAAACTGGATGATTATTTCTTTTATATGGCGACGGTTAAAACCACGTGGATGTTAAACCAGTGGATCGAGGAAGACCGTGAAGATGTTATCTGTGATAAATTTAATATTGGGCCCGGCGATATTTATCGCCATGTTGAATCGACCCAATGGCTGCTGTATGCAGCGACGACGATTGCGGATTTAGACCGGAAAAAATCTCTTACTTTCAAACTTGAAAATTTAAGATTACGCGTTCGTTATGGAATAAAAGAAGAATTATTAGAATTGATTCAACTCAAAGGAATCGGAAGAATTCGTGCCCGTCATTTAATTGAAAATGGTATAACTAATCTTAAAAGTCTTCAATTTATACCGAGTGAGCAATTGGCAGCTTTACCATCCATTGGTATTGCGCTGGCTAAAGATATTAAACTACAACTTCTTAATAGTCCGGTCCGACGCCCTCTTGAGCCGGCCGCTTCCATTTCCGACGAGAAGTGGGGAGATTAAATGCTGAAAATCTTTCGGCCGCTCTTAATCATTTCCTCCATTATTCTTTACCTTGGGTGGATTTATTTTCCCGCGCTAACAACGCAT
Organism: Candidatus Omnitrophota bacterium; assembly: GCA_018062515.1. Taxonomy (GTDB): domain Bacteria; phylum Omnitrophota; class Gorgyraeia; order Zapsychrales; family Zapsychraceae; genus JAGOSC01. Next base: position 13,449 of record JAGOSC010000004.1, read on the forward strand.
TATTTGCATCATGACGATGTAAATTATTTTTACATAACAACCACGCAACACAAACCGAAAAATTATCAGCTCAGCTTGGCTTCCGGCCGGTTTATCGGGGCGCGTATTTATGCGGCATATGGATTATTCGTCAAATCCATTGCTGACTTAAGTTTTCTTCGCATCAGCAGTTTTATCCAACTTATTATCTGCGTTTTAATCATCTATGCTTTATTGATTAAGTATTTAAAGAATCCATTCCATGCTTTATGTATTTCGGCGCTTATGGGTACACTGCCTGGCTTTCAGGTATTAGTCACTTTTGCGGCCTATGCTTTTCAAACCACTGGGGCTTTGCTCGGACTTACTGCCGCTTATCTCATCAATAGAATTCCTGACGACCAAAACCTCTGGAAGCGCCTTATTCATCCTTTTAATTTATTATCCATTCTCTGCCTACTTGCGGGCTTTGGAGTTCACCCTTCTACACCGCTGCTTTATTGGACAGGAATTACAATTCTATTTTTATGCCATTCGGAACACTTTTCGTTTAAAACCGTAATAGTGAAAATGATAAATCCCTTTTTTACCGCATTTTGTTCCATGACATTGTATGCCGGCATCTTAAAGATAACAAAAAAGTATTTTACCAACATTGATATCGGTGCTTATAATCCGTACACGATTGCTAATAACTATGTTGAAAAAATAAATTGGTTTTTCCAAGAACCGTTTTTAAATTCGCTAAATTTGTGGAATATATTTCCGAACCATTTTATAGCTAATACGTTACTTATTTTTATTTTACTTACCGCTATGGTTTATTGTATATATACCTGTGTCAAATCTCCAGCTAGCCGTCGAAAAAGTATTATTTTTAAATTTCTATTTATTGGAATCATTTTATCCGCATTTATATTCTTGAGCTTCATCACTAATCTTTTGGCTGTAAAAAACGCTCCGTATTACCGCTGTTGTCTGGCCTTAACTACAATTATCTTACTTTTTTTTCTATTAAGTTTACGTCAATGGTTTATGTTTCTTCCTCCTAAATTTAACCAAATTTTATTCTCGGGCTTTTTATTTATTTGTTTAATTCTGACGGGCATAAATGCCCGAACAAATTTAACCAATTACCGTGTCAGGCCCAGTCAAATAGAACTTGCGCTTCTGATGAAAACACTTAAGGGAGTAAACTTCTTTGAGTACCAACGTATTTATGTTGTTCAGCCAGACCAATCCATAATTAAAACCCGTTATGATGAGTTCGGCACGCCTACATCGCAGTATACTTTCGACATTATTGGGTTTATTGCTGCCGGAATCCGCGAATGCGTCAAAAACAACTATTCGATATACTATTTTAATTTTGATTACCCGACTAGCGTGGCCACATTTATCTTCTCGGACAAAAACGGAAAGAGGTACGCGTTTGATATAATCATTGCTACCGGATCGGATGACAAGCGGGTTAAAGAAGCACCGCCGACCTTAACAATTGACATGACACCTTTATATTACCGAAATGGGGAATTAGCGTACTTAAGAAGTGAAAATTAGAAATATTATTACTCTAATCTTTCTTTCAAATTCTGTGTCGACTTCTTTTTTCCGTTTCAGACGAAAAAACTGGAATAATTAATGTTAAAAATCGTTCGACCTATACTTGTTACTTTTTCAATTATTCTTTACCTTGGGTGGATTTATTTTCCCGCGTTGACAACCCACTATTTACATCATGATGATGTAAATTATTTTTTGAGAACAACCACCCAAACTGAACCCAAAGGGTATCAATTCAGCCTGGCTATTGGCCGGTTTGTAGGTGCCCGCATCTATGCTGCCTATGGAGCATTGGTGAATTCCGTCGCTGATTTAAACCTCCTTCGCATCAGCAGTTTTATTCAAATCATCATTTGTATCTTGATCCTGTATCATTTACTGACCAGATATTTAAAAAATCGATTCCATGCCTTGAGTATTTCTCTACTCATCGGTACTTTGCCAGGTTTTCAGGTATTAGTTACCTTTGCCGCTTATGCTTTTCAAACAACCGGAGCATTGCTTGGGCTTACAGCGGCTTATATCCTCAGTAGGATTCCCGCCGATGAAAATAATCCGAAATATTTTATTCATCCTTTAAATCTATTATCTATTCCCTGTTTAATCGCCGCCATTGCGACTCATCCGTCGACATCGCTGCTTTACTGGGCGGGCATAACCATCTTATTTTTATCTTACGCGAAAGATTATTCTTTGAAAACAACGGCATTAAAAATGATAAATCCTTTCTTTACGGCATTTGTTTCTATGGGATTGTACGCCGTCATTATAGGTGTGACAAAAAAATATTTTAATACGACTCATCTTGGTTTTTATGATCCGTACGGCATAACCGTCGACTATATAGAGAAATTAAAATGGTTTTTCCGTGAACCATTTTTCAACTCTCTGAATTTATGGAATATCTTTCCAAATCATCTGATCGCAAACGGAGTACTCATTTTTATTTTAATAACCGCTTTTGCTTACGGCGCATGTTCAATTATTAAATCTCCGATAAGTATTCGAAAAAATCTTATTCTTAGATTCATATTTATTGGAATCCTTTTATCAGCGCTTCTATTTTTAAGTTTTATAACCAATCTTCTAGCAGTGAGCAATGCTCCTTATTACCGGTGCTGTATTGCGCTAGGAACCATTATTTTAATTCTACTTTTCTTATCCATACGTCAATGGTTTGAATTATTTCCGACAATGTACCGGCAGCATATGTTTTCCCTGTTCTTGCTTCTATGTTTAATCTTCGTTGGCTATTACGCGAGACTTACTCTAGTCAATAATAGGGTGAAGCCCAGCCAAATCGAATTTGCGCATTTGATGAGTTCGCTTAAAAAAGTCAATTTATTTCAATATCAACGGATATATGTTATTCAACTAGACCGTTTCCTCATTAAAACCCGTTATGATGAATTCGGAACACCAACGACGCATTACGATGAAGATATTATTGGTTTTATTTCTGCCGGAATCCGGGAGTATGTCAAAAATGAATATACGGCCTATTACATAGGATTTGATTTTAAAACGAAAATCGCCACGTACATTTTCATGGATAAGAATGGTGAGAAGCACGCCTTTTATGTCATGATCAGCGCGGGGGCCCAAGACAAAGCGATTAACGGGATGGACGCAACACTAGTTATAGACATGACACCCTTATATTACAAGTCGGGTGAATTGGCCTATTTGCGATTGGAATAGGCTATAAATATTTTGATGATTTAACTTTTCTTTCGAGATGATAGACGAGAAAATTATCGAGGATATATTTTAATTCGGCTTTAACTTTTCTGGTTAAACCAATACGCAGACAATCTTCCCACTTATTTCTTTCAATGTGAAGCAATGTTGAAACGGCCCCTTTGGATATCAGCGTAAAACTCGTTTCTGCCGTCGGACATTCGTGACAGACAAGCCCGCCGGAAATCATACTAAATCGAACCTTACCCTCTATTTTCTTATTACATTTAACACAGTTGTCTAAATGCGGACTAAAGCCGGATAACTGTAACATCTTTATTTGAAGAATATAAATAAGCCGGTCAATATCTTTTTCCGTTTCAAGGCGTTCCAAAAAATTTTTCATCAACTGATATACGTCGGCATTGATTTGTTCAATCTGCATGATCTTGTCGACCAATTCGAGACCATAATTCGCCGCAACGTTTTTTTCATAATCTTTTCTGACGAGGAAATAATACTCTTTAAGATCACAATGACTAACTAAATGAAGATCTGAATTTCTATAATGATAATAAACAAGGTCATTAACTGAATATTTATCGACGCTGCTTCCGAATTTCTTTGGATCTTTCCGGATGCCCTTCATGAGGCCGGTTATTTTTCCGTATTCCTTTGTAAAAAAAGTCACAATACGGCTGGTTTCGCGGTAATCAAAGGATTTAAGAACTATCGCCTCTGTTTTCGGGATCATATGGGAAGGTTGGGTTAAGAGATGGTGTTGTTGACGGTCTTACCTAAATACTCAAGAATTTCCTGCTCCTTTAAACGCATGCGACGAATGTCTTTACTATTATGGTCGTCATAACCACTCAAGTGAAGAATACCGTGAATGATATATAGAACAAGTTCTTGCTGTTCGGTACTTTTAAATTTCTTTGCATTTTGCTTGATGGCATCCGTCGAGATAATGACATCACCCGTCAGGCCTGAGCGGTTCTTTGTATCGGATAAATCAAAAGCCAAAACATCAGTCGCATAACTTCGATTAAGAAATTTTTTGTTTAAAGCACGGATTTTCTGACTGGAAACAAAGACAACCGATAAAACCGAATTCTTAATCTTAAGGTATAAAAGAATCGCCTGGACTATATTCTTGATCGGGTTGACCTGAAGAGGAATTTTTTTCTGAAGGTTTGTTATGACGATTTCCATCCCTAAACGCACTCCTATTTTTTCGCTCTGATCCGCTCTTTTTCTCCGGATACTTAACCCGGCCATGATACATGGCCGTCAAAACCCGGATAAATGTTGATGATATTTTATCAATTTCTTTCAGTGTTAATGGACATTCGTCGAGCTGCCCATCAATGAATTTATTGTTGACCACTTTTTTTACCGTAAATTCAATATTTGACGGGTTTTGATCTTCTAACGCTCGCGTGGCACCCTCAACCGAATCAGCGAGGAGAATAATCGCTGTTTCCCGGCTTTGAGGTTTCGGTCCGGGATAACGAAATATTTCTTCATCAATTTTTTCTCCCTCGCTCGCTTCGGCCACTGATTTCTGATAAAAATAATAAATCAAACTTGTCCCATGGTGCTGCGGGATAAAATCTATAATCACCGGGTTTAATTTATATTTCTTGGCTAACTCAATTCCTTCTTTGACATGATTCATAATAACGAGCCGGCTCATGGAAGGTTCGATATTATCATGTTTATTCGGCCCGGCCATTTGATTTTCGGTAAAATATTCCGGTTTAACCATCTTTCCGATATCGTGATAATATCCTCCCACCCGCGTTAATAGTGAATGTGCTCCGATGGAGTCGGCCGCCGCCTCGGCGAGATTACTAACCACCAAGCTATGATGATATGTGCCGGGTGCTTCTAAAATCATTCTTTTAAGTAGAGGTTGATTGAAATCAGATAGTTCAAGTAAACTAAAATTCGTTAAAACTCCAAATAAATATTCAAAGATCCTCAGTGTAGCCGCGACTAAAAAAGCACTAATAAACCCATTCAAGACGACGGGAAGTAAATATTGATCTAAAAAAGTCTTTGATATTAATACGTATAGGTGTGGATTTAAAAGAAATATACAAATCGCCTGAATGAATGCGATGTTTACCCCGGCTAAAATAAGCTTCCCTCTTGTCCTCGCCCCTCTCACGGAATACGCGCCGACCAAGCCGCCCATAAAAAACATCAGCATCATTTCAAGGCCGCCATTTAAAATTAGGCTGACTAATGTGCTGCTCATAAAAGCCATAACAAATGTCAATGTCCGGCTATTAAATAAGAGCATCGTCAGTAAAGCAATAGCTGGAACCGGCACGTAATAGTGAGATATATCTGAATAATTTTTTGTAACCTGGGCGAGAAATATTGTGATGACGAGCAATAATCCCAAATTGAGGAAAATTTTAAAGCTTCCGTGGTTTGAGTAATTAAGATGAAAGCCTAACAGTAATAAGAGAACTGGAATAATCAGGCTATAGCCTAGAAAAAAACAATATCCAATAGCCAAGCAAAGAAAAACCGTTAATACGCTGATTCTGGTAAAACTTTCCTGTACAGCATGATTACTTTTTTTGATTATGTTCATAGGCTTCAATGATTCTCTGAACTAATTCGTGACGAACCACATCGCGTCCTGTTAGATGGACGAACTTTATGCCGTCGATATCTTTGAGAATATTTTGCGCATCGGATAATCCATTGGGCGCGCCTTTGGGCAAGTCGCTTTGAGTAATGTCACCTGTAATAACTGTTTTGGAATCAAAGCCTAAGCGGGTTAAAAACATTTTCATTTGGAAAGGAGTAGAATTCTGGGCCTCGTCGAGAATGACGAACGCGTCATTCAGCGTGCGGCCGCGCATAAAGGCTAATGGTGCTACTTCGATTAATCCTTGTTCAGACAATTCATCAACTTTTCGCGCATCCATCATTTCATGCAGAGCATCATAGAGCGGTCTCAAATAGGGTGATACTTTTTCAACAATATCACCAGGAAGAAATCCTAAACTTTCACCTGCTTCAATCGCGGGCCGGGTGAGAATAATACGTTTGACTAATCCTTTGCTAAAAGCATTGACCGCCATAGCCATGGCCAAATATGTTTTGCCGGTTCCGGCTGGGCCCATACCAAACACAATATCATTTTCTTTGATAGCCTCGACGTATTCAATTTGCCCTTTGGATTTTGGAGTGACCAACATTCCTTTGACAGATACGTCGATTTTTTCTTTCGCTAAACGTTTAAAATCGACTCCCTCGTCGGGCTGGGCAAGGCGCAAGGCGTAAATAATATCGCGCGTTTTTACTTCAGAACCTTTTTCAATAATATCTAATAGATAATCAAAAAGTTCGATACACTTATCAACCTGTTCGCGGTCACCAGTAATTTTAAAGCCATTGCTTTTCTGAACAATCTTTACATGCAGTTCTTTTTCGATCAGACGCAGATTCTCGTCGTACTTCCCGCAAATCATCTGCAGTTCTCTACTATTATTAAATTGTATCGTTCGGTCCATAACGGTGAAATGTTTTCGTTGATTGTTTAATCAACAGGTATTTTGAGATTTGTCCCGGGTTTTAAAATATCTGGGCTCTTCAGCACGTCTTTATTGGCTTCATAAATTCTTGGCCATTTGCTGTAAGAATTATAAAACTTCATCGATATTTTTTGGAGGGTATCGTTAGTCGTGATGGTATAATCTTCGAATCGCTGATCGTCGGAAACAGAACGAACTTCTCTCTCATTGGTGTATTCATCAGAATCTTCATCAAAAGAGGGAAGATTTATCTTTCTTGCTTTGGGTGAAGATTCTTCTTCGGCTTCATCATCGGATTCGTCCGAAAAATTGTTGGATGACTTGCGTGAAGAAACTTTTTCGGAATCATCTTCGTCGACGACTTCCTTCTTTTCTTCGTTGACCAAATAACCGAAGTTTGGTTCTGCTGGAGGTTCTTTGCTAAATTCAAGAAAATAAACTTTTCGGGTATCTTTTTTCTGTGTTGAAACGGCTTGGGGAGCATTTTCCCAGTTTCCGACCGGGCCGCCAACCGTTTGATCAATACGTTTTTTATCTTGTTTATAGCTTCGAACACTAACTTCTCTGGTAGCACCGCAGCCCAAAACGCTCGAAAGCAAAATAACCATTAATATTCTTCCCATGAATTGCTTAGGCATTATTATCTCCTTTTCTTAGAACCATTAGCCCTAAATCTTTCAATTGTTTATCGTCGACGGTCGATGGTGCGTCGGTCACTAAACAATTTCCTTTTTGAGTTTTTGGAAAAGCGATTGTATCTCGGATGGAATCTAATCCTGTTAACAAGGCCACCAGCCGATCAATTCCATAGGCAACGCCCGCATGCGGCGGGGCACCATATTCGAACGCCTGAAGTAAAAATCCGAATCGGTTTTGTGCCTCTTGTTCATTGAAACCTATTATATCAAAAATTTTCTGTTGCATATCCTTTTTATGAATACGGACAGAGCCGCTTCCGATTTCATTACCATTAAAGACTAAATCATAAGACCGCGCGCGGATTTTTGCATACTCACCATTCTCCAAATACTTCGCGTCTTCTTCTTTGATCGACGTAAATGGATGGTGTTCACTTTCCCAACGTTTTTCATCTTTATTATATTTGAACATTGGGAAATCAATGATCCAAGTTAAGTTCCACTCCTCACCTTCTTTTCGCAAATCCGGCTTATCACTATTATATTTTTCCATAGCTTCTTTATGAGTCATCCGCGGAAAAGGTGTTACGATATCAATGCCTTTAATTTCTTTAAATATCTCTTTATATAATAATTCAGTCACGGCAAATACGTCTTCCTCGTCGACGAAAGACATTTCCATATCCAGCTGGGTAAATTCCGGTTGACGATCGGATCGTAAATCTTCATCACGAAAACATTTTACGATTTGATAATATTTGTCGAGGCCTGAAACCATTAACATTTGTTTAAATAATTGAGGTGATTGCGGTAAAGCAAAAAATTTTCCTGGATTTAATCGCGCCGGGACGAGAAAGTCTCTTGCACCTTCGGGCGTGGATTTAGTTAAAACCGGCGTTTCAACTTCGGTGAAACCTTGTTTATCTAATACCTGACGAATAACTGAACATAAACGGTGTCGTGTCCGCAATGAATTTAACATTTTACTTCTTCGAATATCAAGATAGCGGTAAGTCAAACGCAAATCTTCCGAAACTTCACCATTGTCGTCGATCGGGAAAACAGGAACTTTGCTGGGATTTAAGATTTCTAATTCGGTGGCACAAACTTCAGTTTCACCCGTCGGAAGATCTTTATTAATCATTTTATCCGGACGAACATTGACGGTACCGGTAACTTTAATCACAAATTCCGGTCCAAGTTTAGAAGCCACTTCATGAGCTTGTTTACTGACGGAAGGAATAAACACGACTTGGGTTAATCCATAGCGGTCGCGAATATCAATGAAAATAAGTTTACCATGATCCCTTCTCGCGGCGACCCACCCGCATAAAGTGATTGTTTGGTTTCCGTGTTCTCTTCTTAATTCACCGCAAGTATGTGTACGTAACATTCCTTAAAACCTTTCTGTTGCTGCTGCCAGTAATTGTGTGTAATTTTTATCTTTAATTGAAATTTCCTTCTGAACCCCATTTTTAAAATCTTTAATCGTAACAACGGCACGCTCTAATTCATTTTCACCGATAATAATGACTTTATCTGCGTTTGATTTATTGGCTTGACGCATTAAGCTCTTAACCGAGGCAACATTATAGCAGATATCGCAGGAAATAGAATTTTGTCTGAGAACTTGGGTGATTTCCCAAGCCTGAAAAAAAGCTTTTTCATCTAAAGCAATAACATAAATATCTGGGCCGACACTGACAGCTTCCTGATCCTGCGGCAAAGCTAAGAGTATTCGCTCAATCCCGAGGGCAAATCCAACGGCTCCAACATCCGATCCGCCTAATTGACTAACCAAATTATTATAACGTCCGCCGGCTCCTAAGGCATCTTGACTGCCTAAAGCCGTACTCGTAATTTCAAAAACGGTGTGGGTATAATAATCCAAACCGCGGACTAATTTCGAATCCAATTCAAAATTGACCTTCAAAGACTTTAAGGCATTTTGAACCTGCTCAAAATAAATGCGGCTTTCTTGTCCTAAAGCTGCTGATTCAAACGTTAAAGAGTCGATCACTGCTTTGGTTTTTTTATTTTTACTATCAAGAACCCGAAAGACATTACGCTCAAAACGGATTTGATCTTCTTCATCCAAATCTTTTAAACGGCTACTTAATTGCTGGCGTAACCACTGAGCAAAATTTTCTTTGTCTTCCGCTGATCCTAATGAATTCAGTTTGATCGTAAAATCTTTTAATCCTAAAGTCCTTAATATATCAGCACTTAAAGCAATAACCTCGGCATCAAGATAGGGCGACTTAGCAAAGGGTCCAATCGCTTCCACGCCGATTTGATGAAATTGACGTAAACGTCCTTTTTGCGGACGTTCACCACGGAACATAGGACCTATATAAAATAATTTACTTAAATTTTCATGCTGATCCAAATTTTGTTGAATATAAGATCGGACAACGGAAGCTGTGTTCTCTGGTCGTAAAGATAAACCTGAAAGTTTTAGTTGCCCGTCTTTTTCTGGGGTTTGGGCGGTGAGATTAAGCATTTGCTTCATAACAACATCACTACTTTGCCCCATGGAACGAGCAAAAAGCTCTGTTTCTTCAAAAATCGGAGTTCGAATCTCACTATAATTATAAATATGGAGAAGTTCTCTGACTAAATTTTCTAAAGACTGCCATTTGGAAACTTCAGGGGAGACAATATCAGAACATCCACGGGGAACATTAAATTTATTCGGCATATTTCCTACTAAAAATGATCTAACCCCGTCCTCCCACTGTTAAGGGGCTGGCGGGGTAAATGATCGTAATTATTTAACTATCTAACATTATTAGATTTACGACATAAAAATAAAAGCAAACCGACACTTTTATTTAATTTTTTGCTTCATTTCTAACCCAGGTTTAAAAATAACCACTTTTCGAGGAGGGACTGGAACACTTTCGCCAGTGCGTGGATTTCGACCAAAGCGGGCTCTACGTTCCTTGATTTTAAAAACGCCAAAATTACGTAATTCGACCTTCTCATTCCTTACTAAACTATCAACGACAACGTCGAATGTCTTTTGAACGATTTTCTTGACATCCACCTGTTTTATCCCGGTCATGTCGGTTATTTTGAGAACTATATCTTTTTTAGTCATTGAGCTACCTCCTAATGCTAAGTATAGTAACAACAAGGCGTTACAGTGTCAAGAAATTATTTCGCCCTCGGCCATTTTTTAGGCATTCTATAAAAAGTTTACATGATTTGATTAAAATTTCAAGGAACAACATTCATTACCGACTAATTCTTTTATTTCATTCATCAAATGTTCATTTGGAGCTATGTAAAGGTTCTCTCCGACAAGGATTTCCACACTTTTATTTGATGCAGTCGACAAGCGCAAGTAGACGGGAATTTTTCCCGGCGAATTCGACAATTTTTTCTTTAAATGATTAATACCTTTTTCTTCTAGGCTGGTCAAATCTAAGTTTATGGATTTTATAGATTTATAAACATCCTGAATTTGTCCCATATCATTGGCGATAATTTTAGCCTCATCATCACGAATGTTTACTTTCCCCTTTAAAAAAACAACCTCACCTTCTCTTATAAATGGAGCCAAATTGACATAAACCGATGGAAATACCACCACTTCCACTTCTCCTTCAGCATCTTCTAGCCTAACAATCGCCATTCTCTCATTTGTTTTTCGTGTATTCGTTAATTTAACTTTACTGATTAAACCGACAATTCTGATGTCTTCCCCGTCGATGGCTTTTGTAAGATTTTTTGTGGAAAAATCTGTAAACTGTTTTATTTCAACATGATAATGTGAAAGTGGGTGACCGCTGACATAATACCCCAGAACTTCTTTTTCATAGGTCAATATTTGATTAGGCGGCCATTCGTTGATTTCGGGTAACTTTTCACTTTCCTTGATAAAACCAGAATCGAAACTCATCGAATCAAAAAAAGAAACTTGTCCCGAGGCCTTTTCTTTTTGTGTTTTTGTACTTATTTCTAATGTTCGATCTAATATAGTGAACATTTGTGATCGGAAAATTTTAAAATCATCCAAAGCCCCACATTTAATTAGACTTTCCAACACTTTCCGATTCGTTAACCGTAAATCCACTCGCTCACATACATCTTGTAACGATTGAAACGGCCGTTTTCCCCGCTCGTCAACAATGGAATCAATGGCCGATGAGCCGACATTTTTAACTGCCATCAAGCCATACTGAATTGTTTTTTCGTTAACCACACTAAATTTTTTTAAACTTTGATTGATATTCGGCGGTAGAATTTTTATTCCATTTGATTCACATTCCTTGATATATTCCACCAGCTTGTCGGTATTATTGAGCTCACTATTTAAGATGGAACACATAAATTCCACAGGATAATTCGCCTTTAGATACGCCGTTCTGTACGTGATCATCGCATAAGCCGCTGAATGGCTTCGATTAAATCCATAACCGGAAAAATAATCGATCAAATCAAATAACTTATTCGCTTTTTCCGTCGAAATATGACTTGTCTTTTCGCAGCCGTCCACAAAATCTTTACGCAGCTGCTCCATGACCGATGCGATTTTTTTACTCATGGCTCGCCTCAAATGATCCGCCTGAATCAAAGTGAATCCGGCTAAAACGACGGGAATTTGCATAACCTGCTCTTGGTAAACAATGATTCCATAGGTTGCTTTAAGAACCGGCTCAAGTTTTGGATGATCATAGATGACGGGAATTTCACCTCGTTTCCGTTTGATAAAATCATCTAACATACCGCTGCCCATCGGTCCCGGACGATAAAGCGCTAAAATAGAAATCAAATCTTCAAACTCGGAAGGCTTGATTTTCTTAAGCAATTCACGCATGCCCGCACTTTCCAACTGAAACACGCCAAAACTTTTGGCCTTGCTCAACATCTGATACGTTTTCTGATCATCCAATTTAACTCGTTCAATGTCCAAAATAATATTATGACGCTGCTTCACCAATTTTATGGCATCATCGATAACAGTCAGTGTCCGCAAACCCAAAAAATCCATTTTTAACAAACCAATCTTCGCGATGCTATTCATTGAATACGCCGTCGTGATCTGATCGTCACTGGTCTTAAAAAGTGGAACATACTCCGTCAAAGGTTTATCAGAAATAACGACCCCCGCCGCGTGAATGGACGCATGACGAGTCAAACCTTCCAATACCTTGGCCATTTCATAAATATCATTGGATGCCTTATCGGATTTACACAACTGCTCAAGTTGAGGCTCTTTAGTAATAGCTTCTTCTAAGGTGATTCCCAAATCATTCGGAATCAATTTTGCAATACGGTCCACATCCGTGTAAGAAACACCCATTACCCGTCCGACGTCTCTAATCGCCGCGCGCGCCTGCATGGTTCCGAAGGTGATGATTTGCGCCACATTTGATGCTCCATACTTTTTTGTTACATACTCGATAACTTCTCCTCTTCGTTCATAACAGAAATCAATGTCAATATCCGGCATACCGCTGCGGTCGGGATTTAAAAATCTCTCAAAAAGTAGACCATAATGAAGAGGGTCAAGATCGGTAATACCTAATAGATAACTAACCAGGCTTCCTGCCGCTGAACCACGTCCCGGACCGACGGGAATGTGACTTTCTTTTGCAAAATTAATAAAGTCAGCGACGATCAAAAAGTAAGCAATAAAATCCATTTTTTCAATAACATTGATTTCATGAGTTAATCGCTCTTGTATTTCCTTAGAAACCGTTTGGTAGCGCCGCTTTAGACCTTCATCACAAAGTTGAATGATATACTCTTTTTGTGACTTACCAACGGGCGGCTCAAAACGAGGTAAATGATATTCATCGAAATTTAACTTTAAATCGCATTTTTCCGCGATTTCCACCGTGTTCGCAATCGCTTCCGGGACTTCGTGAAAAAGATTTCTCATGGCGATCGAATCTTTAAAATAAAACTCGCCCGTTTGTAGTTTCATACGTCCGGGGTCATCTAAGGTTGATTGTGTTTGAATACAAAGAAGTGCATCATGGGCATGAGATTGATGCGGTTCAAGATAATGAACATCATTGGTAGCGACGAGGGGAATGTTTAATTCTTTGGAAATTTTAATAATGAGCGGGTTAACTTTCTTTTGAGCTTCAATACCATGATCCATTAATTCAAGATAAAAGTTACCTTTGCCGAAAATATTCTGAAAATCATCGGCGGACTTGAGTGCCGCATTATAACTACCCTGCATAAGATTCCAAGCCACCTCTCCTTTAAGACAAGCGGAGCTGCAAATCAAACCCTTGGAATGTTGAGCCAGAATACCTTTATCAATACGGGGATGATAATAAAATCCTTCCAAATAAGCTATTGATGTAAGCTTCATTAAATTTTGATAGCCGGCAATATCTTTACATAACAATAACAAATGAGATGTTGCTTTATTTTGAGTTGATTTATCGAATCTAGTTCCATGGACAGCCACATAAGCTTCTACACCGATAATCGGTTTTATTTTTGCTTTCTGTGCCGCCAAATAAAAATCAATGGCCCCGAACATGTTGCCATGATCCGTCATAGCGACGGCGGGCATTTGAAATTCAACCGCTTTTTCGATTAATTTATTAATTCGGCATGTTCCATCGAGGAGGCTGTATTGGGTGTGGACATGAAGATGAACAAAATCTTTGGGATGCATGGAAATATTATAACAAGAAAGTTTCAGTTCACAAGTAGCATCATGAACCTGTCTTTAAAATTTTCTAATCGGCTGTATCTTTTGGATTATTCCCACTCGATGGTTGCGGGCGGTTTGGAGCTTATGTCAAAAACAACTCGATTGATTCCAGGAACTTCATTGATAACGCGATTTGAAATTTTTCCTAAAACGTCGTATGGGATTTGAGCCCAGTCAGCCGTCATTCCGTCGGTACTGGTTACACAACGCAAGGCAATGACATTTTCATATGTTCTTTTGTCACCCATAACCCCGACGGTGTTGATAGGCAGCAGTACTCCGAAGGCTTGCCAAACTTCATGATATAAACCGGCTTTTTTTATCTCGTCGACGATACGTTCATCGGCTTCGCGCAAAAGTTCCAAACGGTCTTTTGTGATCTCTCCTAAAATGCGGATGGCGAGACCAGGCCCCGGAAACGGCTGACGTTTAAGAATAGAATCAGGCAGGCCTAAATGTTTTCCAATTTCTCTGACCTCATCTTTGAATAATTCTCTGAAAGGTTCAATCAATTCTAATTTCATATTTTTGGGCAAACCACCGACATTATGATGGCTTTTAATAACTGAGGAAGGCCCTCCCGTCGGTGAATAAGACTCAATCACGTCCGGATACAAAGTGCCTTGAGCTAAAAACGCGATATTTTTGACTCTTTTGGATCGGTCCATAAAAACTTGCACAAATTCATCACCAATAATCTTTCTTTTCTCTTCCGGATCAACAATGCCTTTTAGACGATCTAAAAAGCGGGTCTCCGCGGACACGACCGTTAAATTCATTTTAAAGTTACCTTTAAAATTACGTTCGACTTTGGCGACTTCATTCTTTCTTAAAAGACCATTATCCACAAAAATACAATGAAGTTTACTGCCAATGGCTTTATGAATCAACATAGCAGCGACGGAAGAATCAACGCCTCCGCTTAATCCCAAAACGACTTTTTTGCTGCCGACCGTTTCCTTAATTTGTTTGATGGTGCTGTTAATAAACTTATCCATCGTCCATCGAGGCAGGCAACCACAAATCTGAAATACGAAATTTAATAATAATTGAGTTCCGCGTTGAGTATGAGCGACTTCAGGATGAAACTGAACGGCATAAATCTTTTTTGCTCTGTTGGCTATAGCAGCAACCGGCGCACTTAATGTATGGGCAATCTTAACAAATCCAACAGGCAGTTTTTTGATCTCATCGCTGTGGCTCATCCAACATGTCAAGTTGGAGGGTAAATTAGAAAAAAGATCTTTATTATTATCAACAAATAATTCTGCCCTTCCAAATTCTCGGTCTTGGCTTGGCTTAACAGTTCCGCCAAAATGATGGACGATGGCTTGCATACCATAACAAACCCCAAGCATAGGAAGGCCTAATTCAAAAACTTCAGCTTTAGGCATAGGCGCATTTTGATCATAAACGCTTAATGGCCCGCCTGATAAAATAAGACCCTTTGGTTTTAACTCGTCAATCTCTGCGGCGGATATGTTCCAGGGAACGATCTTACTGAAAACTTTATTCTCTCTTACTCGTCGAGCGATGAGTTGAGTATATTGTGAACCAAAATCAAGGATTAAAATGACATCCTTACTTTTGATTTTACTGACCTTAATGGATGCGGCGATACGGCTTCTTACTTTTTTGAGTTTGGGAACGCGGCCCATTCTTTTTTTAGATTTATGAGTTAGCCGTGTTTGCAAACTTAATTTCTTTTTTGGAGCTTCTTTTTTTGATGGATTCATTGTTTTTTCTTTGATTGAGCCGCCGTTGGACGCGCTCAAACCGATTATGTTGCGTTTGTTAGTTAATTATTTACCCATCCCCACTCTTTGCCCGACTTGAAAAACTTTTCCTTCCGTTTGAATAGAAGGCGCGATTATCATTTCAACATCATGCATTTCTTTGATATTACTTGCACCCAAAGAACCCATAGACGTTTGCAAGGCACCGACCAAGTTTTGCGATCCGTCATCCACTTTGGCGGGTCCAAATAAAATTTCTTGTAATGTTCCGGTAGTACCAACTCGAATACGTGTTCCCCGAGGAAGATTGGCGTGCGACGTTGCCATGCCCCAATGAAAACCTTGACCGGGCGCTTCCAATGTTTTTGCGAAAGCCGAACCAACCATACACGCATCTGCTCCAGCTGCAAATGCCTTACAAATTTCACCACCGATTCTCATTCCTCCGTCGGTAATAATGGAAACGTATTTACCCGTTTTCTTATAATATTGATCTCTAGCAGCGGCGCAATCAACCGTCGAGGTGATTTGCGGAACGCCTATACCTAATACGCCTCGCGTTGTACACGCAGCTCCGGGTCCAATTCCAACCAAAAGACCGGCAACTCCGATTTCGATTAACTCAGAAGCCATTTCAAACGTGACGCAATTTCCCAGAATGATCGGCATTTTCGATTGTCGGATAAATTTTTCTAAATCAACGATCTTATATTCCGTGGCAACATGTTTTAAGGTGGCAACGGTGGATTGAATGACAAAAATATCACAGCCGGCGTCTTGAGCAATTTTACCGAACTTTTCTGAATTTTGAGGAATACAACTGACAACCGCAGGTACGTTTCCCGCTTTTATCTCGCGAATTCTCTTTCCTATTAAATCTTCTTTAACTGGTTGTAAATAAACAGATTGGACTAGTTTTGTCGCTTCTTCAGGTGAGGCATTAGCGATTTGACTTATAACATCTGCGGGGTTTTCGTATCGGGTTTGAATTCCATCGAGGTTAAGAACAGCTATTCCGCCTAATTGGCCCATTTTAATGGCAAAACTGACGTCAACAACACCATCCATGGCTGCGGCAAGTATGGGAACCTTAAATTTATTCCCGCCAACAGACCAACTCGTGTCAACTTCATTGGGATTAACGGTCAGCATACCAGGGACTAACGCAATTTCATCAAAACCATAACATCGTCTAGCGCGTCGTCCTATGCCTATCCACTCGGCCATTTTCTTTCCTTCCTTGAATGTATTTCGGCTGTAAACCGTTATAATTGAATGTGTTTAGATTGACTAGTTATTAGCTCAAACGGAGTTTGATTAAAGTAATAATATAGTCATTTTGGTTGGAATTGTCAAGCAAGAAAAAAAGACAACTGCAAACCCAATTCAATTCTTTTAGTTTACAGTTAAACTAAGATGAGCATGTTCAATCGGTTTACTATCCTGCAGATCCTGCAAATTAGATGTCACAGTATCGACATCATTTTCAATTCTATTTGAAAGCTTTAAGAACGATGACAAATTAGTAATCGGGATTACATTAATAATAGTCGGCGCTAAACCATTTATGTGAATTTGATGATGAGAGCCATTAAATTTGGGAAAAACAAGCGATTGTGCGCCTTTATGTTCAACTTTAAACAGATTAGGATCCAGGTCAATACCTCCAAGATCTTTTTCATTTGGCAATTTCTTAGACATCCGTGTAGATAACATTGATTTATCACCAGATCCGTTTACAGCCGGTTCAAAAATTGAGGCATCGACCTTTGATATGGACGGATAATTAATTCCGGCGCGGTCAGCTTCGTAAGCTAATGCGGCGTTTTTTTCATCTAACAAATCTTCCGGGAAAATTTTCCAAAACCCCAGCAATCTCCCTCCAACGAGAAGGACATAGGCTGCACGCTCAGTCAGTTGATAGCTAGTTATATTTGCCAAGGTCTGAACGGATGCACCCTTTTTGAGATCCCATCCGCGTTGCTTATACAGCGCTTCCCTTAAGAACTGAACGCCTTCAATATATTCAGGGCGATGAGCTAATATATATTCTCTATCCAAACGTATCTCGTCATAAACATCATCTAGCAATTTATAAACTTCCCCTTCTCCTTCAGCAGCCAAAGATTCTTCCAAAATCTGTATGAAGTCTTCAGATAACATAGCTAAGTCTGAATTTTTAGCCGTAAACTTAGCCCAAGAAAGATTATAGACTTCATTCTTAGCAAATAAATTTTTGTATCCACGATTTATTACTTCTTCACGGACCTCCCGCAAAGGGTCTTCTGTCTTACTTATTTTGGCGAATTCCGGTGCGACTTTGGATTCGGCATAACTTGTTTCTTTAATGAATGGGCCATAATCATCTTCTTCTAAAGGCTCATATCGATATTTGACATCAGTACGCACATCATAACCTGACTTTTGTAATGCCTCCAATATATCTGACTGATTATTTGATGCAGGAAATACGGCTGCTCTTTTTTCCTTAACTATTTTGTCATTACTCAAAATAAAATATCGCTCATAAACAGATTTATATTGTCCTGATAAATCTTTCACTGACTCATAATCTAGTTTATTCTCATTCATTAGCTTCTCTATTTCATCACTCGTATAATCAAATAATGTATGGATACCAACCAAATTCTTCGGAAAATTTTCCGGCCAAGTAATACCCTGAATGTCGCCACTGCCCATTGTAAAAATCGCTTGTGGATTCATTACATCCCTGATTCCTTTAAATGTGCGTACCAACTGACTTTTAGGAATCAAATGAACAGCATTTTCCATAATGACATGATCAGCCTTTAAACCAGGGATATCTGATACCAAAGCAAATTCATCCGCACCAAATTCATCTTTCATTTTCTCCCGATTCTGTCCTAATATATAAAATTCAATTTCATCAATAACATCATAAATCGACGGAGTATTCAATACTGCACGAGCGTATTCCATATAGCCGCGGGACAATCCATAGCCGACATCCACTAAAACTAATTTTCTTATTTTTTTATGATTTCGTTTTAATAACTCTATTAATTTTAAGCCCGCTCCGCCTGTACCAGCCGACGCGTCAAGAATAACATCTTGTCCATTCGGATTAATTGTTTCAACAACACTGTTCAAATCAAATTCCAAATTCTGCTGGTACCACTTTGCCTTAACTACTTTTTCGCCATAAATGTACGCACCACTTCCTATTTTGATTTGTCCGCCGGTGGGATCGAGCCGTTCAATAAATGTCGGCGTGCCGTCCGCTCTAAAAATTTCACCGTATACAGGTTTATCGGAATTATTGAGTTTAACCGTTACGTTACGATTACCCCGTGCTGCCAATTTTTCCTTTTGTTGAGGAGTCAAATCACCTTCATTTATAAGGGCTTCGTCGACGTTGTTTATTTTTGTGAAGTCGCCGCCTCCTGAAAAATATTGGCGAGGAATGGTGTGTTTTGTAACCGAATCATAATCTTCTTTAATAAAGTTATAAACGCCCTTTTTAAAAGATTCAACATACTGGCTATAAATTTTTTGATTTAAAGTCTTATCTTGAGTTTCTATGCCTTCCGTCTTATTCTGGTCGACATAAATTTTTTCAATCAAACTTCCTCTCAGATTATCTTTGTACCAACTAGCAAGGATTACCGCATGATATATTTGACGAAGCTGACTAAATGTTTTCCCTTCGTTCACTTCTCTTTCAATCTCAGGAATCAAAACTTCCCGCACAACATCCAAGGAAGCGCCGGTGATCACATCAGCTTGATCACTTGTTTGTCCGTGTTTTTGAATAGCTTGGTGATTTTCAAGAGCCAAATAATCTTCTTCCAACATGACTTTTAATTTACTTTCAACGATAACAACACTATTGTTCTGCTCAAAAATAACCGCTTTTTCCGGAACAATCCATATCTTATTAAAAGTATTCATGGGAATATCAGCCGAACCGAATTTTTCATAAGCCAACTGATGAACCTTCTGCCAAAATTTCTTTCCTGTCTGTGCATCCGGATACATCATCGACGACGTTAATTGTTTTAACATATAATCCTGAGCCAAAAGATCGATACCCATGTCGGTCTTGCCGAGGTTTTCTGGAATCATACGATTTTCTTCAAATGGAGATAAATTCACCCACAATTCATACTCCGGGGTAGTCAATGCAGCAAGGAAATATTTTATCAATCGTTTGGATTCGGTTTGAAACTGCTGATCATCAAAATTTTCCTGTCCAGGATTAATAATAAAACTCATTTCAAGAGGATTATTGGGATGAATGGTAATTCCCGTAATAATGGCTGGAGAAAAAATTCCCGACGACGTGATTAAAGTGTCTGATGCCGGTAAATTTAAATTGGCGAAAACCTGAGCACAGCTCGGAGGCGTGACCGATGTAGCCAAAAACAAAATTAAAATGAAGTGGTTAATAAAATGAAGAAATGAATGTTTTTTAGAATTTAAAAAACGCATGAGAAATCCTGACTTTTTTGAAGGTTGTTTAATTAAAATAATTCAAAAAGCTGATCTGAATTTGATTCGAAACCAAAGCTGGATTGTTGTACAGATGTGATTGGGGAATGGCTTATAGTTAAATAAGTTAAAGCTAGTATACAATACTAAATTGATTAGTCAATAGTATATACCCTGACACTCTAGGACATGCTATTATGAATAATTGTACAAAAAGAAAGGGCAAGGATATAAATCCTTGCCCTTTTTAAGTTCATTTCTGAACGGTTTACATCATACCGCCCATGCCGCCCATACCAGGCATTCCACCACCAGGCATGCCACCAGCACCTTTATCCTTTTCAGGAATATCAGTGATCATAGCTTCAGTTGTTAGAAGCAATGCGGCAATACTGGCTGCATTTTGCAAGGCTGTTCGTGTAACTTTGGCTGGATCAATAACACCGGATTTCAACATGTCCACATATTCATCTTGGTTGATGTCATAACCGATATTATCATTTTTATCGGCTTTCAAACGCTCGACGATCACGGAGCCTTCTAAGCCGGCATTTTCAGCCAATTGACGAACAGGAGCTTCCAAAGCGCGCTGAATAATCCGCGCACCGGTTAATTCGTCACCTTTAAGCTTAAGTTTATCGATTTCGCCAATGGCTCTTAGAAGCGCAACACCACCTCCGGGAACAATACCTTCTTCGACGGCAGCGCGAGTTGCATGAAGAGCATCTTCAACACGGGCTTTCTTTTCTTTCATTTCTGTTTCCGTCGCTGCTCCGACATTGATGATGGCAACGCCACCAGCTAATTTGGCCAATCGTTCTTGTAATTTTTCTTTATCATAAGAAGAATCGGTTGTGTCAATTTGATTCTTAATTTGAGCAATACGGGCTTTGATATCGGCTGTTTTTCCAGCACCTTCGACTATTGTTGTATTGTCTTTATCAATTTTAACTTTCTTGGCACGACCCAAATCTTTAAGATCAAGATTTTCTAGTTTCAAACCAAGATCTTCGGTCACAGCTTTTCCGCCGGTTAATACGGCAATATCTTCCAACATGGATTTTCGTCGATCGCCATAACCTGGAGCTTTGACAGCGGCGCAAGATAGCGTCTTTCTCATATTGTTAACAACTAATGTTGCTAATGCTTCACCTTCGACATCTTCGCTGATAATCAACAAAGGCGCTCCGGATTTAGCTACTTTTTCTAATAAAGGAAGAATATCTTTGATACTGGTGATTTTCTTTTCAGAAATTAATATAAATGGATCCTCGAGAATACATACCATTTTTTCCATATCCGTCGAGAAATAAGGTGAAAGATAACCTTGATCAAATTGCATACCTTCAACTACTTTCAATTCGGTATTGATCGTTTTGGATTCTTCGACTGTGATAACACCATCTTTACCGACGGTTTCGAAGGCTTGAGCGATTTTTTTTCCGATAAGATTATCACTGTTAGCCGCAATAGTTGCGACTTGCTCAACTTCAGTAATATTTTTTAAATTGATCTTTTTAGCCATGGTACCGATCTTGGCAACGACAGCTTCAACTGCTATCTCAATACCTCTTTTAAGAGCCATTGGATTTGCGCCTGCAGTCACGTTCTTCAAACCTTCGCGGTAAATAGCTTCTGCTAATACCGTCGCTGTGGTCGTTCCGTCTCCGGCAATATCTGAAGTTTTTTCGGCGACTTCTTTAACCATTTGCGCGCCCATATTTTTGTAAGGATCTTCCAATTCAATTTCTTTTGCAACCGATACACCGTCTTTGGTGACCGTCGGTGAACCGAATTTACGATCAAGAATGACATTACGGCCTTTTGGTCCTAATGTTACCTTTACAGCTCTCGCAAGTTGCTCAACCCCTTCAAGGATATCGCGTCTTGCTGCATCACTAAACTTTAATTGCTTTGCCATTTATAATTTCCTCCGGATTAAATTCTAATTTAAATTTATTTTACAACCGCGAAAACATCTTCTTCGCGCATAATTAAAAGCTCTTCACCTTCATTCGTGGTGATTTCAGTCCCGCTGTATTTTCCGTATAAAACTCGATCACCTTTTTTCACTTCTAAAGCTTTTACTTTACCATCTTCACATACTTTACCTTTTCCAACAGCAACAACTTTACCTTCTTGAGGTTTTTCTTTGGCTGTTTCAGGTAGCAAGATACCACCTTTGGTTTTTTCAACTGCTTCCAATGGTTTGACTAAAATCCTGTCTGCTAATGGTTGAATATCCATATCACTCTCCTCCGTATTTAGATTAAATGGATTGAATTTAAAATTCTGTGGGTTAGCACTGCCTATCTAAGAGTGCTAATTTATCAAAAATATCCTATTTGTCAAGCCCTTTTTTTCTGTGCTGTAATTGCTTTAATCGGAATGAGTAAGGTTTTAGCTAAAAGACGGTGGGGTTAAAACGAATGGTAGTGACGGCTTAATAAGGCCATTCCCTTAAAAACGAGGAGTCGATCAATTTTGGTAATTTTTACGGTAATAAAACGTTTCATAACTTGGGTGTAACCCCCCGTTATAATAACCTTTGGCTTCTGTTTCATTTGACTAGATAATTTATGAATGAGTCCATTACACATTTCACCGTATCCATAAAATATCCCGCTCAATATACTTTCTTCCGTGTTTTTTCCGATCACATTTTTCGGTGACTTAACAGTTTCAATTCGCGGCAGCAGGGCCGTTTTTGAATATAGAGATTCCATAGATAATCGTATTCCTGGGACAATCATACCGCCTTCATAATGCCCCTTGGATGATAAAACGTCAAATGTAATAGCCGTTCCGAAATCAATCACAATCGCCGGTTGTCCGTATAACATTTTCGCCGCATAAGCAACAACCAGACGATCTTGACCGACCTGTTTTGGGTTGTAATATTTATTTTTCACGGGAACATCCCAATCTTTTCCTATGACATGGACGGGAATATCCAATTCTTTCTTAACAAGCTGAACAACAATGTCCGTTTTATCGGGAACTACACTACAAATAATCGCTTCTTTAAGATGAATTTTATCCTTCGAAATCCGACTCAAAACCTTTCGAAAAACTGTTTTTAATTCATTCTTTTTCAGACGTGAATTCAAATTGTCGATTGCTTTTATCTGTCGACCATTGAGCAATGCCAACGAAATAGATGTATTTCCGATATCTACGGCTAAAATCATAATAATCTCACTTAAAAATCTGTTCTGGTTGATTACATATGTTTTATTCTTTTAGGAGCCTTGGAAGATGAAGACTTTTGCGATCCCATATCTTTTCCAGACTTAAGCTCCAGGATTTTATCGCGAATGCGGGCGGCTTTCTCAAATTGCAAATTCCTCGCCGCTGCCTCCATCTCGCCTTCCAACTCGGCGATATAAGTGGATAATGTATACTCTTCTCTTGCTTGTCCGACGACACTCATCACTGTTTCTTCAGCTTCTTCGTAAGCTAAATCCTCAATCCCGCCGCGAATTATTTTCTTGATCGTCGCTGGAGTAATATTATGTTCTTTATTAAAAGCAGTCTGGATTTTTCGTCGACGATCGCATTCATAAATGGTTGCTCTCATCGCTTCACTCATCGTATCCGCGTACATAATAACCAGGCCTTCAATATTCCTCGCAGCTCGACCAGCGGTTTGAATGAGAGATGTCTGTGAACGCAAAAAACCTTGTTTGTCAGCATCCAAAATAGCAACCAAGGTTACCTCCGGCAAGTCGAGCCCTTCTCTCAATAAGTTTACACCAACCAGACAATCAAATTTTTTTGTTCTTAAATCTTTTAATATTTTTGACCGGTCAATTGTATCAATATCAGAATGAAGATATTTTACACTTAAACCTTGGTCGATCAAATAATCGGTTAAATCTTCTGACATCCGTTTTGTTAATGTGGTGATTAAGACACGCTGATCGATAGCCGCCCGCTTTTTAATTTCACCGACTAGATCATCGACTTGTCCTTTAGTAGGCCGTACTTCTATCGGCGGATCGACGATGCCCGTCGGACGGATAATCTGTTCAATAATATGCCCCTTGCCGACTTCCTTCTCGTATTTACTTGGCGTTGCGGACACATAAATGGTTTGGTTGGTGATTGACTCGAATTCGGAAAATTTTAAAGGACGATTATCCAAACATGACGGAAGGCGAAATCCATAATTAACTAAAGTCTGTTTTCTCGCTTTGTCGCCTTCATACATTCCATTTAACTGTGGAATTGTAACATGCGATTCATCAATCAAAGTGAGAAAATCCGACGGAAAATAATCGATCAAACATGATGGCCGTGACCCGGGAGGCCGCCCGGATAAATAGCGGGAATAATTCTCAATCCCGTTACAGTAGCCCATTTCTCTAAGCATTTCCATGTCATAACGTGTTCGTGAATTTAATCGCTGCGCTTCAGCTAATTTTCCTTCAGTTTTCAATTTTTTAAGTTGAACATTTAATTCTTCTTCTATTTCCTTCAATGATTCTTCAATACGCGGATGTGAAATAATGTAATGTTTCGCCGGATAAATTGCAACTTGATCGAGCGTCTGAATTTCATTTCCAGAAACCGGTTCTATTTGTGTAATCTTTTCAATTTCCTCTCCAAAAAACTGTATGCGAAGCGCATCTTGACGATAGGCCGGATACACTTCTAAGGTATCACCCCGAACACGGATTTTCCCTCGGGAAAAGTCATAATCATTACGTTCATATTGAATATTGATCAGTTTAAGAAGTACTTCATCGCGGTCAATTTGTTGGCCGACTTTTAGAAAAAGCAAAAACTCACGGTAATCTTGAGGAGATCCGAGATTATAAATACAGGAAACACTGCCTACGATAATGACATCACGTCGAGACATTAAGGCTGTCGTCGAAGAAAGCCTAAGCCTGTCTAGACGATCGTTGACGGAAGAATCTTTTTCAATGTAAATATCCGTCTGAGGAACATAGGCCTCCGGTTGATAATAATCATAATAACTCACAAAATATTCAACCGCATTATGCGGAAAAAACTCTTTAAATTCACTGTATAACTGAGCGGCCAATGTTTTATTATGAGAAATCACCAACGTCGGACGATTAATTTTTTCAATGACATTAGCCAAAGTAAATGTTTTTCCACTGCCGGTCACACCTAAAAGAACCTGTGATTTCACATTCTTATTGATTCCATCCACAAGCTTATCGACGGCATCGAGCTGTTCCGTGACTGGTTTAAATTTACTTTCCAGTTTAAAATCATTCATTTTAGCACCAAAAAAAAGGCGGGTTATCACCCGCCTTCCAAGAAATAATTTTCAGATTACTTTACGTGATCTTTTATGTTATTGAAAAGTCTTTCCGTCGCCAGCGGATGTTTATAATTTTTAAATGCTCCAAAGGTGAGCGAATTGACCGTTAAATACCGCATCTCAACTTCCGTCTGATTGGGTTGATCTGTGCTTCGCAAATATATATTAACTCTAGCAAAGCGTGTCCCTAAAAAAAATGGCAAGTCCTGGATATCTGAAAATAATACGATCTGTTTGCTGTTTGGATCCGTCCTCGAGCTATGTTCAAAAACATTCGGATCCGACTTAGAAATAATTTCCCATCCCGAATCTTTTAATGCTTGATAAGTTGCATCTAATGTTTTTTCATAATCAGCGTTGATCACTTGTTTATACGGATTTTCGTCTTTAATGTATTTAGGTATAGTCACCGTCGAACATCCGGTTAAACACCCAACAAAAAGAAGTATCAATAATTTTTTATTCATAAAGATTCACCTTTCAAAGGTTCAACACACTTTACCATGTTTATACGGCCGTCCCTGATTAATTTTAGATTTACGAGAAATTTCTTCTTCAATATCTATTCCCAACCCGCCGCATAAATCAAACAGACGAATAAAGGCATCGGCTAACTCTTCTTTAAAATTAGCCTCATCTTGATGCCGATGTCCTTCCATTGCTTCTGCCAATTCCGTGACGACCAGCATTAAGGCTTCACCTATATTTCTTTTTTGGTCCCAAAAACCTTTTTCTTTGGCGATTTTATGACATATCGCGCACATCTCAGAAATTGTTTTCCCTTTTAATTCAGTTTCTTGCACGAAAGACCTCCATGTCTGTTGGTAAAGTTGAACTTACTTTTATTTTTTTATTTGTTGGCGGATCAGTCCACTCGAGTGAAGCCGCATGAAGCGCCGTTCTATTAAATTTTAGATCGAACCGCCGGACAACAGAATACTTGCGGTCGCCTACAATTGGATGCCCCATTTCACTGAATTGAATACGGATTTGATTTGTCCTGCCAGTCAAGGGTTGAACTTCAACAATAGCAAAACTTTTCTTTTGTTCCAAAACTCGAAAGCGTGACTCTGCAAACTTTGGCGACTTGTCTTTATTGTATTTTAAATGATCCTTATCCGCAATATAACCGCGAATTTCCCCTGAGCGCTGATTCAACTTACCCTGAACAAACGCGATATATTTTTTTTCAATTTTCTGTTCCTTAAACACATCCATCATCATTTGCTGATTCTTTTTGCCTTTGGCAAACATGATGATACCGGACGTTTCTCGGTCTAGCCGATGACAAGGATGTAATTTGTATTGCTCGCTGGATTTTTGAAAGAGCTTATTAACTTCGCCGACCATGGTTATGGCTTCATTTTTGGGAGACGGAATAACAATCATGCCGGAAGGCTTGTCGAAAATCACCACATGATCATTTTCAAAAAGAACAGATATTTTGTTTTTCCGTACAGCTTGAAACTCTTTATCAGAATTATTCTGATGGTGATTCATTTTCTGGAAACGACTTATCTTCGATCAATGCAATTAAATAATTTAATTTACGAATCAATATAACGGGGAAAATAATAAACCATAAAATCAAGAATGTTTGCAAAGCCATTGCAAAATACAATTGCCCCTCTGATAAGGGAACATTCATCGTCTGTTCCATTTTTTCCTTTGAAATTATTATTTAGATTTTAAATATACTAAGTATTGAGGTATGAGCTGACATAATCGGTGATGCTTTCTGAATCTCGCCTGGAAATCTCGTTAAAAAAGACAGCGATATTGTGATCATCTTTATCGCCCGAAAATTCTGTGCGGACAACGACACCTCCAGCAGAAATCTGTTTTGTTAAAACTTTACCATTCTTGCGGACTGGCAGCAAAAGACAAATTTTGAGCTTGGTCATAGGTTCAATATAACGATCAACCTTGCAATAAAGACCCGAACAGCTCACATTCGCTGTTTCGGTAACAATATCCCCATCATCTTGTGAAATACGGATGGGAATATTGTTAGATAAACGTGGACTATTTCTTTTTTCCTGAGGTGATTCGTTCGTAACCAAGGAAACTCCTCGAATAAATTATTATGTAGATCAACTTGTTTGAATTTTCTATAGACTGGAAATTAAGCTTTTGCAGTGGCTGCTTCAGCCTTTTTTGCTAATTGCGCTTCTTCATATAATTTAAAAGCATTTTTATTAACAAAATACCTTCCATTACGATAATATCTTTTGACACGCTTTAAATTGGTGCCGGTCTGCGCGCATTTCTTACTAATATCTTCTTTTTCTGCTTCTGCCATGATGAATTACTCTCCTTTTAAAGCCACAAGTCAACCCTATGGTTTAATTTTCATGTATTAATTGAATTATTTTTCGTTTTGAATCCATTAAAGAATCCGATTTTGAAAATTCAACTCCGGCTTGATATTGATCCATAAAAGGGATCTGGGATATCCAGGAAATTCTTCCGAGATATTCATAATAAGAACCGTCTCTAAGTTGGATGTTCATAAGGATTTCTGTATTAACTGGAATAAATTCGGTAAGTCTTAGTCTTACACCTGTTTCCGACAAATCATAGGCTGTTGAACCCCTAAAATGGGCAGGATCTTTCAGTTCATATCGAACCGCTTCCCTAAAAACAATTCTTTTCGCAACTCGTCGTTCTTCAGTCGTATCCATATGTATAACCTTAATTAATCATAAAATAATTTTCACAATTATAACATAATCTCCTGGACAAACAATATTTTTTTTAGCCCGGCTATAAAACCTTTAACTCATTGTTTTTCAATAAATTAAGGGCCTTAGTGCCCCCTAATATTTATAAAACATAGTTTACCATTAAGATTCATCATGATATACTTTTTTCAATGTACAAAGAATTTTATCATCTTAAAGAAAATCCATTCAGCATAACCGCCGATCCTGAGTTCTTCTTTTCCAGCTCGCAGCATAAAGAAGCTATTACCCATTTAATTTATGGAATTCAGCAGAGAAAAGGAATTATTACAATTACCGGCGAAATTGGAACAGGAAAAACAACACTTTGCCGTACCATTTTAAGTCAATTAGATGAATCGATTAAAACGGCGCTGATACTGAATCCAAGTTTCTCAGACCTTCAATTATTAAGACTCATCCTTCAAGACCTAGGCATTAAGTCCAAGGCTCGAAATAAATATGAAATGATTTCGGCTCTGAACGAATTTCTGTTGGTACAGACGAATGCGGGGAATAATGTGGTTCTTATTATTGACGAGGCACAAAACCTGAATGTGAATCAGCTGGAACAAATTCGGCTTCTTTCCAATCTTGAAACAGAAAAAGAAAAATTACTTCAAATCGTTTTAGTCGGCCAGCCAGAACTTATTGAAAAATTAAAACTCAATTCATTAAGGCAGTTGAATCAACGAATCGCCGTAAGGTATCACATACTATCCTTATCTCAAGATGAAATGAAAGATTATGTGAATTATCGTCTAAACATAGCTAATATTTCCAAATCTGCCGAACATATAATTCAGTTCACTGAAGAAGCATTAAAAAGTATTTATGACATTTCCGGAGGTACCCCGCGTATGATCAATATTATATGTGATCGTGCTCTTCTCGCCGGGTATGCGGCCGAAACATTTACGATTGATCAAAATATTATCCATCGATGTTCAAGGGAGGTTGGGCAAAAATGAGTATAATCAATGACGCTTTAAAACGCGCGCAAAAAAATCTCGAAAAAAATGGGAAAGATACCAAAATGAAAGAACCAGAAAAGATATCCGAACTAACCAAGGACAATCGCCCCAGAACTCATTCGGCCCCCCTTCCTCCTCATATGAGGGAAACACCCGAAAAGAAAAAAATGTGGTATGAAACGCCACCTGGTTTATTTTTTGTTTTTCTTTTAATCGTCGCGATACTAATAACAGCCGCTTATTACGTGAGAAAATATGTGCCTCTAACAGGAGTGACCGGAGACAAGATCAAACGAAATTACATGCCCAAAAAAGTACATAAAACGTATAAACCTGGCGAAGTAGTTTTAAGCGGAACTTCTCTTGTTAATGGCAATCGACTTGCATTGATTAATGACGGGATTTACGAACCTGGGGATATGGTTGAAGGGTATCAAGTCATAAAAGTTGAGACTAGCCGAGTAGAATTACAAACTTTAAAAGGTGATACATTAATTCTTAAAATTTCATCACCAGAATAATCACAATTTCAATCCGGCTTCTATTCTAGATATTTTAGAATGGCAGATTTTATTATATCTGTTGATACATCTTCAGCGACCTTAACTTTTCCAACGTTTGATACCAATACAAAACGATTCTTTCCAGAAATAAACTTTTTGTCATGAGCCATTAAAGTCAAGATCTTAGTTAATGTCAGATTCTTGGCTTTCTTTGGTAAACCAATTTCTGTTAATAAATGATTGATCCGGTCAACGGCTGGCGCATCAATCATTTTCATTTGTAGAGAAATATCGGCCGCTATCCGCATGCCAATGGCTATAGCCTGACCATGATCGTACTGTTTAAATCCTGCTGCCGCTTCAATCGCATGCCCAACCGTATGCCCAAAATTCAAAATTGTCCGAATTCCTTTCGTCTCTTTTTCATCAGCCAAAACAACATCAGTTTTAATTTGACTGCACCGGCTAACCATATGCATCAGTACTTTTTCATCGCCTTTAAACACTTTGGAATAGTTCTTCCCGATATAATTAAATAACTTTTTATCATCAATGATTCCATATTTTACGGCTTCAGCAAATCCATTTTCAATCTGACGAGTGGGTAAAGTTTTCAAAACAGCAACATCACTGAAAACCATTTTCGGTTGATGAAAAGCACCCATTAAATTCTTTCCGACCGATAAATCCACGGCAACTTTCCCGCCGATGGAGGAATCAATCTGAGCCAAAAAGGTTGTTGGTATTTGTATATAAGGAACTCCTCTTTTATACGTAGCCGCGACAAATCCGGCCAAATCACCAATCACCCCTCCGCCAAAAGCAATAACAAACACTTTCTTTAAAGTATCATACTTCGCAATTTTCTCGATCAGATCAACAGCGACCTTGGCTGATTTACTTTTTTCGCCGTCGGGAACGATAAGTTCTTTAACCGTGAACCCATATTTTTTTAAACTTTTAATCAGCGTTTTACCGTATAAACGTTGAATCACCGGAGACGTAATTATCACCGCGTCCGTTCCGATATTTAATTTATTTATATGAAACCCGACGGAAGATAGCGTATTAAAACCAATAAGAATTTTATATGGATTGTCTTTTAAAGCGACATTGATTATTTTCATAAAACTTTAACCCCCAAAAATTGAGCACATACGGTCATGATTGGTAAAACTACTTTGGAATATAATCCGAGCGGGAGCAAGGCAAAAACGATTAATATACCAATCGGTTCCAGCCGGCTATATAAATTCGCCAGCCTATTCGGCAATAAACCCATAACCAAACGGGATCCATCGAGCGGCGGAATAGGTATCATATTAAATATAGCTAACAATAAATTAATGACGACCATATATTCAAGTATTCGTTCGGGAAGGAAACCTAAATCAAAACGTAAAAAAAGGCTCACTAAAATAGCCGTAAAAATATTTATCAATGGTCCAGCCATACCGACGTAGATGATCCCACGTTTCGGATTTTTTAACCGGCTGAAGTTAACGGGAACTGGTTTCGCCAAAATCAAAGGCATTACAGGACTGCCCATAAGATGCAAAATAAATAAAAAGATCGGTAAAAGGATCGTTCCGAATAAATCGATATGTTTGATAGGATTTAGCGTCAGGCGTCCCATCATTTTAGCCGTCGGGTCACCCAGCTTGTTGGCCATCCACCCGTGCGCATACTCATGAATGACGAATGAAAATAAAAGGACCACGAGACAAATGGCCACTTCAATATATTTTTCATCAATGATCATGCGAATTTTTTAAAGATAAAATTAGAGGATTAACTGAATTCGATTAACGACAATGACCGGATACTGAGACGCGCCCGGTTTGACATTTTTTAAGCGGCCTTCAATCTTGACTTTGTAATTAACGAACGGTTGGAGCAATTGACTTAAACCATCAAGATAATAAATTTTTTGCTGATCATCGGTCAATAAATATGGGTAATCATTAATGCGCATCCCTTTATTGGCCGTCAATGTTCCCTGAAATGATGTTTGGGGTACAGTTCGAGGCGCAGTTCGAGTAACTTGTTCCGCAGCAGCAGTGGCTGGGGTAACTGGCTTAACCGTTTTAACTGGTACGACCTGAACTGGTGCGGCATCTAATGGCTTCTTTTTAATCTCTTTAGCCTCATAACTGCTGACATCACTAGACAAAAATTCAACTAAATCCTCAGCAATCCAACCATAACTGTCTTTAATCGGCTGAATCTTATACCATCCTTTGGGCTGTTCTAAAATGATAACCTGATCACCTTTATTAAGCTGCCCTAAAACAGTAAAATTAACACCCGCTCCAGCTCGAATATTGACCCGATTCGTTGTTATTTCTCCGACTTCACCATTAATAATCTTGACGAATTCACTGCTGATAAAACTGTTGGCTTGTTGAGGCAAACGGATTTTATACCAACTATAACTTTTGTCGACAACAACAACTTGTTCGTCTTGATTGACGCGGCCTAAACTTTCAAAACTTTTATTTTGGCCCGCCCGGATGTGAACAGACTTTTCCTTTATTTTTGCTAAAAAAGGAAAATTCTGTTGGGCTATAACATTAGAACTTACTAAGATAAAAAATAGAACTAAAGAATTGATTCTGAAGTTCATACGACGAGGATAAAAACGAAGGACAATATCCGGAAGGTTATTTCTTCGCAGGTGCTTTCTCTTTACCTGTAGGTGCAGCTTTTTCATCAGTTTTCTCTTCTGCCTTCTTTGCTTTCTTACCAGCTTTTACTCTGACAATTTTAACTTTAGGCAGACCGATAACTGTTTGTTCATCGCTCCATTGACCCTTTTTCATCATATCTTTAATGCGTTCAATACGTGTTAATACTGATCTTTGTTGCGCGCCAGCTGAGTCCACTCTAAGTGATCGATGTAATGACATTTTAAAATCTCCTTACTAAGCAATCTTTATAACGATTTTTTAATCGTTCTGAAAATTTTTTCGCCTCTCGATGCTCTAAAAACTTACCGACTACAACAATCGAATGACTTCCTTTCTGTAAAATAGAAGCCTCGAACCCTTTTTTCTTGAGATTAAGTTGTTCCTTGGCTGCGCTTTCCTGCTCTTTGAACGAAGCTACTTGGATCGTATATTTAAAATCCTCGATAACTTCCTTTGGCAGCTCAATATTGACAACTTCGGTCGAACCTTGTTCCGCAGGAATGATTTCTTCCTGGGTAATCGATGTTTCCGTCCCGTCTGTTTGTGCATCTTCAGAGCGGATGATTATAGCATCATCTTTATTTTTGTCAGCAACTATTTTTTTAAGGGTGACTTCCCCGGGATTTTGGATTTGACCCCTTTTTACGCCTAAGCAGAATACAACCACATTGGTCAAAACAAACACAATGCAGATGCCGACCAAATGTTCCATCAATACCGTGACTTTTCTGGACTGAAAATTGTTGGCCGGCTGGTAATCTCGTTTGGCGCCTTCTGGGAAAAGCTCGAATTGTGTATAACTTTTAAATGGCTTAGACATGGAAGCAATTATAATACTAATCTTTATCAATAGACAAGTAATTTCTAAATTTTTTCTGCTTCGTTAAGTTTATGAACGCATCAGCAACTTTCGGATCAAATTGAGACCCGCTGTTAAATTTGACTTCCTTGACGGCTTCTTGAAAAGATAACTGTTTCTTATATGGACGAGCCGACGTCATAGCCAGAAATGCGTCGACGACGGCGATGATTCTCGCCCCCAAAGGAATCTGTTCTTTTTTTAGTCCCGACGGATAACCCGTCCCGTCGTACTTTTCATTGTGATATAAAATAATCGGTAAAACAGGTTTTAGAAAATCGACGGGCTTAATCAATTTCACCGCCCGAGCCGGCTGTTCGCGGATCAGTTTAAATTCTTCCGGCGTCAACTGACTGGACTTTGATAAAACATTATATGGGATATCAATCGCCCCCGCCTCACGGAGAATACTCGCATAAAATAAATTATTAATTTGTTCCTTAGAAATTTTAAGTTCCTCGCCGAGAGAATGCACAATATTAAAATACGCGGAAGAACTTCTTTTTTGTAATACCGAACTGTGTTGGCGCAACAATTCACCAATAAATTTGATACTTTCTAATATTATTTCCTGCTGTTCTTCATGCAATTGTAAATTCTTGATGGCCGTTACGGATTGCTCGACGACAACAGATAACATTTCTTTATCGAAATCATTAAATGGACCTTCACCTTTTTTCCGTCGGATGAATATCGCACCGACGATCTCATCGGCGACTAAAGGCAGCCCGAGGAGCTGGTCTTCAAATATGGAAAACCCTTTTAAAACTTGCGCTTCTTTTTCCGAAATGTTCATCAATTCTTTTTTCTTATCAAAAAACATATTGATTTTGTTGTCGAAGACGGCCTTCAGAATGACTTTCTTTTTCTTGGGGTCAAGAACGTAGATCGTCGACGAGCTGGCCTTAATAAACTGGCACAGCAATCTGGTTAGGCGTAAAACCAATTCTTTTACGTTGTAAGTAGAATTAACCAGCCGGTACACCATGTGTACGGCGGAAAGGATAAGCTTATACTTTCTTGAATGGATCGAAGAGTTTTTTATGTTCATCAAACGCGGACCTATCTGTCATCCCGGCGATATAATTACAAATCGCGGGAAAAGTTTTCAAATCAAGTTCATTTTTTAACGGCTCAGGTAATTTATCGTAGGTATCATATGGCAGATTGAATGTCTTACTGACTCTGGGCCAAATTTTATAAGGCAGCTGATCCGGATTACGCTTATAAACATTAAAGATATCCTCAATGATCCGTTTAGCCTTCTCTGTCATCCTGATCACACGATAATGTGAATATAGTTTATCATAAAGTAACTGCTGAAGGGAATCCCTTTGCCGCTTCATCTCCGACGAAAAACCGATGACCGACTCAACAGGATTACCTAAGTGATAATCCTTAACCTCTTGGGAATTCTTAAAATTTTTCTTCTTTAACATTTCGGTAGAATGCTGCAGTAAATCCTGTGTTTGAATGTCGATGAGAAATTTGACCACCTGATACTTCAACATTTCTTTATTTTCAGGATCCAATTGGTCATCAATATTTTGATAAGATTCCCGCCAAAGCTGACTCTCCATCAAATCATCTTTGGAAATACACCCGGACGTCAAACCATCGTCGATATCATGGGATAAATAGGCCAAAGCATCGGCGACATCAACCACTTTTGCCTCCAACGTTGGACCAATATTCTGATATTTTTCTAATTCACCTTTGATGTCATAGGATGTTTCATGTTTGAGAATTCCCACACGCACTTCTTCAGTTAAATCCAATCCATTAAATTTCGGATACCTTTTTTCAAAATCCGTTACAATTTTATAACTGCGAAAATTATGATCGAAGCCGCCTTTTCCCGCCATGATCAAATTAAGTGCGTGTTCGCCGGCGTGACCAAACGGTGGATGGCCTAAATCATGGGCCAAAGCAATAGCCTCGATTAAATCTTCATTTAAACGTAAACATCGTCCAATGGTCCGGGCAATTTGAGCTACTTCAATGGTATGGGTTAGGCGCGTGCGATAATAATCACCCTCGAGAATGACAAAAACTTGTGTTTTATATTCGAGTTTACGGAAAGCCTCGGAGTGGACAATGCGGTCACGATCACGCTGATAAGCTGTACGCACCGGGTGCTGAGAATTGTCGTGCTCCCGCCCGCGTGAATCCCTGCTTTTCATCGCGTAGGGAGCCAAAATCTTTTCCTCTAAATCTTCAATGTCTTTTCTTGTATTCATCGACGAGTTGCTTATGGACTTCAGTTAGTGATTGCGAAATGACTTTGGTATCCGCCGTGACCGGCATAAAATTGACATCGCCCCGCCAGCGCGGAACAACATGTATATGAACGTGGCCGGGAAATCCCGCGCCCGCGTCTTTTCCTAAATTTATCCCAATATTAAAACCATTAACCTTCATCACTTTTTTTAATAATAATTTTATTTCTTCCAGCAAATTATAAAGATCATCACGTTCATTCTTCTTCAATTTTGATGTATCATCGACGTGCCGGTTCGGAATAATCAATACATGGCCATTATTGTACGGATAAATATTCAAAACAGCATACGCATATTCACTTCGGCAAACAACAAAATTCTTTTTGTCGTCGATCTTTTTCGCATAAATGCGGCAAAACAAACATCCCGTTTGTTTACGGTTGATTTTCTTTACATAAGCCGACCGCCAAGGGGCCCATAATTTATCCATCATTATTTAACCTTTATGATTTTGGGAAATATCTTTCGATCTTTTATTTCGATTATTCCGTACGAACAATACGGCGCCGAAACAATATCATTCGGGCTTCCCGGATTAAAATAAAGCACTTTCTCGACGGTTTCATTGTATGGTTGATGCGAGTGCCCAAAAATGACGATATCGACTTGATCGGGACCAAACTCTTTAACAACATTTTTCAAAACATCTTTTGGCGACCCGGCACCATGCACTAGTCCGATGGAAAACCCTTCACATTTAAAAATCTGTTTCGGAGGAAGTTTTTTCCGCACTTGAGAATCATCCATATTCCCCTGCACGGCCTTGACTTCAGCAATCGCCTCAAATATTTTAAGGTCCTCGAGGGTACAAAAATCACCCGCATGGATAATCAAATCAACTTTTTTAAAATCATCAAGAAGCTGTTTAGGGATTTCTAAGGAATGCGTATCGGAGACAACACCTATTTTCATGTCAAAATGTATGGTTTATCAAAAAGGTTTAATAACATATTGATTTCTTCCGCGTTCCAAATCCAGAACCGTTCCTGTAACGCTTTTAATTTGGCGTGATCATCCGGTTTTGATAATGATATGATCAGGCACTTCTCGATCTTTTTACTCGATTTCCTCGCCTTTTCGATGATAGAAACAATATCATTTTCCAAAAAGCTGTCTTTCTTTAATACAATTAGCCACGTCGAGTTTTCCGTATCCGCTTTGATAATATCCGCAAAGAAATCCTGATTAATCCTCAACTTTTCTGAAGTAATATCCCGGAATGTGGGAAGCATGTATTTTCGGCCGTTTAAGTCAATTGTTTCATTCTCAAAACATCCTAACAATTCAATAATTCTTGAATAAAAATCTTTTCCCGCCGTCGCTTGGAACTGATCGACATAATTATGAAACTCAGAACGAAACTGTATTCTTTGGCGGTCAGGTGTAAGCTCAATACCATTTAGTCTTTTTTGGTATACAAACTTAACCCAGTATTTAAATAATTTATCTTTGAAATAGAATAACTTTCCGTTCTTAAAAATGATTCCCTCATCTTGGAGTTTAACCAGTTTTTGATTTAACTGAGTTTTATTAATATCGACTTCATCCAACAAATCTTCCGCTTTTTGTATTCCCATGGATATGGCAATCAATATATTGGAAATGACTTTATTCCCTTTACCGCTGCACCAATCATTGATGATCAATTCAAAATGACGGCTAATCACTCCCCATCGGTCAAACAACAAATTCTCGATCGACTGGGCAACTAAAGGCAAGAATATTTCATTCTGTTGATGCAAAACTTTTAAATTGGTTAGCTCCTTGCAAATCAGCTGTAAATAAAGCGGATATCCACCCGTGAATTCCGTCAGAAAATTAGCTAAATTCTGATCCATTTTGGATCCTTCCAACAGATTTGCGGTAAATTCTCGACTAGTATGAATATCAAATGCTTCCAGCTCGACGGATTCAAAATTTCCAAATAATAATGATAATTTCTCGGCCAATATTTTTTGAGCGGTATATTTATATGAACTGGACAGGA
Organism: Candidatus Omnitrophota bacterium; assembly: GCA_018062515.1. Classification (GTDB taxonomy): domain Bacteria; phylum Omnitrophota; class Gorgyraeia; order Zapsychrales; family Zapsychraceae; genus JAGOSC01. The sequence continues at coordinate 51,083 of JAGOSC010000004.1, forward strand.
TATATAGACATTTTTTTTGGGTCATAATTTTTGCGCCCAAGCTTGCAAAAACATCCGGGATTCCAAACTCCTCGAGCGCCTGAAATTCATCAAAAATGAGAACACAAAATTGTCCGGATTCATTGGTATAAATTTCAGGCAAAGCCATAAGGCCTAAAAAGGAATTGGCTAATTTTCCTTTTCCTAAATTCAGTTGAATATTTTTAATGACATCGACGGTGTGCGGTATAAATCTTTTGGCTTCTTCAATAAGCAGGTTGAGATCATCATGATGCGGAAGCTGTTTGTTTTTTAAATAGTGATACAGCATACTCGCGCTGAATTTATGAAAGAAATAAAAAATATCTTTATGATCCAAATCAAAATAGATGGGAGTGACTTTATTGTCATCGAGGTTATACAAAAATTCCTGCAAAACAGCGGTTTTTCCGATATACCGATGTCCGGTAAAAGCGATATTGTGCCGGTACCCTTCTTTTAAATCCAGAACTCTCTTCTTAAGAAGTTGTAATGTTTCTTTACGGCCAAAAAAATGATGTTCAAAATCTAATGGGTTCATGGCAAATAATATAAAGGGTTATCCGCGTACTTATTTTTTCGGATTTCAAAGTGTAAACTGGCCAATTGTTGCTGTTCACCGACGTTAGCGATCGGATCAGCCTTTTTGACAACATCGCCGTATTTTACTAATAATTTTGCATTCTTCGAATACACCGTGTGGAAACCGTCTTGATGATCAATGATAATCATATAACTTTGCCCCGGAAGGTAATCGGCAAAAACGACCTTTCCTGAGCGTGCGGCCTTCACCGTTTCTCCTCGAGTCACTTTAATGTCTATGCCTTTGGATAAGACTTCATTATTTCTCTTATTAAAGTATCCGACGATCTTTCCTTTAACAGGCCAAGCAAAATCTTCTTTTTTTCCGGAGCTTTCATTATAAACAACTTTTGTTTTAGACGCCCCGTCAGGAATAAGAATCAATTGATCCACTTCGATTTTACCCATGTCCGGTATGTTATTTGATTTGACAATGTCGTCCGTCGTTACATTATACATTTTGGCGATCGTATAGATTGTCTCTTTTTTCTTAACTTTGTGATAATTACCCTTTGGTTTTGATATAGGCGGGGGCTGTGTGAGAACGATGGCGTCTGGAGGAAGGGTCTCCATTGAAGCACATCCACTCAATATAAGAATCGTTGCGGCAAGGACAAAAAAATTAAATCTCGAATACATAAAGAAATCTCGTAAAAAAATTAATTTTTAGAAAGAATATTACGTTTGAATGCCTGAGTCACCTGAGCAATGTTTTCGGCCAAACATATGGCCCGACAAACAGCAAAACAGCGCACACCTTTTTCTTTTAGAATTTCTATATTCTCGACGGTAATACCGCCAATAGCAAAAACGGGAATCTTAATGGTCGTTGCCACTTTTTCCAATAACAATAAATCCATTGAATCACGGTCGGGTTTTGTCAGAGTTTTGAAGACTGAGCCAAAACCAATATAATCAGCCCCTTCATCTTGAGCTTTTTTAGCTTGCTCAAACGTTTGACAAGAAATCCCAATTATCTTTTCGTTTCCAAGGATCTTACGGGCATATTTTAAAGATAAGTCATCTTGTCCAAGATGTACACCCGCAGCGTCGATCGAATCACAAATGTCGACACGATCATTGATAATAAACGGCATTTGCTTATTTACTTCTTTACTAAATTCCTGATAAAACTTTATGATTTTCTTTGCCGAGCCTGATTTATCCCGCAACTGAATGATATCAACACCGTGATTAACCGCTTCCAAAGCTATCATAAGCAGATGTTCATAATTCGTTACTTCAGCATCCAAAATCAAATACAAACTAAAATCGTCCGATAACTTTCTTTTCCAATTCATAAACTTTATACCGCAGCTGCTTGAGCTTCATTGAACAATCTTGATCCAAAAGTTTTGTGCATTCTTCCAACACACGTATGGATTCTTTAATCCTTTGTGAATTGGCGTAAAAAATATCTTCGACCTTAGATCGAGTCAACTCACTTTTCGTCGTGCCGCGTCCTTTATCGTTCTCAATATCCCGTGACAAAATAATATGGCTGATATTTAATGGCTCAATGAGTTTTGTCAAAGAATGCCGAACGTTTTTATACGATCTGGTCAACGTCGGCAAATCAAAAAAGAAACGGCACACATCTTCACAGACCCTTAATGCTTCTTTGGCGCGGTTAAAATTGGCGTCCACCAAACGATAAACTTTTTTTTCATCTATCTTACGCACTTTTTTTAATCAATTCGATAATATTGGTTGATGACCAACCCTTTTCAAACTTTATATATTCGATTTTTCCGCCGTATGATTTTACGAAATCCTCGCCGACAATTCCTTTACCTTTCCAATCCGCCCCTTTAATCAGCACATCCGGTTTAACCGCTTTGATCAAACTCAGCGGAGTCGGTGCAGAAAAAATGGTTACATAATCCACGCTCTCTAAAGCTGCTAAAACAGCTGCCCGCTCATGTTGAGGAACAATCGGACGAGTTGGACCTTTAATCTTCCTAACCGACTGATCGCTATTAACACCTAACACCAAAATGCGATGATTCTTTTTTGCCTTTTCCAAATAAGCAACATGCCCGAAATGTAAAATGTCAAAACAACCGTTTGTGAACGCTATCGTCTTTCCGGATTTTCTTAATCGATGCAGTTCTTTTTTTAACTGAATGAGCGATAATGTCTTATTCTTAATCACAAATTAATGACTGAATTGATTTTCAACCAACTCGCAAATCGCGTGATAAATACACATATGCGATTCTTGTATCCTGGCGGTTGAGGTCGACGGCACAACAATATTTACATCAGCCTTATCTTTTAATTGTCCTCCACCACATCCGGATAACACAATGGTTTTTAAACCCAGTTCCTTTGCTTTTTGAATGGCCAAAATAACATTTTTTGAATTTCCGCTCGTCGATAATCCAAACGCTACGTCGCCTTTTCTTCCGAGTCCCTCAATCTGGCGGGAAAAAATAGTATCAAATGAATAATCATTACTCAAACAGGTTAAGATCGAACTGTCCGTCGTTAGCGCAATAGCAGCCAAAGCACGCCGTTCTTTCTTAAATCGTCCGATAAATTCAGCCGCGAAGTGTTGACTATCCGCTGCGGAGCCGCCATTTCCGAAAATAAGAATCTTTCCTTGAGCCGATAATGATTGGACAATGATATCAACCGCCTTGGCAATCTCGTCGACATTTGCCTTCAGCGCCGCCTGTTTAACACTGACCGATTCTTCAAATATTTTTTGGATTTGTTCTTTCATCATTAATTAAGCCGCAAATACCTTGGCGATATCATAAATATCCGGTTCAATCGCTTTATGTTTACTGACCGCTTCCTTGATTGGAACCGCGCGTAATTTATTTTCATGAATGGAAACCATCATTCCATATTTTTCTTGTTTAACCAGTTCAACCGCGTGAAAACCGAATCGGGTGCTAATAATCCGATCAAATGCCGTCGGAGAACCGCCTCTTTGAATGTGTCCCAAAACGCTGACACGCGTTTCAAAACCGGTTTTCGTTTCAATTAAATCAGCAACCAACTCACCAACCCGACTGACCCGGTGATGCCGGATATTTTCCTGACGTTCAATTTCATTTTCATTCGAATAACCTTCAATAATTGTCCCTTCTGAAATAACAATAATACTGAACGTTTTTCCGCGTTTATGTCGAGATCTTAGCGAATCGCAGAGTTCTTCTATTTTTACCGGAAATTCAGGGACTAAAATAATATCCGCGCCTCCGGCAATACCGGCTTCAAGAGCGATCCAGCCTGTGTACCGGCCCATAACTTCAATAACAATGATGCGGTGATGACTTTCCGCCGTCGTGTGTAGTCGATCAATACATTGAGTGGCAATGTTTACCGCTGTATCGAATCCAAATGCATAATCTGTTCCGGTTAAAGAATTATCAACGGACTTGGGAACCCCAATAATCGGCATCTTGTATTGCTCAAATAAGGCTAATCCAATTTTTAATGTGTCTTCTCCACCGACGGCAATAAGCGCATCAATACCGCTGCGTTTAAAATTCTCCGCAATCTGTTCATTCATCTCTTTTTTGAGTGGAGGAATGACTCGGCTCGTCCCCAAAATGGTTCCTCCTCGATCTAAAATTCCAGAAACCAATTGAAGATCCAACACCTTCATGTCATTCTGCACTAAACCAGTCCATCCGTTCTTGATTCCGGTAACAACAAATCCTTCAGACACAGCTTTACGCACAACCGCCCTAATCACAGAATTCAATCCCGGACAATCAGCGCCACCCGTCAAAATTCCTATTTTTTTCATTTAGGCTCCATACCCTTGAAAAGGTACAATAGGTCCATTACTATCGCGATCCTGTCCGGATGATTTCCTAGAGATATCTATTTTTTCTTTTGAACGTAAAGGATAAATTTTTCCGATATAAACCTCGACGGTGACTTTTTCATTAATGCCGATAGTATCTTTTATTCTTCGTAAAACTTCCAGCTGCACCATCGATGTTATTTCCGGAATGCTGGATTCTGACTTTAATTGCAAAGGAATCTTGGCCAAAAATTCTTTATTGGTTATACGGATCGTAGGACGGGCATCTTTGATTTCATTAAACTGAAGAAGCGTTCGTTTGATCAAATCCTCGAGAGCAAACAGAGATACACTTACGCGGCCGTTTGGATTTTCAAAGGTATAAATTTTATCTCGACGGACATTACCCGCCAGAATTCGATAAAAGATATAATTTAAAACCAGCAAAAACCCAGCCCAAAGGCCAGCCAGATGTTTTAAATCATCGTCGGTATAAACAATGTGGAGCAGCTTTATAAAATCTTGATAATTTAAATAGCCGAGGGACAGCGCTATCCAAAAAACGGCAACGAACATGACAAACGTTGAATAAAACAGCAGACTTACTCTTTGAAAAAAATTCATAAAAAGCTCCTATCCATTGTTTGAATATGGACGATACGGTTTGTAAACTTCTTTGTATTACTTTTGTTCATGATCTTTTTTGGCCATTTTCTCGAGGAAGTGCGTCGTCGCTCCACCCCGAAGAAATACCGGATTCTTTAAAATTTCTAAATGTAAACCCGCGGTGGTTTTGATCGGACTGATATAAAATTCTTCAAGCGCGCGAATCATCTTGCGTATCGCTTCATTTCTATCCTTACCGTGCGTAATTATCTTGGCGACCATTGAATCATAATACGGTCCAATTTTGTATCCCGGATAAATATGCGTATCAATTCTAATTCCAGGCCCGCCGGGTAAATTTAATTGTTCAATCGTTCCCGGGCTGGGAATAAAATTATTCAACGGATCCTCAGCATTGATTCGGCATTCGATGGCAGCGCCGGAAAAGGTAATATCTTCTTGTTTATATGGCAATTTTTTACCGTTAGCGATATTAATCTGTTCTTTAACAATATCAATTCCCGTAATCATTTCCGTCACCGGATGTTCAACCTGAATGCGTGTATTCATTTCCATAAAGAAAAATTCACCAGATTTGTTAACTAAAAATTCTATGGTCCCGACGCTGCGGTAATCCGCCGCCTTAGCGGCCTTGATCGCCATGTCGCCCATGCGCTTTCTTAATTTCTGGTCTAAGATCGGTGATGGAGCTTCTTCCAAAAGTTTTTGATGCCGACGCTGTATGCTGCAGTCACGTTCGCCTAAATGAATAATATTTCCATAATTATCCGCCATGATTTGAAACTCAACGTGGCGGGGATCTTCAATATATTTTTCAATATAAACATCCGGATTTCCAAAATTCTTTTCGGCTTCATTCTGAGCAATATTAAATGAACTCGCCAAGGTGACGTCATTATGACAAACCCGCATGCCCTTACCGCCACCACCCGCTGATGCTTTTACAATCACCGGATATTTTATTTTTTTGGCGATTTCAATCGCCTCTTCTTTACTTTTAACAACACCTTTTCCGCCGGGAGTTAAAGGAACGCCGGATTTTCGCATCGTATCTTTGGCCGTGACCTTGTCGCCCATCATCCGTATTGTTTTTGGGCTTGGACCAATAAATTTAATTTTGCACGATTCGCATATTTCAGCAAAGTGAGCATTCTCGGATAAAAACCCATAACCTGGATGAATCGCCTCAACATCGGTGATCTCAGCAGCGGATATAATGGCCGGAATATTCAAATAACTGTCGACACTGGGTGGAGCGCCAATACACACCGCTTCGTCGGCAAAACGCACATGTAATGAGTCACGATCAGCTTCGGAAAATACGGCAACAGTTCTTATGTCCATTTCACGACAAGCACGAATAATTCTCAAGGCAATTTCGCCCCGGTTTGCTATAAGTATCTTAGAAAACATAAATGTTCAATTCTGATTAAAGGGGTTCAACGGTAAATAAAACTTGCCCGAATTCAACCGGTTGGGCATTTTCGACCAGCACTTCGGCGATCTTTCCTCGGACTTCCGATTTGATCTCATTCATTAATTTCATGGCTTCGACAATACAAACGACCTGACCGACTTCGACGACCTGGCCGACTTCGATAAACCGCGGCGCGTCCGGTGATGGAGCAAGATAAAAAGTTCCGACCATCGGGGATTTGATTTCCAACCGATTGGAAGGTGTGGCTGTTGATTTTGAGTCTGATTTAACTTGGGGGGGAATTGCATCAATATGGAAGGGTGTGGGTGAATGGCGAATGATTTCCGGCGCGTCTCCAGAAGCTTTCTTTAACTTAATTTTGACTCCTTCACGCTCCAACTCAATTTCCGTTAAATCATTTTCGTTCATTAAGTTGATCATTTCACGAATCTCTTTTAAATTCATGTTTTTACCCTTTCGACATACACGCCGGTCCTGGTATCAATTTTAATTTTATCTCCAATGTCGATAAATAATGGCACAGGTACAGTTGCCCCGGTATCAATTTCTGCTGGTTTATTGCCGGATTTAGAGGTGTCGCCTTTATATCCTGGTTCTGTATGTATAACCTCAGCCGTGATAAACATAGGTAAATCAACTTTCAATAATTCATTGTCATAAAACATTCCTAAAACTTCGCAATTTTCCTGTAAAAACCGGACAGAATCACCGATCATATCTTTAGCCACAATCACCTCTTCAAAGGTCGTATTGTCCATAAAATGATAATTATCATCGGTATTATATAAATTCTGCAATTTTCTTTCTTCTAAAAATATTTCTTCAATTTTGTCGGCGGATTTGATGGTTTTTTCTAAGACTTGATGAGTGCGGACATTTTTGATTTTGACTTTGGCAAATGCACCGCCTTTGCCGGGCTTGATGTGCTGACTGTCGACAACCATGAAAATATTGCCATCCATGAGGATACTGGCACCTGCTTTGATTTGATTAATTGACATTCCCACTGAGAATCACACAACCTTTCTTTTTGACCAAAATCATCTCTTCGAGACGTATACCAAATTGATTTGGCAAGTACACGGCTGGTTCGACGGTAACAATCATCCCAGCTTTTAAGGGTTTGGAATTGGTGTAATATAAACGAGGACTTTCGTGAATATCTAAGCCCACCCCATGCCCTAGAGAATGGCCAAAATATTTTGCTAACTTTTTACTTTCCAGATATTTACGTGCTTTTAGATCAACTTCAGCGATGCTCACTCCATCACTAATGGAGGCGATCGCTATTTGCTGTGCTTCATGTACATGTGCTTCAATTTCCCTAACAAGATTTGGTATTCTACCTAAAAAGAACATACGTGTCAAGTCGGTCTTATAGCCATTTATGTCGATGCCCATATCGAGCAAAACAGGCTCATTATTCTTTATTTTTCTAGTAGTTACGCTCGCGTGCGGATAGCTGGAATTAGGCCCGGAAGCGATAATCGGCCTGAAGGAAAAGCCTACTTTTTCCGCCCTTACAAAAGCATCCAATTTATTAAAAACATCTTGTTCAGAGTTGCCAGGTTTAATATATTTCTTTATATAGATGAGCGCCTTTTGGTGAATTCTCAAGCCCTTTTTGATGAGGTCAATTTCGTCGGAATCTTTGATTTCTCGAAGAGACTCCACCAACGTATTCGCTTCAACCCATTTCACCTTTTTAGGGCTGTCCTTTTGCAGTTGTTTAAAACGAAGCAAGTTCCAGTGATTCTCATTGAATCCAACGCGTCGGATCTTTTCTTGCTCCAGCAAATCGAACAAAGATTTAAATATGGACCCTTTGTAAAGGACCGGCTGAGCACCTTTAAGTCCCTTCTTTACTTCAAGAAAATAACGAAAATCTGTTAAATAATATGATTTTTTTGGCGTGATGAGTAACCAAGATTCGCTGGCGGGATAGTTACAAAGATACTTAATGTCTGTATCATTGATTACGAGGAGAGCATCAATATTGTATTGATCAAAAAGTGCTCGGGCTTTAGCAATGCGAAGTTTCATTGTTTAACGGAAGCGTTGAAATATTATTTGTTAATCAATTTAATTAAAGCGTCTAATCCAAGAAAATAACTTTCAACCCCAAAACCGGTAATTTGGCCGACACAAACCGGCGCGCACAAAGAAAGATGACGGAATTCTTCACGGGCATGAATGTTTGAAAGATGTACCTCAACCGTCGGTAAATTCGCCGCCGCAATCGCATCCCGTATAGCAATACTTGTGTGAGTATAAGCCGCTGGATTAATCAAAATTGCTTTATATTGCTTATCCTTGGCCGTACCGATCACATCAACAATTTCGCCTTCATGATTCGACTGAAACGTATCCAAAGCCACATTTTTTTCCTTGGCTTTAGAAATCAATTGCGTATTAATTTGATCTAGCGTCGTATTTCCATATATGCTATTTTCGCGTTGACCTAATAAATTTAAATTTGGTCCGTGAATGACTAAAATTTTATTCGCCATTTATTCCCTTTCCAAAATCCTTTTGGCCTTGCTTACTTCTAAAAATTTTATTTGAAGCTCATAAATCGACGCATCCAATAGATTTTCTTCTTTTTCTTCCAGGTTTCCCTTGGTTTTTTCACGGATCATCACCAAAGTATCGATCAAGAACTTCGCCTGGGGGATATTTTCTTCTTTTTGATTGGTCATCGGGTGAGGAATTTCGCCCAAAAAAATAAGGGCTTGAAAACCTAGGCTGGTAATATAGTTCAGGAAATTGATTTCAAAAGGCACATCTTTTTCCGTTTCTTCTGCAGGTATTTCCTTTTCTTTCGAAACAGAATCTTTCCAAGATTCATCGATAAATTTATCGTCTTCCATAATTTCCCACATTTTTAGATGATAACAGCGTTTGATTGAATAATTTTGTAAATTAATTAATGTAGAATATCATTTTAGCTTGCCCTTGTCAAACTTAGGGACTTAACTCTTCGTCCTTATCCTTAAAAGAAATAACCACATTGAATGTCAACTGCGGGAAAGTCAAATCCGACGGGAACGGAGGAAACGGCGCGGAGTCTTTAACACTGCGCATACCCACCGAACGCAAATATTCATCCGCTCTCGTCCGTTCTTCAATAATTTGCAAGGCCTCTAATTCACCCGAAGCGTTAATGATAAACGTCAAATACACCTGCCCTTCTTCAAAATCTTCCAGATCAAAATAACTGTATGCCTTCGCACGTATCCGCTGCCAAATGGTCTGGTTGTAACTGATATATTTGGGATTGGTAATTTTCTCCGATCTGATTAAGTCAACGGATATACGCCGATTAGAATCAAACGTCTTTATACTGGGCGTCATTTTCCGGTCCAAAGAAACTTTTTTGGAAAGTTTTGAAATATCTTTGACTTCCTGATTGAACATGGAAAACTTCTTTTCGTTTTTCTTAATAAGCTTCACCTCATTCTTTAAAGGTTTGGCTTTAATGATCTTGCGTTCTTTCTGTACTACCGGTTTTTGATTTTTATTTTTTTCGGAAGGCGCTTTGGAGTAAGTGACTTCAATCTTTTTAACTTTCCTAGGCGGGGTAAAAACACGTTTGGGCGTTAAAAAATTAATTAATGAAAAATGAATTAAGCAGGAAACAATAAGACAAATGTAGAATAGTCTATTGGACATATCACTAAGAAGAAAATATTTCCTTTAATAGATATTTAAAAAAACGAAGTGTATCTCGTACAGGTCTTATATAACTTGTTTCTCCTCGATAAATGGTCTCAACCGGTACCGAGTGGATGGAAAAACCTTTTTTGGCACTTTTAATTAGTATTTCAGATTCAATCTCATAACAATCGCTGGTCAGTTTAATCGTTTTTAAAACATCTTTACCGATAAAGCGATAACCGCATTGTGTATCAGGAATCTTTTGCCGGCAAACCGACGAAATTAAAAAGGACATCAGCCGATTGGTTTGAAGACGCACAAAAGGCATTTTTTGGGAATTCGCCAACCGGTTACCGTTGATGATCGTATTTGTTTTTAAATTCGGGGATTGAATGAAATGCTCTAAATCGTCAATCGCGTGTTGTCCATCGCCATCCATCGTGATCACCCCGTCATAGCCGTGATCTAAAACGTATTGAAATCCTTTTTGCAAACTAAAACCTTTACCGCGGTTGATTTCATTGGTTAAAACAACCGCCCCGTTTTGAGTCGCCAACTCGCCGGAATTGTCTTTTGAACCGTCATCAATCACGACGACAGAGAATTTTTTCTCTCTTAACTCTTTAACAATACCGCCGATGGCCTTGGCTTCGTTTAGTATGGGAATTAAAATGCAAATATTCATCATTATTCTTAATTAAGTTTAAATAAAGGCGCGCCGACAGGAACAACATCACCTTCTTTGAAGCACAATTCTTTAATTATTCCGCTAGATGTGGAAGGCACATTAAATACCGCCTTGTCCGTAACCACCTCAACGACATCGTCATTGGGCTTAATTGAATCACCGACAGCAAAATGATAACACGCAATCACTGCTGTTTCGACGCCTTCACCTAATTCCGGCAATTTAACTTCGATCATGATTAACTCTCCATTTATTTAAAAACATTTGAAAATTCTTCAATGACTTTTTGTTTCACCTGCTGCAAATCAAGTTTGAAACCTAATATGTTTGACATCGAATTCATTTGAACATTTAATCCACATGGGTTAATGGCAGAAAACAAAGAAAGGTCGGTATTGACGTTGATTCCGATACCATGAAAGGAAACCCAACGTTTTACACCGATCCCCATAGAAACAATTTTTTTATCATCAACCCATACACCAGTTTGACCATTTTCTCGACGAGGATTAATGCCATAATGCCTCAAAACATTCATCGAAATATCTTCCAACACTCTTAAGTATACATGTAAATCTTTTCCATACTCCGCCAAATTGATAATCGGATAAATAACTAATTGGCCGGGCGCATGTAATGTCACATCTCCGCCGCGGTCGATATTTTTTACATCCATTCCGCGTTCATTTAACGCTTCCGTTGTAAATAAAATATTCTCCGCCTTGGTCATCCGTCCTTTAGTTAAAACGGCTGGATGTTCACACAAAATAAGAAACGGATTGGAATCAGCCAATACTTGGTCAACGTACTTTTTCTGTAAAGTATAGGCTTCTTGATAATCGATTAAACCTAAATCGATCACGGTAAATTGTCTTTGTTTGATGGTCATTTCACTCCAAAATGATTAACCCCGTCCATCTTTTGATGAGCGGGGCTAATTATATCAAAACTCAATGACTATTGAGTTATTTATTTTTTTAGTTTCTTAACTTCAGCGTCCCAGGCGGATTTTAACTTCGGATTGTCAACCCATGACAACACATAATTTGTGTAGGCTTCCCCGGTGACACCGTTTTCGCGTCCAGTCAGCATCATTTTTTTCTCAAACTGACCGCACATTTCCAAAGCCATATCTATTTTCTCTGCTTTGTCCGTATATCCAATATGTCTTAAAAGCATAGCCGAGGCCCTAATCATGGAACATGGATCAGCAAATTGAGCACGTCCTTCTTTCACCATGCGTGGCGCACTACCATGAATGGCTTCGAACATGCTCCAACGTTTTCCGATATTCGCACTTCCTGCTGTTCCAACACCACCTTGTAGCTGCGCGGCTTCGTCCGTTAAAATATCGCCGTAAAGATTTGGCATAACCATGACCTGAAATTCACTTCGTCTCGCCGGATCGATTAACTTAGCCGTCATGATATCGATGTACCATTCATCCAACGTAATCCCCGGGTATTCTGCTGAAATGCGTTTAGCAACTTTGGAAAAACGTCCATCCGTTGTTTTAACCACATTAGATTTCGTGACAGCTGTAACGCGTTTCTTTTTATTCTTTTTGGCATAGTCAAACGCCATGCGGATAATCCGTTCTGATCCTTGTTCGGTCGTCACGGTAAAATCCACACTCAAATCTTTAGTGACATCAATACCTTTTGAACCGACGATATACGCGCCTTCGGTATTTTCTCTGAAGAAAATCCAATCAATACCATCTTGAGGAATTTTGACCGGGCGCACATTGGCAAACAAATCTAAACTTCGTCGCATCGCGACATTAGCACTTTCAATATTCGGCCATCCATCGCCGGCCTGCGGGGTCGTGGTCGGCCCTTTTAAAATGACATGACAAGCCTTGATTTCCTTAAGAACATCATCGGGAATAGCCTTTTTTTGCTTCGCTCGATTTTCAATCGTTAAACCGGCAATGTCGCGAATCTCAATCTTTCCCGATTTACTTTCTGACTTTAAAACATGCGTTAAGACACGTTGAGCATGTTTTGAAATAATTTCACCGATTCCGTCACCCCAGCACGAGCCGATAATAATTTTATCTAAAGATGAAAAATCCATAAAATCTTTGCTCTTTTTCATCTCTGCGACTCGTTTTAATTGTTCTTCAAGAATTAAACCGAATTTTTCTTTAGCTGAATCAATCAATTTTTTTGACATTTCCGCCTTTGATTAAACGTGAATGTTTAATTTGTATGATTGTAAAGGTGTGATTAAGGTTTTATCGACGAAGAAGTTGATCAAATTCTTCAATGTTCTTTACCTGCATAATGGCATCTTCATAAGTAATGATACCTTGCTCATACAGTCTTTTTAAAGACATGTCCATAGTATGCATTCCGTATTGAATACCGGTTTGAATGGACGTAGGAATTTGTTCAACGGCTCTTTCCCGAATCAAGTTCCGAATAGCAGGTGTTGCAACCAAAACTTCGGTAGCAATGACCCGGCCCTGTCCGGAGGCCCGAGGCAATAAGGTTTGTGAAACAATACCTTGTAAGGCCGCCGATAACTGGATTCTGACTTGTTGTTGTTGATGAGCGGAGAAAACGTCGATAACGCGTTCAATTGTTTGCGACGTATCAGGTGTGTGCAGCGTGGCTAAAACAAGGTGACCCGTTTCAGCCGCGGTTAAGGCGGTTGAAATTGTTTCCAGGTCCCGCATTTCCCCGACGATGATGACGTCAGGATCTTGACGAAGACAGCGCTTTAGCGCTTCGGAAAATGAATTGGTATCACTGTAAACTTCTCTTTGTTTGATAACTGATTTTTTATTTCTATGAATATACTCGATAGGATCTTCAATCGCAATAATCATACACGCGCGTTCATAATTGATGACATTAACCATCGAAGCCAATGTCGTTGTTTTACCGGAACCAGTGGGTCCAGTGATAAGAACAAGTCCGTGTGGTTTTCGTGAGAAATCCAAAATAGCGGGAGGTAAACCTAAATCTTCAATAGACGGTATAACATGCGGTATACGTCGGAAAGCGGCTTCAACGGAACCTTTTTGAATGTGGATGTTCACGCGGAAACGCTCAAATCCTTCTAATGACAAAGAAAAGTCCAACTCACGGTCCTGTTCAAATTTTTCTTTTTGAAGGTCCGTCATTAACCCATAAATACTTTTTTTGAGTTCTTCTTTGGAGAGAGACGGTCTTTCCATTAATGTTAACTTACCATCAATACGGAGGACCGGCGGGCTATTTTCAGTTAAATGAAGGTCTGACGCTTTGGTTTCGATACATGCTTTGAGAAGTTCTTTTAAGTCCAAGGAAAGCTCCTGTGTTTTGTAATCCAATTATTTATGAATTATTCTTAATCCATTGAGCTATACGCCTAACGCCTTCTTCAATACGTTCGTTTGACGTTGCATAACTTAAGCGAATATAACCGGGCGCGCCGAATCCTTCGCCAGGTATAACAGCGACATTAACATCTTGCAAAATTCTTTTAGCGATATCAAATGACTCGCCTAATTTTGAAAAATCACAGAACAAATAAAATGCACCTTGAGGTCTAATATAACTTACCTCCGGTATGCTGTCAAACAAAGAAGTAATGAGGTCGCGTCGTTTTTTAAAGATATCACGCATAGATTTTATTTTGTCATCGGGCTCTTTTAAAGCCTGAAGTGCCGCCGCTTGACTAATGGAACAAGGATTGGACGTTGTGTGGTCCTGAAAATTCTTAATATATCCCATAACCTCTTCATTTCCGGCGGCATAACCAATACGCCAACCCGTCATTGAATAGGCTTTTGAAACGCCATTAACGGTGAACGTTAAATCATTGATATCACTGTTTAATGAAGCAATCGACGTGTACTCGTCGGTGTCATAAATCAGTTTTTCATAAATCTCGTCACTGATCACATAAATATCATTCTTAACACAAATATCCGCAATAGCTTTTAATTCGTCTTTTGAATAAAGCATACCCGTCGGATTGGATGGTGATGAGAATACAAAAATTTTTGTTTTCTCGGTCAAACTTTCGGCCAATTGCTTAGCGGTTACCTTAAAATTAGTAGCCACCGTTGTTTCCAAAATTTTTGGAGTAGCACCTGAAATTTTAACCATTTCAGGGTAGCTTACCCAATAAGGAGCGGGAATGATAACTTCATCGCCTTCTTCAGCGAGGATTTGAATAAGATTGAAGATGGAATGTTTTGCACCGCAAGAAACAACAATCTGGGAAGGCTTATAATTAAGATTATTGTCTTTCTTAAATTTTGCGGCGACTGCTTCACGCAATTGCGGAGTTCCTGTGCTCGGCGTGTACTTCGTTTGCCCGCCGTCGATGGCAAGTACGGCGGCTTTTTTTATGGTGTCCGGCGTATCAAAATCCGGCTCACCGGCAGCGAAATTAACAACATCTTTTCCCTGCGCTTTTAATTCATTGGCTTTTGCCGTTATCGCTAACGTGGAAGAACCCAAAACATTTAGAATTCTTTTGTTAATTTTTAACGGCATGGTCTGCATTTTACTTCTCTGATGATTTACGTTTAAATATCTTTCCTAATCCACCACTTTTGTTATCAGATTTTTTCTTATCTTGAGTATCTTCTGTTTTTTCCGATTTCGTTGAAGCCTTCTTAACCGGTTTTGTTTTCTTTTCAGACTTTACTTTTGGCTCTTGTTCCACCGTTTTCGGTTCGATTTTCTTAATAGCTTTAACTTCTTTAGAAATATCAGAAGCCGCTGATTGAGGTTGGCTTACAATCGCTCCACTTCTTTCTGTCAATTCTAAGTAAGCTAACTGCGCATTATCTCCTCGACGATTATTGGCTAGGATAATTCGCGTATATCCGCCCGGCCTTTTAGCAAAACGTGTCGCTATCGTGTTAAACAGGTTACTGACAAGTTTATGATCACAAAGGATAGCGAATGCTCGACGCTTATTAGCCAAGGTACCGCTTTTACCAAGGGTAATTAGACGATCTACCATTTTGCGGGCTTCTTTGGCCTTTGCCTTCGTCGTGCAAATTCTTTGCTGAATTAATGTCGCTTTAGCTAAATCACGCACCGTCGCTTTTCTGTGCGCTGTATGTCTATTTAATTTATTACCTGCAATTTTATGTCTCATGACTCACTCTTTTTAGATTTCATCTCGTTTAACTTGACGTAATTTTTTTGGGTCAATTTTCATACCCAAACTTAATCCCATGACTTTTAAAAGATCATTAATTTCAGTTAATGACTTCTTTCCGAAATTTCTGAATGTTAAAAGTTCTGATTCGCCTTTTTTTACTAATTCAGCTATTGTTTTGATATTGGCATCTTTTAAACAATTCGCGCTGCGGACAGATAATTCCAGTTCAGAAATTGGCAATCTTAATTTTTCATATAAAGATTGTTCCTCGGCGGAGATTTCTTCTTCTTCCTCTTCTTCTTCAGGAAGTTGGCCGTAACTGACGAATACATCCAAGTGGCGCTGCATAATATTCGCACCATACAATAAAGCTTCTTTAGGATTTATGCCGCCATTGGTCCATATTTCAAGGATCAATCGGTCATAATCCGTTCTTTGGCCGACGCGGGTATTATCCACATGAAAATTAACTTTGACAATCGGCGTAAAAATGGAGTCAATAGCTATGCTTTCCACATCGGTTTCTTTTTTATTCTGTTCTGCAGGAACATAACCACGTCCTCTAGATACTTCCATCTCAATGTTTAATTTTGCATCTCGAGAAAGTGTGGCAATATGCAGATCAGGGTTAAGGACTTCGATGGATTCATCACAGATAATATCGGAGCCTTTGATGTCACCTTTTTTTTCTGCTTTGATATAAATAGGCTTTGGAACTTTTGAATGGGATCGTATGACCAGTCGCTTAATATTTAAGATAATTTCAGCAACAGATTCCATAACTCCCGGAATAGTTGAAAACTCATGACGAGCGCCATCCACTTTAATCGTCGTAACCGCGCTGCCTTCAATCGACGACAATAGTATACGACGTAAAGAATTTCCTAATGTAACACCGTATCCCTTTTCAAAAGGTTCAGCAATGAACTTACCGTACGTCTCTGTATATTCAGCCTCTACACAGTCTAGCCTTTTTGGCATTTGAAAATCTCGCCATTTAACGCCCATATTTTCCTCCTTGAAAGGGTAATAAATCTCTTATTTAGAATAAAGCTCTATGATCAACTGTTCGTTGATTGGAAATTGCAAATCTTCCCGCTGGGGCAAACGAATAACCGTCGCCTTGTAACCTTTTTCATCCATTTTCAGCCAGCTCTGACGAGTTAAATCTTTATTTTTATCAAGCGTTTTGTCAATAAACACTTCTTTAGTTTTATCGTTAACTTTAATTTCAATTTGATCGCCTTCTTTGACGAGGAAAGACGGGATATTCACGCGCTTTCCATTGACTTGAACTAATCCATGACCAACCATTTGACGGGCTTGCGGCCTAGTTAACGCAAATCCTAAACGGAAAATCACATTATCAAGCCGTCTCTCAAGGAATTGTAACAAAACGCTACCGGTAATCCCTTTAGATTGCGCAGCCTTTAAATAATATCGTCTGAATTGACGTTCTAATATTCCATAAACACGTTTTACTTTTTGTTTTTCTCTTAACTGTAAACCGTAGTCGGAAAGTTTTGTTCTTCGACCTTGTCCATGCTGACCCGGAGGAAAAGGGCGTATATCAAAATCATATTTTTTTGGTCCAAAGAGATTCACCCCTTCTCTTCGACATAATCTATATTTTGGTCCTCTATATCTTGCCATGTGATCTTCTCCTTAAATATTAAACACGCCGTTTTTTACGAGGTCTGCACCCGTTATGCGGCAATGGGGTGATGTCTTTAATCGATGTAACGCTTAATCCGGCCGCTTGAATAGCTCTTATCGCTGATTCTCGTCCAGATCCTGGCCCCTTAACTAATACTTCAACGGTCTTCAAACCTAAATCTTTAGCTTTCTTAGCCGCATCCGAAGCCGCAACCTGAGCCGCAAAAGGTGTTGATTTTTTAGAACCGCTAAATCCGACGACGCCCGGTGTTGACCAAACAATTGTATTTCCTTCTTTATCCGCAATCGAAATAATCGTGTTATTAAACGTCGCAAAAATATGCGCAACACCCGCGGTTACACCTTTTAAAAGTTTTTTCTTTTGCTTTTCTTTCTTACGAATATCTTCTGTGACTGGTTTTGTTGGTTTTGCCATCAATTCATATCCTTAATAGTTTATTTAGTAGGAGCAGCTTTTAATTTCTGTCCGACAACCGGTTTACGACCTTTACGAGTACGGGAATTTGTTTTGGTTCTTTGTCCCCGCACCGGCAATCCTTTACGATGTCTAACACCGCGATACACGCCGATTTCAATCATCCGTTTAATATTTTGATTAACTTCTCGTCGAAGATCGCCCTCTGTAAGATAATTTTTCTGAATAATATTTGTAATGCGGCTCACTTCTTCGTCAGATAATTCTTTGGCTCTTCGATTGATATCAATATTAGCTTCACGCAATATATCAGTGGCTCTTTTTGGACCCACACCATACACATATTGAATTGAGGCTTCAATTCTTTTTTCTTTCGGAATGTCTACACCCATTATTCTCGGCATCGCTTTTTATCCTTGTCTTTGTTTATGCTTAGGATTACTGTCACAAATAACGCGGACAACTCCTTTGCGTCGTATAACTTTACAATTACTGCAAACTCTTTTTACTGACGATTTAACTTTCATTTTATTTAACCCTATACGTTATTCTCCCCCGGCTTAAATCATAGGGAGAAAGTTCTAATTTTACTTTG
Source organism: Candidatus Omnitrophota bacterium (assembly GCA_018062515.1). Classification (GTDB taxonomy): domain Bacteria; phylum Omnitrophota; class Gorgyraeia; order Zapsychrales; family Zapsychraceae; genus JAGOSC01. The sequence goes on from JAGOSC010000004.1 coordinate 69,661, forward strand.
TCTCCAGGTAAAATACGGATAAAATGCATCCGAATTTTTCCTGATATATGTGCTTCAACTAAATGACCATTTTCTAGTTCTACTCTAAATTTTGCATTGGGTAGAGCTTCTTTGATCGTTCCTTCGACTTCGATTAAGTCTTCTTTAGCCATAAAAAATAATTATTGCGTTAAAATTTCCGGTCCATTATTCATGATCGCAATCGTATGCTCAAAATGCGCTGATGGTTTTCCATCCACCGTGCTTACCGTCCAACCGTCATCCAAAATCTTGGTTTGCCAAGAACCCACATTCACCATCGGTTCAATAGCGAACACCATTCCTTCTTTTAAAATCGGACCTTGATGTGGAGGCCCATAATTTGGTATTTCTGGATCTTCATGCAAATTTCGTCCAATCCCATGCCCGACAAAATCTTTTACAATAGAGAATTTATTGGCTTCCACATAACTTTGAATCGCCGCCGAGATATCAGACAAATGATTATTAACCAATGCCTGTTTTATCCCGCGATGCAATGATTCTTTTGTCACATCCAATAATTTCTGATGAATCGGTTCAATCGTTCCGATGCCTACGGTTACGGCTGTATCCGAATAATACTTGTTATGGATAATGCCGACATCCAGAGAGACAATATCACCATTTTTAAGAATTCGCTCACTGGGTATTCCGTGAACAACTTCATGATTGACCGAAATGCATGCGCATCCGGGAAATCCCCGATAGCCTTTGAACGCCGGAATAACATTTTGTTTAGCGATCAAACGTTCGGCAATCAGGTCAACTTCTTTTGTCGTGATACCAGATTTTAAAGAGCTTTTTAATTCCTGAACAATGCCCGCTAATATTTTTCCCGCTTCGCGAAGAATTCTTAATTCTTCTTTGGTCTTAATATTAATTGTGCTTTGTTTGTTCATTAAATATTTTCATCAATTCTTTTTCTAAATCTTCAGATTGATGATCACCATTTAGCTTTTTAAGAATTCCACGTGACTCATAATAAGCAACAATAGGTAATGTATTTTCTAAATAAATAGCCATACGTTTACGAACGGTTTCTTCATTGTCGTCGGGCCGTTGAATCAATTTCTCGCCGGATACGTCACAAATGCCTGTTTTTTTAGGCGGACGGTTATGGATATGATAAACCGCGCCGGAACCAGGTGCAATACGCCGTCCACTAATGCGCTGAACAATAACATCCATGGACGCTTCCATATATATAGCCATGTCTAAAGGTTTTTTAATTTCAGTAAGAATCTTATCTAAACTAACTGCCTGCGCTTTCGTTCTCGGATAACCGTCTAACATATAGCCTGATTGTTTGCCGGCAGTAGTCAGTTTATTAGCTAACAATTTCGTGACTAAATCATCCGGAACCAATTCACCTTTTTCAACATAATTTTTTGCTTCTTGACCGAATTTAGTGTTATTTTTCATCTCTTCACGTAAGAGATCTCCGGTTGAAATATGTAAAAGATCAAGCGATACTTTGAGCAATCCCGCTAAAGTACCTTTTCCTGCCCCAGGAGGCCCTAACAAAACAACGTTCATCGGCGGCCTTTTAATTGGCCTGATCGCAAGAAACCATCATAATGCCGCATTAATAAATGCGATTCGATTTGTTTCATCGTGTCGAGCATAACACCGACGATAATCAAAACTCCGGTTCCACCAAAGAACGATGCAATTAAATATGGAACCTTAAAAGAAGCCATGATCGCGTCCGGCATAATCGCTATGGCACAAATAAACGTAGCGCCTGCCAGTGTAATGCGCGTCATAACAAAATCTAAATAATCAGCTGTGTGCGTTCCTGGTCTTACCCCCGGAATGAATCCGCCATGCTTCTTCATATTTTCAGCCACATCAATCGGATTAAAAACAATCGCGGTATAAAAATAACAAAAGAACACGATTAAAAAAGCATAAATGCTGTAATACAGCCAATGTCCGCGCGATAAAAAGCCGGCCAAACTTTGAAAAGATTGATTTGGGATAAAGCTCGCTAACGTCGCAGGAAATAAAATAATGGATTGCGCAAAAATAATCGCGATAACACCTGACGTATCCACCTTCAACGGAATATATGAATTTTGTCCACCATAAACTTTATTGTGAACAATCCTTCGCGCATACTGGACCGGAATCTTTCGCTGAGCTTGTGTAATTAATGTAATCGCAATAATAACGCAGATCAAAAACGCAACCATAATTAACAATGTCAATGGCTGCAATTGTGTGCCTCCTCCTGCTTGCGGTGAAAGCATTTTAACTAACATAGCGATAGCTGATGGCGCGGCGGATATAATCCCAGCGGCAATGACTAAAGAGATACCATTACCGATACCTCTTTCTTGAATTTGTTCTCCCAGCCACATTAATAACATTGTTCCGGCTGTTAAAGTAAGTACAGTAATGATCCTAAATCCCCAACCTGGATTGTCCACTAACTGAAATCCCTCAAAAGCTTGTGGACTTTCTAACCATAATGCGATAAAAAACGACTGAACAAGACCCAAACCCAATGTTCCATAGCGCGTATACTGGTTAATCTTACGATAACCGGCTTGACCTTCTTTGGCTATTTTTTCAAGGGCAGGAATAACGGCCGTTAACAGCTGTAAAATAATGGAGCTGGAGATATACGGCATAATCCCTAAAGAAAACACCGTCATTTTTTCCAAAGCGCCACCTGAAAAAAGATTCATAATACCGAATATACTTCCCTCGGCGCTGGTTGCCATTCTTTCAAAGAACTGCCCTAAAACAGCGGCATTAACTCCCGGAGTCGGGATATAACATCCGATACGATAAACAACAATAATTCCTAAAGTAAATAATATTTTCTTCTTTAATTCAGGAATTTTAAAACAATTAGCAAACTTTGCTAACATAAATGACAGCCCTTAAGATGATGACTTTTTGGTTTTTTCAATTTCTATCTTTGCAGTAATCTCAACCTTACCGCCCGCTTTTTCAATCTTTTCTTTCGCTGACGCGGACACGCTTTCGGCTTGTATGATCAATGCAGTTTTTAATTCGCCATCACCTAAAATCTTAAAAGGTTTGTTTAAACTCTTAATCAACCCTTCTGTTTTTAAAAGCTCTGCTGTAACAACTGTATCGTTCTTAAATCGGTTAAGATTATCGATTGTAACAATTTGATAAAGCACTGGCCGATGAGCATTAAAACCGACTTTTGGTAATCGTCGAATAAGCCGCATCTGTCCACCTTCATGACCTTTAGCTGACCAGCCTCCTGAACGAGACGTTTGTCCTTTTACACCGCGTCCAGAGGTTTTTCCAGAACCAGAACCCTTACCTCGTCCAACAATTCCTCTACGTTTTCTTGATCCTTTAGGGGATACTAATTCATGTAAATGCATTTTATTTTCTCGCTGATTTTAATCGTGTTAAACCGTCAAATGTGGCTTTAACGACGTTAACCGGATTATTAGACCGGTGACATTTTGTTAAAATATTATGGATACCAGCACCGTCACAAACAGCTCGAACCGTTCCGGAAGCGATGACGCCCGTACCTTCGGCCGCTGGTTTTAATAAAACTTCAGCCCCGCCGCACATCCCGATAATTTCATGCGGAATGGTGCTGCCCTTGATTGGGATCTTGATCATATTTTTCTTGGCGACAATTAAAGCTTTTCGAATCGCAATAGATACTTCGCTCGCTTTTTCGTGACTGTAACCCACTTTTCCCATTGCATCCCCGACGACAACTAATGCGCTAAATGATAATTTCTTTCCGCCCTTCGTTACCTTCGTAATTCTTTTGATTGAAATAACTTTTTCAATAACTTCCGGAGCTGTTGGGTCTTTAATAATAGTTCCAGGTTCAACTCTCGGGCTCTTTACATCTAAAACCGGATCTTTGACTGCCCCTGTTTCATCTACTAATAAAGTTTCGTCTTTATCTGCGAAAACGGCTTCTTTTTTAGGCAGCTTTGCTAGACGAGCTTCTCGTTCCAATGAACTCGGATCGCTTCTTTTATTATTTTGTCTGGAAAAATTTTTTCTGTTTTCAGGTTTATCATCATGTTCTCTAGTCATAAATTTAAAACTCCAATCCACCTTTTCGCGCAGCATCAGCAAATGCCTTTACACGCCCGTGGTATAAGTATCCTCCTCGGTCAAAACAAACCTTGAGTATACCTTTTTCTTTTGCTTTTACAGCGATTGCTTCTCCAAGAACTTCAGCGGCTTTAATATTTCCGCCGTTCTTTTGGTTGGAACGAATATTTTTATTTAACGTCGACAGACCGAATAATACTTTAGCATTTACATCATCAATCACTTGCGCAGATAAATTCTTCGCACTTCGATGTACACATAATCGTGGGCATTCTTGCGTGCCATGCGATATTTTTCGGATTCTTTGATGACGGAATAATCTTTGAGACTCTCTGATATTTGTATTTTTCATTATTTACTTACCGATTTACCTTGTTTTCTTCTTACATTTTCACCGACGTAGCGTATGCCTTTACCCTTATATGGTTCAACTTTTTTAAGAGCGCGAATCGTCGCTGCCACTTGACCAACACGCTGTGTATCCATTCCTTCAATAATGATGGACGTTTGAGTAGGCACCGTCACCTTCACATCGTCGGGAATAATATATTCAACGGGATGGCTGAAACCTAGAATGAAGGCAATTTTCTTTCCTTGCAGTGCAGCCCGGAAACCAATCCCTTGAATTTCTAATTCTTTTTTGTGACCTTTCGTCAAACCCAACAACATATTAGCTACATGCGCGCGGACCGTTCCATGATTAGCGCGATGCTGTTTTGCATTGGATAAACGATTGATCGCTATTTTATTG
>JAGOSC010000096.1 GCA_018062515.1 Candidatus Omnitrophota bacterium
GCCTTGATGATCGTTTTGTGGTGTGCGATTATTTTTCACGCGCGCATTGCCAAGATTATCCATCCTTTGGGGGCGGCCGTCGGGTGTATTTTGACATTGGTCAATGTCATGTGGGCCTGGTTCGGCGTTAATTTACTGAATGTGGGCCTGCATTCATATGGGTTCACGTCGGGAATTGCCAACACCTTGGCCGTTTATGTATTAGCAGAAATTATTTTTATTTGTACCGCGATTCTTGTGTTAGGTCAAAGAAATATAAAATTTTAAACAATCGAAAAAGCATTTTACTGCATTTAAATTTCTTATCCACATACCATCTCATTGATTAATAAAATAATATATTTCCTGCCATAAGCTTAATTCTTGATAAACATTATAATGCATTATATTTAGAATTTACCGATGGTAATTCTGATCATGAAAGTAATCCTAACGAAAGGCTAAAATCGCTTTTCAAATCCACTGCGGTACCGGATTTTTTGGAGTTATAGAATTTGATTTAAAAAATGTCCCGTTTAAATACCAACCTTGAATTTTTTATTTATAGGTACTACTACCTACTTCGACCCGTATGAGACCGCATATATTTTTTTTCTGTCTCCAATATACTTAATAAAAGTAAAACTAATTAATATAACGCTAATTTAAAAAGCACGCCCCAAAAAGGATTATAAAGACTTGGCAGAACGCTAACAGGCCTATGACGAGGGAAAACAAAAAATTGGCAGAAGTTAATTTGAATGAACACATTCATGTTAAAAAAATATTTTTTTGAAACTCGCGTGACGGAATACCAGACAGGCGGAGCACTGTAATGATAAAAAAATTAAAGACACCGGCCTTAGTTTTATTTTTTATGTTGTTTTTATCTTTTGGGACGGATCGCGCCTCCGCTGGCCCGCTGATTAATGATCATCTTCCAAAATGGATGGAGCTGGATATTCAATTGCGGCATAGGTTTGAATACAGGTCTAACTTTGATTTTAATGACGCTCTCGACGATGAGGATGGGTTTAATTTGTGGCGCAGCCGTTTGGGGCTGACATTAAAACCAATGGATGATTTAAAATTGTTTTATCAATTTCAGGATGCCCGTATTTCGGATGACAGTTTTAGCGGTTCAAAGGCAGCTTATGAAAATTGGGGTGAGACCCGGCAGCTATGGATGGAATTTAAGACATATAAATTAGCCGTCGAACCAATCAACCTCTCTAAAGTCGGTATAAAATTTGGCCGTCAGGAATTATCTTACGGCGCTCAGCGGCTTTTAGGTGCGTTTGACTGGTCGAATGTTGCTCAGACATTTGATGCAGGAAAAATTATTTTAGAATTTGATAAACAGAAATTGAACATCGATATTTTTGGCGGAGGGAAGACTCCTCTTAAATCCCCTCGAGAAATGGATGATTTCTACGATGGGTCGGCCGATGACCGGATAGGCGGATATTATGCGGTATATAAAGGAATAAAAGATATAACTATCGATCAATATGTGATTAACCGCAATACGGATGGGCAATCAATTTCATTTGGTCAGACTGGAGATGGTGAGGTCGATGACTTTACAATAGGGGGCCGTGTACTCGGAAAAGTTTTTGATTCTAATTTTGATTTTGAGTTAGAGGCCGCTAAACAAGTTGGTAATTCAGGAAGCCTAGATGTCGACGCTCAGATGGCTGTGGTAATTCTTGGTTACACTTTGGATCACGCATGGAAGCCGCGTGCTTCTTTTGAATTTGATTATGCTTCCGGCGACGATGATAGTACAGATGGTGAGCGTCAAACTTTCGATAATATTCAACCCACCAACCATCCCTTTTATGGTTTCATGGATTTTGTAAGCCTTCAAAATATCAACGATTATCGTTTTCAGATCAAAGCCGATCCGACGAAGAAATTAAATTTACAAGCCGATTATCATTTAATTTATTTAGACACCCCTGAGGATAATTTGTACGCTGCAAATCGAACAATCAAAAGGGCAACGGCCGCAGGTGCTGATTCTTATGTAGGCAGTGAATTGGATTTTTTATCCAAATATCAAGTGACAAATTATATGGGGATGATGTGGGGGTATTCTCATTTATTTTCGGGGAATTTTTTAAAGGACACCGGGGCATCCGATGATGCTGATTTTGCTTATGTTCAAACAACTTTTAATTTTTAAGCTTTCAAGACGGGTCATGACAGCCTATAGTAATAAAATAAGTATTAAAAACTATTAATAAACTAGGGAGAAAGTATAACGTGTTTATGCGATTGTATCCACCGGGCATTTTTAAAGGACTATCAAGTATTGCGATTTTGTCGATTCTGATTGTTATTGGTTCTCGAAAGCTCATTTATTTTGACGCCGCGCTTATTCCTTATTTAATCGCTACTCTTTTTGCTGTCTTCGGCAGTGTTTATCGTTATTCCGTATGGTTGTCCCGCCCGCCAACCCGTACATTGTGGAAGCGAAGTTTAAATCTGTTTTTTAGTAAGCATTTTTTTTCCAATTTCTTTTTTATCATTAGGGCATTTTTTGAAAATATGTTCTTACAGAAATTTATTGGAAAACGCAGCCATTATCGTTGGATTATGCATTTTCTTTTAGCTTGGGGTTGTGTTTTAGGTTTTGCAGTCACGTTTCCACTCGTATTCGGCTGGCTGCATTTTGCCCATCCTTTGGGCGATGCCTACATGTATCAACTGTATGTTTTCGGATTTCCTATGATGATTTTTGATCCGTACGGCATTATCGGTTTTTTATTTTTTAATTCTTTAAATTTTTGTTCTGTCATGATCATCGTGGGAACGGTGATGGCCTTTTCTCGTCGTCTTTTCCATCCGGGAGAGATCACTACGCAGACCTTTAATCACGATATTTTACCGCTTCTAATTTTATTCTCCGTAGCAATTTCCGGGCTTTTCTTGACGTTTAGTACACATTATCTTGCCGGACAACATTACCGCATTTTATCGACGGTGCATTGTTGGACGGTCGTGGCTTTTTTAGTGTATCTTCCCTTTGGAAAATTTTTTCATATCTTTCAGCGTTCCGCCCAAATGGGGGCTGAATTGTATATCCATGAAAAGGAACAAGGGACCCTGGCTGTCTGCCCAAAGACAGGGGAGAAATTTACCAGCCAAGTCCAAAAGGATGATGTTAAAAGTATTCTGCGCGAACTCGGATTTAAGTTTGAGACAGAAGGTGAAAAATTCTCTGTTCAAGATTTAAGCCCGCAAGCTCGTCGCCAGCTCATGATGACAACTCAACACAAAAGGCTTAAAGGGGAATTTGATATTACCCGTAAAAAAGTGGATTAAGGAATAATCATGGCAAAATTACCAATTGCGCAAGAAAAAATTATCGAACAATACGGCCCGCATTTAAAACATGAGCCGCCAGGAGGATGGGATCAGTCAAGCGGTGAGCCCGACCAACGGGTCAAAACCCATTGTTGTTTTTGCGGACAGCAATGCGGCATTATTCTAAAAGTCAAAGATAACGCTGTCGTCGGGTTTGATCCGTGGGAAGAGTTCCCGTTTAATAAAGGTAAGCTTTGTCCTAAGGGTGTTAAGCGGTATATGCAGGGAAGCCATCCGGACCGTTTACTGTATCCTTTGGAGAACCGTACCGGAAAAGGGTACGAAAAGATTTCGTGGGAAGAAGCATACAGTAAAGTTGTTTCTGAGATTCAACGAATTCAAAGCAAATATGGGAAAGATAGTTTTGCTATGCTTTCGGGCGTTTCCTTGAGTAATGAAAAGTCGTATCTCGTCGGTAAATTCGCGCGTATCGCATTACAAACAGCCAATCTTGATTATAACGGACGTTTATGCATGGTCTCCGCCGGAGCAGGAAATAAAAAAGCGTTCGGGCTTGATCGCGCTGCCAATTCCTGGGCGGATATCTTGGAAACAGATCTTATATTATGCGCCGGGACAAATGTTTCGGAATGCGCGCCGATCACCACAGATTACATTTGGAAGGCACGTGATACTCGTGGAGCGAAACTCATTGTTGTTGATCCGCGCATTACTCCGATCGCGCGAACGGCCGATTTAATTTTGCCCGTGCGACCGGGGACAGATTCACATTTATTCAATACAATTTTGAATTTAATGATTCAAGCGGGTGATATTGACCAGACATTTATAGATGCCTATACGACGAATTTTCCAGACGTGAAAAATGCTGTTGCTAAATATTCTCCGGAAGAATGCGAACGTATCACAGGTGTTCCGATAAAGAGTATCAAGACCGCTGCCGAATGGTGGGGCAAAGCAAAACGAAGTTTCCTTCTTCATGCCCGAGGAATTGAACATCACACCAAAGGCGTGGATAATGTTCTTTCCTGTATTAATATTGTTTTAGCGTCGGGACGCATCGGAAAAGTTGGTTGCGGGTATGCGACGATTACTGGGCAGGGCAATGGACAAGGCGGACGTGAGCATGGACATAAATGCGATCAGCTTCCGGGGAATCGGGACATTACTAATCCGGAACACCGTCAGTATATTTCAAAAGTTTGGGGAATTGATGAAAAAGATTTGCCTGGGAAAGGCTTATCCGCACAGGAAATTATGAATGAGATTCATGCTGGAAAGATTAAAGGATTATTGAGCATTTGTTTTAATCCATTGGTGAGTTTACCGGATTCCAATTTTACGCGCGAGGCTTTGGAAAAGTTAGAATTTTACACCAACATCGATTTCTTTCTCAGTGAAACGGCCCAACACGCCGATATTATTTTACCGGGCTCGCTTCATGAAGAGGATGAGGGGACATCCACTTCCGCCGAGGGACGTGTCATCCGCATTCAAAAAGCGGTTAATCCGCCGGGAGAGGCAAAGGTAGATTGGGAAATCTTACTTGAGATTGCTCGACGGCTAGGTAAGGGGAAATATTTCGATCATTTCAAGAATGCCGAAGATATGTTTAATGAATTGCGTGTTGCCTCCAAGGGCGGGACGGCGGATTATTTCGGTATTACGTACGATAAGATTGATAAAAACATGGGCGTGTTTTGGCCATGCCCTGAATTAGATCATCCAGGCACACCGCGGTTATTTGAAAATGGGAAATTTTATCATCCCGACGGGAAAGCTCACTTTAATGTAGTTGAGTATCGCCCTTCCGCGGATCTCATTAACGAGGAGTACCCAATCTATCTGACGAGCGGACGAGTAATTTATCATTATTTGTCCGGAACTCAAACCCGCCGCATTGGATTTTTAACCGATCAATGTCCTGATCCTTACGTGGAAATACATCCGTTACTGGCTGATAAATACAACATCAAAGACGGAGATTGGGTTAAGATTACATCCCGACGAGATTCAATGGAACTAAAAGCCAAGGTGGTTAAAACTATTAGGCCGGATACGATCTTTGTTCCATATCATTGGGGAGGTAAACAATCGATTAACCGCTTGACACAACGCGCTCTTGATCCTGTTTCAAAAATCCCGGAATTTAAAATGAGCGCGGTAAGAATTGAAAAAGCCAGGAAAGAATAAAATTTTATGAGCGAGTGGTTAGAGGAAAATGATTTATTTATTGATCCGCAGCGTTGTATTGGCTGCCGTGCCTGTGAGGCCGCCTGTGCTGAATGCGGAACTCACCGCGGCGTGCCGATGATTCATTTAGAACCATTAGACCGGGCTGAATCTGTCAAGACTGGCCCGACGCTGTGCATGCATTGCGATGATCCG